>JBAZDX010000001.1:0-231331 GCA_041654255.1 Sulfurimonas sp.
AACCGCCAATACTTTTGCCAGCTTTTATGTCACGAGCAAATTGCTCTACATCTATTTCTATCTTCATGTGTCTTTCCTTGGGTAAATATAATTTTACCCGATTGACACGGAATTATGAACGGTCCCGGGGGTTGTGGCTGATTTTTACGATAAATAGATGCCAGTAATCTTTTTTCTATTGAGAGTTTGTAGTAGAACTGAGGGATAAGAATTTTAAACATTTGAAGAGGTAACTTATATTTATTTATTGCTACTTAAAGATTAGTTGGAAATAGGTTGGAAAGTTATTTTCAAAAGAGAACTTAAAGCGAGTGTTTTAAATAAGAAAAATTGATGATTTTGGTTGCGGAAATAGGATTTGAACCTATGACCTTCGGGTTATGAGCCCGACGAGCTACCGAACTGCTCTATTCCGCGACATTTTAAAATGGTACTTTTAGCTTTATTCTTCGTCAGTGTTTCCTTCGGATACTTCAGTATTCCTCAGTCAAAACTTCCTAGACTAAAACAAAAATTAATCATTTTATTGTAGAAATGGATGGGGTGAAGGGATTCGAACCCCTGAATGCTGGTACCAAAAACCAGTGCCTTACCGCTTGGCGACACCCCAATAATAAAAAGTGAAAGAATTGGTTGCGGAAATAGGATTTGAACCTATGACCTTCGGGTTATGAGCCCGACGAGCTACCGAACTGCTCTATTCCGCGTCATTACAAACAAGGCTAGCTTGGTTGTTGGAGTGGAATTATAGGCAAATAAGCTATCTTTGTCAAGAAGATTGCGGTTAAATTCTAAAAGGCGGTTTTGAACTCAAATTAATCAACATTTATATATAATTCGCCCAATCAAAATAAAGAAGAATATATGACACCTACACAAAGAGTACTAGAAGCAATCGAGGAGATTAAAAGAGGACGCATGGTCATCATGATTGATGATGAGGATAGAGAAAACGAGGGCGATTTGGTTTACGCTTCTGCTTTTTCAACTCCTGCGCATGTTAACTTTATGGCGACTCATGCAAGAGGGCTTATCTGTGTTGCAATTAGCAAAAGTATTGCAACCCGTCTGGCTTTAAATCCAATGGTTAGTTCAAATACATCTTCATACGAGACGGCATTTACGGTTTCTGTTGATGCAAAAAATGCTTTGACCGGCATTTCTGCATCTGAGAGAGATGATACCATCAAGATTTTGGCAAACCCTATAAGTCATGCGGATGAGCTTGTAAAGCCGGGGCATATCTTTCCTCTAATAGCAAAAGAGGGCGGTACGCTTATCAGAACAGGACATACTGAGGGCTCGGTGGACCTGTGCCGTTTAGCTGGTCTTAGCGAATCTGCCGTAATATGCGAAATCATCAAAGAAGACGGCACAATGGCAAGGCGGGATGACTTGGATATTTTTGGAGAAAAACACGCTCTAAAAACTGTTTTTATCTCAGATATTGTAGAGTACCGTCTTGCAAATGAAAGACTTGTGAGTGAGGTTTGCGTTGAAGATATAGAGTTTTTTGGCACAAAAGTTAAAAAATATACGTTTAGAGATCATGATGGCATAGAACATACTGCAATTGTATTTCATAAGGTAACCTCGATAGCAAATGTAAGAGTTCATAATGTTATACCTGATATCGAACTTCTCCTAAATCAAAAAAAATACAGCAACCTGATTGCTTCGATTGAGTATTTAAAACAAAATAGCGGAGCATTGATTTTTATAAACAAACCTACTCACAACGACAATGCGGCTATTAAAGAGTTTGGAATCGGTGCGCAGATACTAAAATCTTTCGGTGTCTCAAAAATGAACCTTATCTCTTCACTTAGCCATGCCGAGTTTGTAGGTCTTAGCGGTTTTGGGCTAGAGATTAACGAAGTTATAAATATCTAAAATTTGAAAATATTAATCCTTTTTTTATCTCTGTTTTGGCTTCTAGACGCCAAAATGGTATCACGAACACAGGTAATTATGTCCACATTTGTAACTATCTCAGTAGATGAAAAAAAAACAAATTTCATAACCGACGGGTTTGACATTATAAAAAATATTGAGATGTCGCTCTCCTCATACAATCCAAAAGCCAGAATATATTTGTTAAATAAAAATCTACATGCAGAGCTTGATGATTATGCCTATGAAGCACTTAGTTTGAGTAAAAAGTATTACGCCCTAACGGACGGATATTTTGATATTACGGTAGGCTCGATAACAAAAGATTTGTACGGATTTGGAGAGAGCGAGAGGGTTGCTACGCCTCTTGAACTTCAGGATGCAAAAGTTGATATTGACGGTTTGCGTTTTGATAAAAAAGAGGCTTTTATAGATAAAGGCATAAAGGTTGATCTGGGCGGGATGGGAAAAGGTTTTGCAGTTGATAAAGTTGCTGAGTATTTTAGAAGCAAAGGTGCTCTAGATGCGGTGATTTCGCTTAGCGGAGACATACGCTGCCTTTCTACGTGCAAAATAGATATTCAAAACCCTTCTTTAGAAGATGAGCGTATGGCTTCGTTTGAGAGTACAAAGAGCGATTTGGGCATAACAACAAGCGGAAACTACAACAGGTATGTTGAATCTACAAAAAACAATCATCTCATAGACCCAAAAGCTAAAAAACCGCAAACCTCATTTATCTCCATAACGCTCGTTGGCAAGCTCTCTAGCAGCGATTTGGATGCTTATGCTACTGCTGCGAGCGTTATGCCTACAAAGAAGGCTTATGAGTTTTTAGACGCTCTTGGAGTAAGTTATATTATCATGCAGAGCGATGAAGAGATTGTTATAAGTAAAAATATCGCCAAATACGCCAAAAACCTACTCTTTAGCGATACTTTGAAAAAGCAGCCAAGAGATATAGAGAATTAGAGCTAAAAATGCAAAAAATGAGAAGAGTTTTATATATGCAAAGAACTCAAATCCGCCGATAATCATAAACGGCGTGAAAATCTCAAGCAGTGCTACGCCAAAAGCAGCATAAACCAAAATGGTTATGTTTTCTTTGTATCTCAAATCGGCAAAGACCAAAAAGTGCAAAAGCACCATAGCAAAAAGCCCAAAGACAAAAATGTGAGGCAGTACGATTTTTAAAATCCCGCCGCCACTCTGAGGAGAAATAAATTTCTCTTCATTGCCGGTGTAGTACTCCAAAACCCCGCTAAAACTAAAGCCTATTTTATGCTCAAAGAGCATAATTGCACTTACAATTAAGAGCAGCGAAAAAGCCAGATAGTAGAGGATTGAGAGTTTATACGCTTCTTGCATTTAACTTCCAGAACGAGTAGAAAATCATATAAATAGCCACAAGATGCCAGAGAAAATAGCCCACTATATAGATATCTATAAAAAACTTTGAGGTGTAAAAAGCCAAAGGAAGCGAGACAAGCGATATGATAGCGCTAATCATAAGAACATTTGTAAGGATATTTCTGCTTCTTTTTGCTACTCTTATAAAAACCGCGCTGAGTGTGAGCAGAATCATCATAATAAAGAAAATCTGAGTGTGCCAAAATTCCAAAAAAGAGGATTCGTTTATTGGGTCTATATACGCCTCTTCGCTACCAAACAGCGTAGAGCTTACAGCCTCTGCAGATATTCCAAAACTAGATTTCATAACAAAAATATCCGATACGATATAGAGGAGTATAAAAAAAAGAAAGCCTTTTAAAATAAGGCTCATAGCGCTATCTTTTTGAAGGTTTTTGATTACTGTAAATTTCACTATTTGCCTTTTAAAACTTCATTATAAAGGGCGAAAGCGATTTTTGAGCCGTCGACAAAACTTTTAGCACTTAGTGTTGCACCGGTTATGGCTGGAATATTTTTTGAAGCTTCATCAATTTTTTCGCTCTTAATATCATTAAATTGTGAAATCCATTTTTTTGAAGGCACATACTCCATAGGTTCGTTGAAGGCTATAATCTCTATGCCCTTTAAAATAGAGTCTTTTGAGATTAAATATAGAACAACTCCGTTTTTTGAGCGGATTTTTCTGTTGATTAAAACACCGTAACCTAATGTTTTGCCGCCTAGTTGGGCTTTAAAAACTTTAAAAATATTACTATCAAGTTTTACATTCGACTCTTCTTGAATTTTTTTTGCCTGAATGTTTGTCAATAAAATATTCTCTTCGCTTATTTTGCTCTTTGCTCCATAGCTTTGATTCATAGCATCAATCGGAGAGATAAGCATTTTGGCACTTAGGGGAAGTGCCAAAAAAATAAGAAGATATAGTAAAAGTTGTTTCATAATAAGTAGTGCTCCTAAGTTTTGCGGATTGTATAAAATTAAATTTTTTTTGTCAATGAACTTTGTCAATAAGAGCAAAAGCGCTCTTATTTTAAAAAATAAATCCCATAGAGAGACTGAATGTATCAGAATCAACTCCGCCTTGGCTCTGCATCGCATAATCTGCTTTTAGTACAACTTGTTCATGCGGGAAGTAGTTTATGCCAAATGTCGTTGTGTCGATAGAATCAAGCGAACTGCCGTCCGTAAGTTTATCGGCAGGATTTATGCTCTCAAATTGAACAAAAATAGGCAATTTATTGCCTGATGAACTCAAAGTTAAAAGGTCATAGCTAAGGTTTAAATAGCCGCCCTTTGCTTTGGTTTGAGACGGTAGCGTTGCACTTGGAGTCAGATCCTCTGCATCTGAGCGATGAGCCTCGGCATATGTACCGTATGCTCTAAATCCTTTTATCTTGTAGTCTGCATGAATATCAAACATATTTATATTTGAGTCCATATAAGCCGAAGCACCTGCCAAAAGTCCGTTAATGTCTGTATAATCTAGCCTTGCTACAAAACCGAGTTTCGGGTCGCTGTTTGTAAACGAGCCGCCGCGCGCACTTCTTAACCAGCTTGTGTCGCTGTCTACTGTCGGATTTAGTGCTGTAACTCCCGCAACTTTATATTTAAGTCCTTCAAAAACATCCCCGTAAACCATTACGCCGCTCTCATGCCAAGTCGTAGGAATTATCTGTTTTGCCGTGTTTGGTCTTTGAACGGTTGTAAAAAGCGTCGGTTCATGTCTTTCGTTTATAAGTCCCATCGGCATTAACATGTTGCCGACTCTGATATTTACACTTTCGTTGAGTAGGAAGTCAAGATAGATAAACTCAACTATAACCTCTCCGCCCTCTGCAGTACCGTCGTCATTTGCCACTCCGCCGTGTTCAAACTCAAGTTCTACGTTTAGTAGGATATTGTCACTGAATTTGTATCCTATATATGGAACAAATCTATAGACGTCAACCTTAGAACTGTTTGAACCGCTCTCTTTGTTTGTATGTGAGTAGTACATCTCGCCGTAACCGCCGATGCTTAAAGGCGATTTCGAGTAGTACACTTTTGATGCCGCGGCACCAAGTCCGCTATGAGAAGCTTCATTGTCAACCGTTGTGTAGTTGAAACCTGTCTGCAGATTGCTTGTCTCATCCGTTAAGATTTTAGTCTGTTCCTTAAGCTGTGTTATCTCTTTTCTTAGCTCCTCTATATCTGAAGCAGTGTCAGCTTGTAAGCCGCTTGAGAGCATAACTGCCGCAGCCATGCTCAAACCTATTTTGTTGTTAAATAATTTCATCTTTTTTCCTCTTAGTTGAATTTGATAAGCGTTATCGTTTGATTTCTGAGTGGCATTGTAGTTCATTGTATCTTAATCTAATATTAAAATGATAATTATTATCAAGTTGTTTTGCTTCCTGTTTTTTTTACATAAGTTGGCTATAATAATTAAAAATAAAATGAAGTGAAATATGAGAGAATTATTTAGCAGAATTGAAGACGGTGAAGTTATAAATATAGAAGCAGAGGTTGATTTGGATGATGAGCAGGAGTCTTATCCTTGGCTCTTTAGCGTTTTTATAAAGTTTGGCAATATTAATGAAAACAGTGACAGTTTTGAGAATTTTTTAGAAACTAAAGAGTCTCTTATAATTGCTCTAGAGCATGAAAATAGAAGCAAATATGTTGGAGCAAGAGTTAAAGATGACTGGAACGAGTTCTACTTTTATGCAAAGAGTGCAAAAAATTTGGAAATTATTGTTGCAAAGATGCTCAAAGAGAGCGGCTACAAGTACGAAAGCGGCGTTGTTAAAGACGCAAAGTGGGATTTTTATCATAAAAATCTTTATCCTAGCGAGTTAGAGTTTCACAACATTGAGAGCGACAAGATAATATTTCTGCTTGAAGAAGAGGGTGATGAGCTCTCAACTCCTAGAGATGTGGAGCATTATGTCTCATTTGATACCGCTACTCAAAAAGAGAGATTTATCCAAAATGCCTTGACATGCGGGTTTGAATTTAAAGATGACATAAGCAGCGAAGAGTTTGAGCACGGCGTGGCTCTCGTTAAACTGCATACAGTTGTAAATGAAGATGTTAGAAGAGTTGTAGAGGAGCTTTATGAGCTTGTTAAAAAAGAGCATGGCTACTACGAAGGATGGAGTACGATTTTAATCGACACTCAAAGTTAGAATATGAATAAAATATTTGCTATTGTCGGAGTTGTAAACTATTTAGCCGTTGCCTTTTTAAATGCTTTTACGGATTTAGGGCATAAGATAATCATACAAAACACTGTTTTTAAAGTGTATGACGGAACAACTCAAATAATACTTAGTGCAGTTGTAAATGCGCTTATCCTTCTCCCATTTATTCTTGCGTTTTCACCATCAGGTTTTTTGGCCGACAAATTTGCTAAAAACATTATTATGAAATACTCGTCGCTTCTTGCAGTAGCTATTACGCTTATAATCACATATTTTTACTATCAGGGCTGGTTTTTTGGCGCATTTGTCATGACTTTTTTGCTCTCTCTTCAAAGTGCCATCTATGGACCTGCAAAATACGGATATATAAAAGAGCTTGTCGGCATAAAGTTCATAACTGCCGGAAACGGAGCGGTTCAGGCAACCACAACCGCCGCGATACTTTTAGGGATTATTTTTTATACGGTGTTGTTTGAAGCTCTGCTTGGAGATAACCTTAGCACAAAAGAGGATATTTTAAAGACTGTGGCACCGCTCGGATGGCTTTTGGTCTTAGGTTCGGTTATAGAGTTTTTTTTGGCATCAAAGCTGCCAAACATGATGACAGAAGCAAGCGAGCGAAAATTCAGGTTCAAGAGATATGTTAGCGGTGCCTATCTTAGGAAAAACATGATTATGATTATGCGCAAAAAAGAGATATTTGATGCAATCATAGCGCTTAGCCTTTTTTGGTCAATATCTCAGGTTGTGTTGGCTATCTTTGGCGAATATGCAAAGAGTGAGCTGGGCATTACAAGTGCATCTCTTGTTCAGGGAGTTATGGCGCTTGCGGTACTGGGCATGGTACTCGGCTCAATTATGGCGGCAAACTTCTCAAAATACTATATAAATACAGGTTTGTCAGCTATTAGCGCTTTTTTTATCATCGTTATACTGCTTTGTATCCCAGCCACGACTTCTATACTGTTTTTGGCAATAGAGTTTATGTTTTTTGGTCTCTTTTGCGGTTTGTTGATAGTACCGCTAAATGCAAAGATACAATTTCTCTCTCCAAATGTACATTTAGGAACTATTTTGGCAGGAAATAACTTTGTTCAAACTCTCTTTATGTTTGTTTTTTTAATGTTAACGACTCTCTTTGCCTACTTCGGAGCAGATGCACAAATCCTTTTTTATCTGATGAGTTTTGTTGGAGTTTATCTTGCCGTGATACTATTTAAAAGATATTTTGTAATGACATGCTGGACATTTTTAGAATTTATTTTTAAAATAAGATACAGATTTAACTACACAGGGTTGGAGAATATACCGCAAAATGGCGCCGTAATGCTTATGGGAAACCATGTAAGCTGGATTGATTGGTTTATCGTTCAGCTGCCTCTTGAGAGGCGAATTAATTTTATGATAGATAAAGATATATATAATTGGAGGTTTTTAAATAGAGTTTTTAAGTTGGCTGAGTTGATTCCAATATCTAAAAAAGCTTCAAAAGATTCTTTTTTTGAAACCTCAATGAAATTAAAAAATGGTAAAATAGTCGCCATATTTCCGGAGGGTGAAATTTCTAGAAATTCTGACGTTGCAAAATTTTATAGAGGCTATGAGTTTATAGACAGAGCCGGTGCGGTAATAGTGCCGTTTTACATAGATGGTATTTTTGGAAGTCTCTTTGCAAGACACAAAGGTGATGCAAGAAGATGTTTTTTGAAAAAAAGAGAGATAACCCTCTATTTTGGGGAGCCTATCTCAGAAGAAATTAGAGCAGATGAGCTCAGAGACAGAGTTATAAAACTAAAAAGTTGATTTAAAGGATATAAGTTTGAGAACAACATTAATCATAGGTGCAGGTGGAGTTAGTCGCGTAGTTGTATATAAGTGCGTACAAAATGCGAATGTTTTTGGTCATATTGTTCTAGCAAGCAGAACACTTAAGAGATGCCAAGATATAAAAGAAGAGCTTCCAAATGCTGATATAGAAGTAGCTTCGGTTGATGCAGACAGTACGGAAGAAGTTATAAAACTTATAAACTCATGCAAACCGAGCATTGTGATAAATGTCGCACTTCCGTATCAAGATTTGGCGATTATGGATGCTTGTATTGCTACAAAAACGCCATACCTTGATACTGCAAACTATGAACATCCGGATGAAGCAAAGTTTGAGTACAAGCTTCAATGGGAGAGAGATGAGAAGTTTAAAGAAGCGGGAATCATGGGACTTTTGGGAAGCGGTTTTGACCCAGGGGCTACAAACGTATTTTGTGCATACGCTCAAAAGCACTACTTTGACGAGATTCACACTATAGATATTTTGGATTGTAACGCTGGCGACCATGGATACGCATTTGCAACAAACTTTAACCCTGAGATAAATCTTCGTGAAGTTAGCGCAAACGGCAGATATTGGGAGAACGGCGAGTGGATAGAGACTGCGCCGCTTGAAATCATGCAGGTTTGGGATTATCCTGAAGTAGGACCAAAAGATAGCTACTTGCTTTATCATGAAGAGATGGAATCGCTTGTAAAGCACATAAAAGGACTAAAGCGCATCAGATTTTTTATGACATTCGGACAGAGTTACATTAAACATATGGAAGTGTTGCAAAATGTCGGAATGTTGGGAATTGAGCCAGTTGAGCATAAAGGCATGATGATAACTCCGATTGAGTTCTTAAAAACACTACTTCCTGACCCTGCATCTTTAGGCTCAAGAACTAAAGGCAAGACAAATATCGGTATTTTGGCTGAGGGTATCAAAGACGGTAAAAAGAGAAAAATTTATATCTATCAAGTAAAAGATCATGAAGAGTGCTTCCGTGAAACTAACTCTCAAGGCGTTTCATACACAACCGGAGTTCCGGCGATGATAGGCGCAAAACTTATGTTAAAAGGCATATGGAGCGGAGTGGGCGTGTTTAACATGGAGCAGATGAATCCCGACCCGTTTATGGAAGAGATGAACACTCAGGGGCTTCCTTGGCAAATTAAAGAGTTAAGTATATAGATGACATTTAAAAATATAATAACAAATTTAGAGTCACTGCCGCCGCTGTCTAACACCCCTTTTGTTATACAGCAAATATATAGTCACGGCTCTCAAAATATTGATATTATAAGACTTGTCAAAGTTATAGAAAATGATGCCGTATTGGCAGCAAATATTTTAAAAATGATAAATGCGCCTATATACGGGTTTTCGAGAAAAATTGCTTCTATCTCACAGGCCGTAACTCTTTTTGGAACAGATATGATTTACGGCTTGGTTCTAAAATATGCAATCGGGGAACAGCTTAGAGCAGAAACGGAGATATACGGAGTAGATAACAAAAAATTCAACGATGTATGCCAGCTTCAAAGCACTCTTATGATGCAGTGGTACTCAAGGGTAGATCTTAGACATGCCCAAATAATGACTCCCTTAGCACTTATTATGGAATCCGGAAAACTTGTTTTAGCAAACGAAGTTATGAAAAGCAGCTATATAAAAAAGTTTACAATCGGGTATAAAAATGCTAAAAATATTACAAAGTATGAACATGATTTGCTTGGAACTACCACATACTATCTATCGGCACTGCTATTTGAGCATTGGAAATTTGAACCTCTCTATATTGAGGTACTAAAAGGCTTGGACTTTGAAACAAATGCCAGCCCAAAGGTTAGAGCATATATAGATTCCCTTGATGCGGTCAGGGTTGCGGTAAATGTTAAAAATATTTTAACAACCAATTCCATAAAAGAGGCTTGTGAAATAGTTGAAGAGATGGGGCTTGATGTTAATGATTTTAAACATATTGCTTCAAGAGTTAAAGAACAATATAATAAAGTTTTAATAAATAGAATGATACAAAAATAGCAAAAAGTGTAGAGAAAATTATGAAAAATTTAGACAACCTAAAAACACCGTACTATATGTGCGACGAGTCTCTCTTGAAAAATAATCTTGAAATATTAAATCGTGTACAAAAAGAGAGCGGTGCTAAAGTTATTTTGGCATTAAAAGGTTTTGCAATGTGGAGCACATTCCCGCTTGTGAAGCAGTACTTAAAAGGGTGTACTTCAAGCGGACTGCATGAAGCTCTTTTGGCACGGGAAGAGTTCGCAAAAGATGATAAAAATCTTGAGGTTCATACATACTCACCTGCTTTTAAAGACGAGGATATAGATGAGATAGCGCGCATATCTGACCATATCGTATTTAATTCGCCAAATCAGCTCTTTAAATATTGCGACAGAGTGAAAAAAATAAATCCCAATGTAAGTCTCTCTTTGAGAATAAACCCAGAACAATCCTCCTCTCCAAAGGATATCTACAACCCTTGCGGGCTTTACAGCAGACTTGGCACAACATTAGAGAATTTTGACGAGAGAGTTTTAGAACATATTGAGGGTCTTAATTTTCACGCGCTTTGCGAACAGGATGTCGATGCGCTTGAAGAGGTTTTGGAGGCGTTTGAAGCAAAGTTTTCAAAATACTTTAAAGGTATGAAGTATATAAATTTCGGCGGCGGACACCATATAACCAAAAAGGGTTACGATGTTGATAAGCTTATAAATATAATAAAAGCCTTTAGAGCAAAGTATAGTGTTGAGGTATATTTAGAGCCGGGAGAGGCTGTTGGCTGGGAGACAGGAGTTCTTGTGAGCAGTGTGCTTGATATTGTACATAACAAAATGGATATAGCAATCTTAGATACTTCAGCAGAAGCGCATATGCCAGATACTCTTGCGATGCCTTACCGTGCAATGGTGCGAGGAAGCGGCGAGGCTGGAGAAAAAAAACATACATACCGTTTGGGGGGCAATACATGTCTTGCAGGTGACATCATGGGTGATTACTCTTTTGATACGCCTCTAAAAGTCGGCGATAAAATTATATTTGAAGACCAGATTCACTACACATTTGTAAAAAACACTACGTTCAACGGTATAAAATTACCATCATTAGTTATACTAAGGGAAGATAAAACTCTAGAGTTAATCAAAGAGTTTGGGTATCAAGATTACAGAAACAGATTATCTTAAAAAGGGGATTTATTATGAAAGAAGATAAACAGAGATGGAACGAGAGATATTTGGACAATCCGATGCCGCAAAGCGTCTCTCCATTTGTTGAAAAGTATATAGAACATGCCAAAGTAGGGCAGGCGATTGATATAGCATGCGGAACGGGTAGAAACACGCACTATCTTGCTGATTTAGGGTTTATAGTCGATGCTGTCGATATATCTGACTATGCGCTGGAGCGAGTTAGAGACAGTTCTACTATAAAGAAAATAGATACGGATTTGGACAAATACAATCTAACTCCAAATCGCTACGACTTGATTGTAAACGTTAATTATCTAAACCGCCGTCTTGTTTCGCAGATGAAAGAGGCTCTAAAAAGTGGCGGTGTTTTGATGTTTGAGACATTTATAGTTGCGCATGGAGATTTTCATCTTCCTACTACCAATCTGGATTATCTGCTGCGCAAAAATGAACTTCTACACTCTTTCATAGGACTTGATGTAATCTACTATGAAGAGAGAGTTGATACAAACTTAAGAGGCGAAAGAATTAAAGTAGCTTCTATCGTAGCAAAAAAAGTATAATTTTTTATTATATTTTTACTAGTATAAAACTTTATAATTTGCTATAATTTTCTAATTTTTTATAAAGGGGCATAAACAAATGAAAAAAATATCAATGTTGTTTATTACTATCGTATTTTCTACACTCTCTATTGCTGCGGATATTTCTGTAAACTATAACGGTGAAGCAGTAAAAGTTAAAGGCAATTTTCCGGCAGTCGGTTCAAAAGCACCTGCAGCTCGTGTAACTCAGCCTGATTTTGCTGTAAAAACAGTTGGCGGAAAAGCAGACAGGGTTCAAGTTATCGTAACGGTGCCTTCGATAGACACTCCAATATGTTCGGCACAATCAAAAAGATTTGATGATGAAATAAAGAAGTTTCCTGAAGTGGATATGACGGTTATTTCTATGGATCTTCCTTATGCAGATGATCGTTTTTGCAAAGGGCAAGGCATCCAAAACATCTCTATCGCTTCTGATTTTGCCTATGGCGAGGTTGGAGAAAAATACGGTGTTGCTATAAAAAATGGTGAACTTAAAGGATTATTGATTAGAGCAATTTTTATTGTAGGTAAAAATGGAAGAATTGTTTATCAAGAGATTGTTAAAGATATCAATAAAGAACCGGATTACAACAAAGTAATGGAAGCAATAAAAACAGCAAATGCATTAAAATAAATCTATTTGTAACCAATAATTTTTCTAGGAGCTTGTTATTTTTGTGAAATTAAGCCTATTTTTTCTCATTTTATTTGCTTTGCCGTTTTCCCTGTTTTCAGAGGATGACCTCTCAGCAAAAATAAACATCTTGCAAGAGAAAAATGAGTTCAACATCATTTTAAGCACTGAAAAAGGCAACTATATACCAGAGGATATCCTAAGTTTGGATATAAGTGGAGATGAAGCATCTTTTAACAGTGTGTTCTATCAAGATTCAGAGCTTTATGACGGCAAAAGTGTTTTTTGGAAGAAAACAAAAATAAAAGCCGTAGTAGAAGCAAAACAAGAAAAAGAGTTTAACCTCGTTTTAACATACCAAATATGCGATAAGTCCCATGAGTGTTCGGAAATTCAAAAATATAAAAAAACATTTACGCTCTCTAACACGACCAAAACTAAAGAGACACCTGTAAATAAAACCCAAGAAACAGAGCCATGTGCTAAAGACGAAATCTGCTCTGATTCTAAAGAAAAAGTAGATGTATTCAACGATAGAGTTACAACTCTTACATTCGGCGATGCAAATCAAAGCAATAGTGATGCCGTGCAGACAAATAGTGAGCAAGACGACATTGCGGAGATGCTAAAAAACAAAAATTTACTTTTTACATTAGTGACTTTTTTCGGTTTTGGATTTCTTCTTGCATTTACTCCATGCATGCTGCCTGTTATTCCAATACTTTCAGCGGTTATAATCTCTAAAAAAGAGAGTATTAGCACAAAAGAAGGCTTTATGCTTTCTCTTATATATGTAATTTCAATGTCCGTTGTTTATGCTATCGCGGGTGTCATTGCAGCATCACTTGGAAGCAATATTCAAGCTTTTTTTCAACAAACATGGATAATAGTTTTGTTTAGCATGTTCTTTTTTGTGTTGGGCTTGGCAATGTTTGGAACATTTACTATACAAATGCCAAAAAGCATACAATCGTTTATGAATAGCAAAGCTGTTAACGGAAAAGATAGAACATATTTTAACGTTGCTTTGTTGGGGATACTCTCAGCTCTTATAGTAGGACCGTGTGTTGCGCCGCCGCTAGTAGGTGCACTTATATACATTAGCCAAACCGGAAATGAGTTTATAGGCGGGCTTTCCTTGTTTCTAATGAGCTTTGGAATGGGCGTTCCTCTGCTTCTAATAGGTGCTGGCGCCGGCAGATTTATGCCAAAACCTGGGCCTTGGATGGTTGATGTTAAACTATTTTTCGGCTTTATGATGATTGGATTTTCAATATGGGTTTTATCTCGCATATTGGACGGGCAGATAATTTTACTTTTATTGGGGATATTATTTGCCGCTATTGCAGTTTTTATGAATATATTTGAAAACAAAGCGTGCTCGGCTATTGACAGCGTATATCATTTAAAAAAATTAATAGCGCTGCTTGTTTTGATGTACGGCATTGTTTTGATAATTGGTGCAATTGCAGGTGCGTCAAATGTCAAAGACCCGTTGGAGCCGTTTAAAGCAAAATTTATTAGCGACAAAAGACTCTTGCTTGCAGAATTTAAAACTATATCTGCTGAAGAGTTTGATGAAACATTAAAAAAATCGCAAAAGCCCTTAATTATAGTTTTTACAGCCCAGTGGTGTGACAACTGCAAAGAGCTTGACGCAAATGTGCTTAGTAATGTTGAAGTAACACAACAACTCGGTCTGTTTGAGCTCATAAAAGTAGATGTTACGCAAGTTAGAGATATAGATATAGAGTTGTTGAAAAGATTTTCATTGTACGGTCCTCCCGGTATACTCTTTTATGATGCAAACAAAAAAGAGCTAGAAAACTTTCGTCTCTCCGGCAATAAAGATAAAAAGCTATTTCTAGAACACATCCAAAAAGTAAAAGCTGCTCTTTAGCAGTTTGGCGCTTCAATCAAACAAATCCCAAAACACTTTATAATTTACGATTTGTAAAGAAATTGTAAACAAATTATCAATCGGATTTTGACAAATTTCCTTCATACTTCTAATATCTAAAAAACATAGGAGTTTGAAAATGGTCAAGGCAGTAGTTGCTTTATTAATGGTTGTTTCATTTATGCAGGCGTATGAGTTAAATGCTCAGATGAAAGATTTTATGAACAGTTTATTGACTGAAGCAAAAAAACAAAATCCAAATCTCAAAGAGTTTGACTATGCTAGGGGTGAAAAAATATTTACCACAGAGCAGATGGGTAAAAAAGGCAATAAAATCTCTTGCGTTACCTGCCATACGGCGGACTTATCAAAAAAAGGTCTTAATGAAAACACAAACAAAGTCATTGAGCCGTTATCGCCATCGGCAAATCCTAAGAGATTCAGCGACGTTAAAGAGGTTAAAAAGTGGTTGAGAAGAAACTTTAAAGATGTTTATAACAGAGAAGGTTCAGCTCAGGAACAAGGCGATGTAGTCACTTACATCATAAATAAAAAATAAAAGGATATGTCATGAAAAAATTAGTTATCGCATCTCTGTTAATAGCAGGAAGTTTGTTGGCAGAGAGCAGTTCATTATTTGAAAGTAGAAAAGGTGTTGCACCGGCAACGGATAGTTTATACTTAAAAGAGTGCGGAAGCTGTCACTTTGCTTATCAGCCGGGACTTCTTCCAAGCAGATCATGGGTTAAGGTTATGGGAAATTTGAGTGATCACTTCGGCACTGATGCCTCTGTTGAGAGTGCGGATAATAGTAAGATATTAAAATATCTCAAAGATAACTCGGCTGAAAAATTTACTGATTATAAAAGAAGCAAAAAAATAAACGAAAGCATTGTCGCGACTGAAACCCCAATTGCTATAACAAAAACAAGATATTTTGTACAAAAACATAGAGAGATTGGTTGCGAACTAATCAAACAAAAAGAGGTCAAATCTCTATCTAACTGTATGGCTTGCCACACAAAGGCAGACAAAGGCTCATATAGCGAAAGAGAGATAAACATTCCGAATTACGGAAGATGGGAAGATGAGTAAAATATATGTTTGGAGCCTTTTTACAAGGCTCTTTCACCTATTTTTAATTGTTGCTTTTGTAGTAACATTTTTATTGTCCGATATAGAGAATCTATTAAGCTACCACGCGGCAATCGGTTATGTTATTGGATTGCTGCTTCTGTTTAGAGTCGCATGGGGCTTTATGGATGTAAAATACTCAAAATTTAAAGATTTTAATTTTAATCTTAGAGATTTAGCAGAGTACATGTTAAATATATTTGGCAATAAAAAAGAGTATACAGGACACAATCCGGCTTCCAGTTGGGCGATAGTGGCTATGATAGCTTTTGGACTTCTCTCAGTTGTAAGCGGGGTTGTTGTTTACGGCACGCAGGAGGGGATGGGAATACTCTCTTTTTTAAATATCTCGCTTTTTAAAAATATGGATTTTTTTGAAGATTTGCACGAATTTTTTGCAAATGCTTTTATGTTTGTGATATTTATTCATATAATCGGCGTTCTTGTAGATAGAGTGTTGCATAAATCAGAGGCGCTTGATTCCATAGTCGGCGGTTACAAACATGGAAATAGCGAGAGTCTGAAACTTACAATTTTTCAGAAACTTTTTGGTCTCTTGTGGATAGGTTCGTCACTTTTTCTTTTAGTTTATCTTTTAGCAAATCCGTCAAATATTTTAATGGCAGATGCAAATAAAGTCGTTGATTACAAGGCAGAGAATGAACTATTTGAGAGTGAGTGCATACGTTGTCATACGCTTTATCCGCCATTTCTGCTTCCAAAAGAGTCTTGGGTTAAAATGATGGATAACTTAGAGAATCATTTTGGCGATGACGCTTCCTTGGATGAAGCGGATAAAAATTCTATAAAAGAGTACCTTGTCAAAAATGCTGCCGAGAGTTCAACAAAAGAAGGAGCATTTAAAATTTTAAACAGCATAAAAGACAAAGAGACAATCGCAATAACTAAAACGCCTTATTGGAAAAAAAGACACAAAGATATTGAAAAAAGCATTTTTAAGAGTAAAAAAGTTGCTGCACAGTCAAACTGCAAGGCGTGCCATAAAAATATAGAGCAAGGTTTATTAAATGATAAAGATATTAAAATGCCGGATACAGGAAATCAAAAATGAAGTTAATAATTGTACTGCTGCTGTTTTTTACCGCTATATTTGCCGATGATGATCATGATGGTCGCCATATAAATAAAGAGCTCTCCCACCTTGATTTGTCAAAAGAACAAAATATAGAGATAAGAGAGATATTGCATGATTTTAGAGCAGAGTTAAAAGAGTTTGAAATTTTTAAAAAAGAGATAGAAAAAAGAAGAAAAGATCTCTTTTTAAGAGAGGCTTTTAGCTCTGATGAGCTGGGTAAGCTCAGTCAAAAGCTAGATATAAAAGCACGTGAGATTGAAGGCAACTTTTTGAGGAAGATGCACTCTATTTTAAATCTAAAACAGAGAACAAGGTTTATAAACCATTTTGATGATTGGGAAGTGAAATAATGCATAACGTGCTGCTTATAGAGGATGATTTGGATATGCAGACACTTATTTGTGACTATCTTAAAAACTACGACCTGCATGTAGATGCATTTGTAAAACCGCTAGAAGCACTCTCTTATCTTGAGAAAAACAGAAATAGATACGCTGTTGTCGTGCTTGACCTTATGCTTCCTCAAATGGATGGTTTTGACGTGTGTAAAAAAATCAGACAAATATCTGCCATACCAATCATAATCTCATCTGCCCGCGGTGAAATAGGCGATAAAATATTGGGATTTGATTTGGGTGCCGATGACTATTTGGCAAAGCCATATGAGCCCAGAGAGCTGGTTCTTAGGATAAACGCAATACTAAGAAGAGGGATGGATAAACATAAAATAGTAGGCAGTTTTGAGATAAACGAAGATAGACATGAGATAAAAATAGACGGCCTGTTGCTTGACTTGACGAAAATAGAGTATGATATTTTGAATCTTTTTTTACAAAATATAGGCAAGGTTTTATCTAGAGAGTTCATCTCAAACGCCGTAAGCGGCATTGAATATAACTCTAAAGACAGAACAATAGATATGCACATAAGCAACATACGACAGAAACTTGGCGATGATCCAAAAGATTCTCAATACATAAAGTCTGTATGGGGCATCGGCTATAAATTTATAGGTTAGCACATGTCAATAATATATAAAGTCATCATATTCTTTTTAATTAGCTTCTCTTTGATGATTTTTGTTTCAATGAAAATAAACAAACTTACGCAAAACACTATTGAGACTCTTTTAAAAGATAAATATATACATGTATCAGACGAGCTTTTTACATACCTCTCTAACAGCAATCAAACAATTTTGGAAAAAAAATTAAAAGAGTTGAAGTTTGAAATAGTTGAAGATAAAGAGCACTATTTTAAGTCATCACAAGTTTTATACAAGTATGACACGGAGCTCTCAAGTATAAAAATATTAAAACATGAAGATAACAAATATCTGCTCTATATGAAATATTTGGATGATGATATTTTGGTTATAGACAAGTCCCAAAACAGCAGCTTTGAGCAGAAAGAGTTTTTAGATTATATGATTTTGGCTGATATATTGATTTTAATAACTCTCTGTTTGTTGATTTTAAAAATGGTATATCCATTGAAAAATATATCAAAAATTATTAGAAAGTTTGGAGACGGAGAGTACAACTTAAGAATCAACACAGGCAGCAAAGATGAGATAGGCGATGTCGCAAAAACATTTAATTCCATGGCATCAAATATTCAAGATTTGATAATATCAAGGCAGAGACTGCTTCGTGACATCGGGCATGAGCTAAAAACTCCAATCTCCAAATCAAAAATAGCCCTAGAGATGATTGAAGAGAACAAATATAAAAAAATACTAAAAAAAGCATTCTCTCAAATCGATGAGATGGTTAATGAGCTCCTATACATAGAAAAATTAAGTTCAAATCAAAATAGATTAAACATCGAGACATTCAGTTCTGAAACAGTTGTCGGAGAGGCGCTCTCAAGACTTTTTATAGAGGATGAATCCCTTGTAAATATCTCTATAAACTCCAGTTTTGAAATCAAAGGAGATTTAAACTATCTCGCAATAGCCCTAAAAAATTTAATAGACAATGGACTTAAATATGGAACTACAAAACCAGTTTATCTGCTTATTGATGATAGAAAGATATCCATAAAAAGTACGGGAGAGCCGCTTGATAAACCACTTGAGTACTATTGTGAGGCTTTTACGCAGGGTGATAACTCACGTTCGGCAGAAGGCTATGGCTTGGGGCTTAGTTTAGTAAAAAGAATTTTAGACAAACACAATTTCACATTTTCATATCAACATGAGGATGGGTTCAATCTGTTTGTCATAAACTTGTAAGTTTTTTATATGTAAATAGTAACTAGAAGCGCAAAAATAATTGTATTAAAGGCACAAAATGGATCCAATCAGCATAATAACAATCGTAATACTCTCAACCGTATTTGTCGGCTCAGTCATTTGGCTCAAAAAAAGCATACAGCGACCGGCGTCTCTTGAGGGAGATCTGTTGGCTGAGCTAAATGAGAAGCGTGAGAAAGTTGCCGCTATACCATTTTTAAATCAGCAAATTTCAGAATTAAGTAGCAAAGAGAGTCTATTGCAGGCTACGCTAGATAAGTTTAGAGAAAAAATTTCACAAAAAGATATAGAACTTACAAAACTTGAAAAAGATAGAGAAATTTTAATTACAAAAAATCAAGAATTAACCTCCACAATCGATTCACTTGATAATAAAATAGATTTTTTAACTGAAAATAACGCTCAAGTGAGAGCAAAAAATTCTGAACTTGTCTCAAGCCTTCATGCTCAACAAGAAAATAATCAAAAATTAAAGATTGAATTTGAAGAACAGGGCAAAAAACTAGAGTTAAAACTCAATGAAATAATGCAAAACAACCTAGAGAGTAAGCTCAAAAAGTTTGATGAAACATCTATAAAATCGCTAGACTCTATCTTGAAGCCATTTAAAGAAAATATTGAGTCATTTAAAAAGAAAATAGAAGATTCTCAAGAGAGCAGTGTTAAAAAATTTGCCGAGCTTTCTAAAGAGATAGAACAAGTCACAAAAGCCGGTATGAATATCTCCAAAGAAGCAGAAAATTTAACAAAGGCATTAAAAGGTAAAAAACAGACACAGGGCAGCTGGGGTGAGATGATTTTAGAGAGTGTTTTGGAGTACTCTGGTTTGCTCAAAGATGTACATTACCATACTCAACAAAGTTATAAAGATGAACAAGGCAGCACGAAACGCCCCGATGTTGTTATAAAGCTGCCTCAAGAAAGAACCATGATAATCGACTCAAAAGTCTCTTTAAATGATTATGACAGCTATATTAGAGCCGAAACTGAGGAGGAGAGAGTAATCTCAATCAACAATATGGTTATCTCTTTTAAAAACCATATAGACACTCTGGATTCAAAAGATTATGCACATTATAAAATAGGAACTCTGCAGTATGTTTTTATGTTTGTGCCGATCGAGGGCGCATTTGCTCTTGCCGTACAAAGAGATCCAACCTTGTATGAATATGCACTCAAAAAACACATCGCAATCGTAAACCCATCAACTTTAACCGTATCACTGCGAACAATCTATCTTTACTGGCAAAGTGAGCAATCTAACTCTCTCACGACAAAGCTATTTGACGAGGCTGGAAAACTATATGACAAAATGGTGGGCTATGCTGAAAATTTCAACAAAATCGGCAATCAAATAAAAACGCTCTCAAGCACTTATGAAACTACTCATAAACAGTTAAGCGAGGGAAGCGGAAATATACTCGGACGCGTTGAAAATTTAAAAAGATTAGGTGCAAAAGCATCTAAAACTCTCAAAGATTCCAAAATAGAATTTCAAGATTTTGATGATAGCAATGCAGAGGTAATTATAGTTGATGATGAAGAGTTGCTTTTAGACAATAAAGTGGAATTATAATTAAATGATTAACTTTATAACCCCTCAAGAAGAAGATACCAGAGCCTATCTATCTCCTCGTCGTTTAAAAAAAGTGTCGTTTTATTTTTATACAGCTCGGTAATGGCACCCTTTTTTATGCTAAAAGTGTGAGTACACTCTTTATGTGTGGGCAAAAAGGCGCGAAGAAGCGAAATGTCGTCTTCTACGATAGAGCCAGAACAGATAAAACACTCAAATTCAGTGTGTAATCTGCCCTCATGCTCCAATAGTTTTATATATGACTCTATGGCAACTCTTTTTGGATTTTGCTTATTCCAGTTTTGTGATGCACTCTCCAATAGCTCAAAATAAAAATCGTCTAGCTCTTCGGCATCTTTTAGATGTTTATAAAAAAGTGCGCTGAAATCCTGCCATAATCTCAAAAGTTTATAATCATTTATCCACTTGTATCCAATATGGATTACATCTTTTAGTCTTAATATGTTTGATTTGGAGGAGCTCTCTTTTTCGTAGTCAACTTTAAAGCCAAGATTGATTACTCCATGCCTCGCGCCGTAGAATCTATAAAGAGTATCTAAGCTTTCTCTTGATAAGATGGTAACTATTAAATCTTCATCTTTAACTCTGTTATGATTTAGAATGAAACCCTGCATTGACCGCTTCTTTTATACACATATTTTATTTTTAATAAGAAAATCATCTTGATATTATATTTTTTTAAACCTTTGAATTGTATAATGCAACTCTTATCTCTAAATAGACTAAGTTTGTTTAAAAAGAGATTAAATTTATAATGAATTTAAAAAAATTGCAAGATTTAGGAGTTAGTATGGTTGAATATCATGATTTGTTAAGATCATTCAGAGATAATTGTGGTTTTGGGCTTGTGGCAAATATTAAAAACAGAGCATCACATAAAGTTCTTAATGACGCAATAACCGCATTAGAGAGAATGATGCATCGCGGTGCGGTAGCTGCTGATGGAAAAACCGGAGACGGAAGCGGTCTTCTTTTATCTTTTCCTGAAGAGTTTCTTCGTAAAGAGGCTACTAAAAGCGGTATTGAACTGCCAAAACAGTTTGCTGTTGCATCGATTTTCACAAAAGATATTAATCACCTTGCTATCGTAGAGGCAGTTTGTGCAAACAATGATTTAAAAGTTGTTCTTCGCAGAGATGTTCCTGTTGATACAAATGCGCTTGGAGAGCAGGCTCTTGCATCACTTCCGACTATCGTTCAGCTATTTATAACTCCAAATTCAATCATGGCTACAAATAGATTTGATGCACTTTTATATCTATCTCGCAAAGAGAGCGAACATAAACTTGTAGATGACAGAAACTTTTACATAGCTTCAATGAGTTCAAAAGTTCTCTCATATAAAGGGCTAATAATGCCTACTCATATAAAAGAGTTCTACAAAGACCTAAATGATGAAGATTTTAAAATATCATTTTCACTGTTTCATCAAAGATTTTCAACAAATACGCTTCCTGAGTGGAAGTTGGCGCAGCCATTTCGTGCAGTTGCGCACAACGGCGAGATTAACTCTGTTGAGGGTAATCGCTTTAATGTTGAGATAAAATCAGAATCAATCAAGAGCGATGTTTTCACCAATGAAGAGATACAAAGAATATTGCCGATTTTACAGCCAAGATCTTCAGATAGTGCTTCAGCCGACAACTTTTTTGAATTTCTTTTGGTAAACGGTATGGATTTCTTTAAAGCTGTACGCGCTGTGATTCCTGCTGCTTGGCAAAATGCTCCGCATATGGACCCTGAACTTCGCGCATTTTATGAGTTTCAATCAACTGTTTTTGAAGCTTGGGACGGTCCTGCCGCATTTTCAGTAACTGACGGCCGTTATATTGGCTGTGTACTGGATAGAAACGGTCTTCGTCCATCAAAATACATAATAACAAAAGATGACAACCTGTTAATCGCTAGCGAATATGGCGTTGTAGATATAGCGGAAGAGGATATCAAAGAGAGAGGTCGTCTGCAATCAGGAGAGATGCTCGGACTTGACCTTAAATATGGAAAAATATTTAAAAACAGCGAAATAAATGATTATTTGAAGAGTTCAAACCCATACATGGAGTGGCTAAATGAGCATATGATTTATCTTCAGGAGCATGTTGCGGAACAATACATGTCTGCTTCTGAATATGATAAAGATGAGCTTATTGCAAGACAAAGATATTTTAATGTTACCCATGAGGTTATAGAGCAAGTTATTGAGCCTATGATTATTGAGGGAAAAGAGGCTGTCGGATCAATGGGTGACGATACTCCGCTTGCTGCATTTTCAAACAAGCAGAGAGCATTTTCCGATTTCTTCAAACAAAAATTTGCACAGGTTACAAACCCTCCTATCGACCCGATAAGAGAAAAAGTTGTAATGAGCCTAAATACAGGCTTTGGAGAGGTTCACAATATACTGGATGAAGTCCCGTTTCATGCTCATCGCTTAAAATCAAATTCACCGATAATTACGAGTGAAAAGCTAAAAGTATTAAAATCATTCGGAGACAGAAAATCACCTAGTTATCAATCTTTTTATTGCAATAAAACTTTCTCAACTGCCTATGAAGCAGATTTGAAAAAATCACTGGATGCTCTGGTAGAGACGGTGATAGATTCTGTAAAAAATCATGGCACAAGAATCGTGATTCTGGATGATTATGGGTTTAGTAAAAAAAATAAGATAATTCCTATGGCTATGGCTGTTGGCCGCTTAAACATAGCGCTCTCAAAAGTCAATATCCGACACCTTGTATCTATGGTTGCGGTTACGGGAGAGGTTATGGATCCTCATGGCGCAGCGGTGTTAATAGGATACGGTGCAAATGCTATACATCCTAAGCTTCTGGCAGAGACAGTTATAGCGCATACGAAGAGATCAAATGCGATTACAATAGATTGCTATGAAGCTTTAAAATATGTTCACGGTGCCCTAAATGCAGGAATTTTAAAGATAATGTCAAAAATGGGAATTTCTACCATTGCATCTTATAGAAATGCAGGTCTATTTGATATTATTGGATTAAATCGTGAAATAGTTAAAGAGTGTTTTGCCACCTCAAACTCTGCGCTCGGCGGTCTTAACTATGAAGATATTGACGAAAAACTTACAAAATATCATAAAGAAGCCTTTGAAGATAACGGGTTTAACAAAATTTTTCCTCTTAACATCGGCGGGTACTATAAGTTTTATACGGGACAGGAGCACCATGATTTTGGCCCAGAAGTAATCCATGCAATTCACGCAACGGCAGAGAGCGGAAGTAAAAAAGATTATGATAAATTAAAAGATTTGGTAAACAAAAGAGGTCTTAAATTTATTCGTGATTTCTTTGAGATAAAATCTGACAGAAAACCTATCAGCATATCTGAAGTTGAACCAAAAGAGGCTATCTTTAAGAGATTTGCTTCAGCGGCTATGAGCCTTGGTTCAATCAGCCCAGAAGCGCATGAGACTATTGCAATGGCTATGAACAGAATCGGAGCTCAATCAAATTCTGGCGAGGGAGGAGAAGATAGTGAGCGTTTTGGAACTGATAGAAACTCAAAAATTAAGCAGGTTGCATCGGGAAGATTTGGCGTAACTGCCGCATATCTAAGAAGCGCTGAAGAGATACAGATAAAGGTTGCTCAGGGTGCAAAACCGGGAGAGGGCGGACAGCTTCCAGGGCACAAAGTTTCGCCGCTTATCGGCAAGCTTCGCCATACGATACCGGGTGTAACCCTTATCTCACCGCCGCCGCACCATGACATCTACTCAATTGAGGATTTGGCGCAGCTTATTTTTGATGTTAAGCAGGTAAACCCAAAAGCCAAAGTTGCGGTAAAGCTTGTATCAACAATCGGAGTCGGAACAATTGCGGCCGGTGTTGCAAAAGCATATGCCGATAAGATTATTATCTCAGGCGGCGACGGCGGAACGGGTGCGGCGCCTCTGACATCAATAAAATTTGCAGGAAATCCTTGGGAATTAGGACTTAGCGAAGCGCACAATGCACTTAAAGCGAACAACTTAAGAGGACTTGTCGAGGTTCAAGCAGACGGCGGCCTGAAATCTGGACTTGATGTTGTAAAAGCTGCACTTTTGGGTGCTGAAAGTTACGCATTTGGTACCGGAGTTCTGACAATTGTCGGCTGTAAAATGCTTCGTATCTGCCATGTAAACAAATGTAGTGTTGGAATTGCTACTCAAAACGAGATGCTTCGCCAAGAGTTTTTTAAAGGGCATGTTGACCAGCTCATAAACTATTTTACTCTTATGGCTGAAGATGTTCGCTCAATTATGGCTGAGCTTGGTTTTAAGACAATGGAAGAGATGATAGGAAGAAGCGATATTTTAAAAGTTGTGGATGACAAGTTTGCTCAAAAATTTGATTTTAGTTCTGTGCTTCATCAAGAAAAAGGCGTAAATACATGTCAACAAAAATCAAACCACCCGTTTGATGACAACGCTTTTGAAAAAGATATTTTACAAGAGGCTATGAGTACGATTAAACATCCTGAGCATCCTGTAAGAATCAGCAGAAAAATAACCAATATAAATAGAAGTTTCGGAGCGCTAATAAGCGGAGAAATAGCTGAATATTACGGCGATAAAGGGTTGCATGCAGATACCATAAGAATAAACTTAACAGGTATATCAGGTCAAGCCCTCGGTGCATTTTTAATCCCCGGTGTATCAATTTATCTGAGTGGTGTAGCAAATGATTACATCGGTAAAGGTATGCACGGAGGCAAAATCATTGTCACTTCTGAAAATGAGGGCGAGAAGTTCGCTGCAGGAGGAAATACATGTCTTTACGGTGCGACGGGCGGGAAGCTCTATATATCAGGCAGTGTCGGCGAGAGATTTGCCGTGCGTAACTCTGGAGCACTCGCAATAGTTGAGGGAACAGGCGATAATGCCTGCGAATATATGACCGGCGGTGTTGTAGTTATTCTTGGTCGTACGGGTATCAACTTTGGCGCTGGAATGACGGGCGGAATCAGTTTTGTATATGATAAAGAGCATAGTTTTATTGAAAATGTAAATCGTGAACTGGTTGAATCTATTCGTATTGACACGGATGATGGGGATGAGGCTAGACACTACCTAAAAAAACTTTTAAAAGATTATTTAGTGGAAACAGGAAGCAAAAAAGCAAAAGCGCTGCTTGATAATTTTAGGGTAGAGGTTAGAAATTTCTGGCTTGTAAAACCTAAAAACTTAACTAAATTACCTATGAATTTAGAGATTGGAGATTAATCATGAGAGAATATTTAACAATTGACAGAATAGAAGCCAGAAAAAGATTAGTCGTTGAGAGAACAAAAGATTTTGGGGAAATTTACGAAGTTTTTGATAAGAGTGAAGCAGCAACTCAAAGTGAGAGATGTATTCAGTGTGGAGACCCGTTTTGTCTAAATAAGTGCCCGCTTCACAACTATGTTCCGCAGTGGCTAAAAGCCGTAAGTGAAAAGGATTTGGAGTTTGCATTTAAGCTCTCAAATGAGCCTTCCCCGTTTCCAGAAGTTATGGGTAGAGTTTGCCCGCATGATAAACTATGCGAGGGAGATTGCACGCTAAATGACGGTCACGGAGCTATAACGATAGGTTCCGTAGAGACATATATAACCGAAGAGGGGTTTAAAGCAGGTTTTAAACCAGATTTTCCTGGAATAACAACAGATAAAAAAGTAGCAGTTATAGGAAGCGGTCCTGCAGGACTCTCTGCGGCAACATACCTTTTACGTTCAGGAATAGCAGTTACTGTTTATGAGAGAAGTGATAGAGCGGGCGGACTTATGACTTATGGAATCCCGAACTTTAAGCTTGACAAAAAAATTATAGAACGCCGTATAAAGTTTCTTCTAGAGGCTGGAATGGAGCTTGTTCTTAACTGCGAAGTGGGCAAGGATATAACTTTTGAAGAGATTGCTGACAAACATGATGCTATGTTTATCGGTGTCGGTGCAACAAAAGCTAAAAATGCCTCTATTAACGGCGAAAAAGCAAGCAATGTTTATAAGGCAATGGACTATTTAACGGCAATACAGAGAAAGAATTTTAAAACTTCTTATGATAAAAAGTTTGATTTTAAAGATAAAAATGTAGTTGTAATCGGCGGTGGAGATACTGCTATGGACTGCCTAAGAACTGCAAAAAGAGATGGAGCAAAATCTGTAACATGTCTTTACCGTCGTGATGCGCACAATATGCCCGGAAGTCAAAAAGAGTATAAAAATGCTATGGAAGAGGGCGTTGATTTTACATTTTTTGCCTCTCCTAAGCAGATTATTTTAAACGACAAGGGCGATGCTGTTGCCGTTGAAGTTGTCAAAACAATTCTTGGCGCTAAAGATGAGAGCGGACGTCAAAAAATGGAAGAGGTAAAAGGGAGTGAATTTAGAGTAAATGCCGATGCTATTATTCTGTCTCTAGGTTTTGACCCTGAAGTTCCGTCGTTTTTAGCCGAAAATGGCATTGAGACAAACAAATGGGGCGGAATTATCATCAACGAAGAGACTCATGAGACGACGACTTCCGGAGTTTATGCCGGCGGAGATTGTTACAGAGGTGCTGATTTGGTTGTAACTGCCGCATATGACGGTCGTGAAGCTGCTAGAAGCATTGTTAAATCTCTTCTAAAATAAGAATAATATATTTTCTACATGTAGATTTTCTGCGTGTAGAAAAAACTTGCCTCAACTAACTAATTAAAAAATCAAGTATAAATTTGATATAATCCGCCTCATTATATACAAAAGGATAATTTTTGAACCTACTAAGCATTTTTTCTAGAAATACCGTTGCAGATAAAAATCAACCGGTTAAAAGCGAAGCTCCTGCCCACTGGGTAAAGTGTAAGTCTTGTCAATCTCTTATGTATTATAAAGAGGTTGAAAATCAAAAGCATGTCTGTCCTAAGTGTGGTTACCATATTAGAATAGGCGTAAAAGAGAGAATCGAACTCTTGGCTGATGAGGGTACTTTTGTAGAGTATGACAGCAATTTAAAACCGGTAGATCCTTTAAAATTTGTAGATAAAATATCATATAAGCAGAGACTTGAAGAGGCACAAGCAAAAACAGGCAAAACTTCATCAGTTGTAAGCGGCGAGTGCAAAATGAACGGCGTCAGCGCTCAGATTGTTATATTTGACTTCGCGTTTATGGGCGGCTCTTTAGGCTCCGTAGAAGGTGAAAAAATTGTTCGTGCAGTAAATCGTGCAATAGAGAAAAAACAGGGCTTAATTATACTAAGTGCGAGTGGCGGTGCAAGGATGCAGGAGAGCACTTTCTCTCTTCTTCAGATGAGCAAAACCTCTGCGGCTTTGGCAAAACTCTCAAAGCACAATCTTCTATATATTTCAGTTCTTACCGACCCTACAATGGGCGGAGTAAGTGCTTCATTTGCAACGTTAGGCGATATAATTATAGCTGAACCGGGCGCTTTGGTTGGCTTTGCAGGTCAGAGGGTTATAGAACAGACAATAGGTTCTGCTCTTCCGGATGGCTTTCAGCGAGCAGAATTTTTGCTTGAAAAAGGTTCTATCGATATGATTGTAAATAGAAATGACCTTAAAAAAACACTCTCAGACCTCTTAACACTCCTTAAAGTTGCATAATGCGGCTTTACGCACTTTGTGACCAAGACCTTTTGGATAAAAAAGGTCTCTCCCTTGAAGATTTCATTGAAATTGTCAAACAAAAAAATGCAGAGATTATTCAGTACCGAAACAAAAATGCAGATGTCGCATTTATAAAACAGCAGCTTATAAAAATCAGAAGGCTGTATGACGGTTTTTTAGTGGTAAACGATGCTTATGAGCTTGTAGAGTTTTGTGATGGTGTTCATGTTGGACAGGACGATTTAAGAGCCATAGATAAAGATATATTTAAAGCTGTAAAAATTCTTAGAGAAGTTATAAAAAAAGAGAAACTCCTTGGCATCTCCACGCACAACAAAGAGGAAGTTTTGCAAGCAAACTCGATGGATATAAACTATATAGGCTTGGGCGCATATAGAGATACAAGCACAAAAGAGAACATATCAACGATTATCGGTGAAAAACTAGATGAGATTGCCTCTCTCTCTAAACATTTTGTTGCTGCAATCGGCGGGGTAAAAGATAGTGACAAATTCGCACATGTCACGTACCATGTAATTGGAAGCGGACTTCTTAAGTGAATATAGAAATTATCTCAATTGCAAAAAAAGAGCGCTCAATTTATGATCCTCTTTATAAAGAGCTGCAAATGATGATTTCTCGCTTTGCAAAAGTTGAGGATATAGAACTTTTTAATAAAGATGTAACAAAAGCACACACTATCTCACCGGAAGCCTCTCAAGCGGCTTATACAAAACTTTTTGAGCCACATATATCCAAAGGTTTTAACGTTATATTGCATCCGGAAGGAAAAATAGTTGACAGTTATGAATTTAGTAAGCTATTAGATGGTAAAATTGCGATTAAATTTTTCATAGGCGGAGCTTACGGCTTTGAAGAAAGCTTTTTAAAAAGAGGCGATTCTGTTATAAGTTTAGGAAATATTACTATGAGTCATAAGATTGCAAAAGCTGTATTGCTAGAGCAGATTTATAGGGGTTTTTCAATTTTAAGCAACCACCCATATCATAAATAAGGAAAGTAAGTGCAAGATAGCGAATTAAAATACTTTAAAGAGATACTTGAGAGTAGGAAAGAGCAGATAGTAAAAAATATCAAAGGCGTAAACGAGGAGCTAAATCAGTTAAGTTCAATGGAACTAAACGATGAGGGCGACCATGCATCTGTTGATAACAGCTCAATGGTGGAGAGTGCTATTGTGCAGCAGCAAGAACAAGAATTAAGAGAAATTAACGTAACGTTGGGGAAAATAACAACCGGTGATTACGGGATATGTGAAATGTGTGAAGATCCGATAGGTTTTCAAAGACTAAAAGTTAAGCCACACGCGATATACTGCATTGATTGTAGAGAAATAGTAGAAAAATCTAAATAAGGAACGGTTATGCATATTAAAAAATACACGATAGCAGCATTAATATTGATTA
Source organism: Sulfurimonas sp. (assembly GCA_041654255.1). GTDB lineage: Bacteria > Campylobacterota > Campylobacteria > Campylobacterales > Sulfurimonadaceae > Sulfurimonas. The sequence continues at coordinate 29,747 of JBAZDX010000001.1, forward strand.
TAATAGTTGGTTGGTATGTTTTTGCATTTATTACTAAAGAGAGCATGAGTATTGAGTTTTTTGGCATAACACTGCCATCACTATCGATAGCTATATTAGCCGTAATCCCTATGATAATATTATATATTGCAAGTGTCCTGCATATGTCTTTTTATTCGATTTTAGGCGCTCTAAAGCTTCGTAAACATGAAAAAGATTATGAAAAAATAGTTGATGCGATAGTTGATGCCTATCTAGGCAAAGAGAACCGTTCCAACTCGTTTAAAACAGAGAAGTATAAGCTTTTAGGTTTTCTTGTGGATAATGCTACAATTTTTCCGGCAGACGGGCTTAACTCGGTAGTTGATAATAAAAAAATAAATAATGTTCTTGCTTTAATCAACGGCGTAAAAAATGGGGATGTTGTTGATTTAAGAAAATACTCTTTACCCTCATCAAATACACTTGTTATCCAAAATGAGAGAAATAAGTATAAAAAAGGAACTATCAACGCTGAAGATATTTTAAACGGTCATGCTAAGTATCATATAAGTTTACGTAGAGAAGTTTATGTTGATTTCGTTAAAAAAGCGCCGCTTTATCTTATAGAAAAATACAAAGACGCAATGAGCAAAGAAGCACTTTTTGAAATTTTATCTAGAATTAATGCAGATACGAACACTCTGGTAGTGTCAAATGAGTCACTAATATCTCTCTTTAAAGATTTAAAACTAACTACGGATGATTATATACAGGCATCAAAAAAATTATCTAAGTCAATGCTTCCAGAGCAGAGAATTAAACTGTTTGAAACATTGAGTAATGAAAATGAGACCGTAGTGGACGCATATCTGTTTACTCTGTTTGATTTGGAGATGTTGGCGCCTGCAAAAGAGATACTTGATATTTCACAGCCAGATGAGTATGCACATTTTAAAGCGTATAGTTCATTAAGAGAGTGCGGCAAACACTTCGATATCAATCTTTTTATATAGCCTATTAAATGATTGAAAAAAAACTATCCTTTGACGAGCCTATTTACGTCTTAGCTCCACTTGCGGGTTTTACGGACCTGCCCTTTAGAAGTGTTGTTAAGAAGTTTGGAGCAGATTTGACGGTGAGCGAAATGCTTAGTTCAAATGCTTTGGTTCACGGCTCGCAAAAAACTTTCAATATGATAGAAAAAAGTCCAAACGAGGATCCATATTCTGTTCAGATTGCAGGTGCAGAGGTAGATATTATAAAGCGTGCAGTCGAAATTTTAAATGAACAAGATGGTATAGACGTAATAGACCTTAACTGCGGTTGTCCTGTGCCAAAAGTAGTAGGACACGGAAGCGGAAGCTCACTGCTTTTAAATCTGCCTCTAATGGGCGAAATTATAAGAACTATCAAAGATACATCAAATAAAAATTTAACAAGCGTAAAGATAAGACTTGGTTTTGAAAAGAAAAATCACATAGAAATAGCAAAAATGGTTGAAGATAGCGGAGCTGATTTTTTGGCAGTTCATGGAAGGACTCGCGCAGGAAAGTTTAAAGCTGCTGTCGATTATGACGCAATTGCCGAGATAAAACAGGCTATAAAGATTCCGGTAATTGCAAACGGGGATATTGACTCCTATGAAAAGGCAAAGTGGGTTTTAGAGCACACAGGCGCAGATGGAGTGATGATAGGACGCGGGGCTGTCGGTGCTCCTTGGATCTTTCATCAACTCAAATCCGGAACTAAAAATATTGACAAAAATATTAAGCATGATATAATCTTGGAACATTTTGACAAAATGATGGAATTTTACGGTCCTCATGGCGTAATTATGTTTAGAAAGCACACGCACACCTACTCTAAAGGCTATAAAGGCGCTTCTGCACTTAGAGACAGCGTAAATAGAATAGTTGATCCAAAAGAGTATCGTGCCACATTAGATGATTTTTTTAGTAATAGTGAGTTAGTTTGTTAAAAATAAGTAAATCAATAAAAACATTAGATGAGAGTGATATAGGCGATAATTTACTGCACTACGACTATAATGTAAAATATTTATTATCCCTCATTAGAAAAGGCATCAGCCAAGAGGATCAGCATTTTTTGAGTTCATATCGCTCTTTTGAGGGCGAAGTGTTTGAAAACTTTGTTTACGAAAAACTTTTGATATATGCGGCAGAAAATGACAATATAGAAAAGTTTGTCCTAAAAGGTTTCCATCAAGACAAAATTAAATCACATGCAAACACACTCTCTATAAGTGAAAAACAGCAGATTGTTTATAGAACAAAAAGCAGAGAAATAAGCGAATTTGACGCCATGCTTATTACAAAAGACAAAGAGCTCTATTTTGTAGAGATGACTCTTGTAAAATCTGTACTAAAACTTAGAAAAAGACTTAGAAAGAAAAAAGCACTTTTAGAGATAATTTTTCCAAACTATGAGATAAAAGCTCTGATTATTTTAAATGAGGGCGCGACCGGTGTTAGACAGTTGCCATCATACTGCAGCGTTTGGCTTACTGAGGAGTTCTCGGCTAAAGGCGTACTTGATTATATTGTTGATACAGATGCCAGAAAACTTATGCCAAAAAAGAGAATTAAATCTGACAAAATGATAGAAGCGCATGTTTTAAAGCTATATCCGTTTAGATACTACAACACAATTTCTTGGATTACTAAAACAATAAGAAGTAATAAAAAATATATTTTAGATATGAATTTTTTAATGAGTGAAAAAGTTCAAAGATATCATGATTTATATAACAAATTTTATATCGGCTATGTAGATGCAGCCGAGGTGAGAGACGAGTTAAACCTTGATAAAAGCTATAGTGATGACCACCGTGTTATAGTAGCTATCGAGAAGAAACACTCGGATGAGATAACTCTGACATACTATATACAGCAAACACGCAAAATCTTATATCTGTTCTCTTATGATGATAATAATAAGATTGTGAGAGAGAAAAAAGACCCATACGGCATAACCATAACAGAGGTTTACCATATAAGCAAGATGATGGATGAGAAGTATAAGCTAAATGCGTCAAACCTAGTTATGATTAAAAAACTTTTAGAAGAGAGAACTGCTGCTCAGATAGAGGCTTAAGCCTCGTACGAGATAGAAGCTGCCTTCTCTTTATATGAGCGTAAAGACTCTTTGTATTTGTTGTCTTCATTTAAAAAATTCTCAAGCTCTTTATGTCTATTTTGTAAAATAGAGTTAAAATCATCTTCCGTTGATGGTCTGTTTTCAGTAAATTTATCAAGCAGTATATTGCTTTTGCCCATAAGAACAAGATAGCTCTGCTCACCAAAATCAAGCATAACAACGCTGTTTTCACCATTTAGAGATTTTTGAAACCTTATGGTAACGTTATTTGTGCTTGCAGTTGCAGTTGTTTGCGGAGCTGCCTCACTTTGCATCTCTTTGTTCTCTTTAAATAACCAAGAAGGTTGAGCTTGTCTGCTTTTAGGCACTGAAACTCTCTTTTTAATATAAAAGAGTATTGCTATTCCCAAAATCAATATTGTTAAAACAATATAGTAGCTCTGAGATAAATCGTCACCTTTTTTTGTCGGAAGAGCACTTAAAGATTCATCCTCTGCCTCTTTTTGTTGCGCCGCATTTGCATTTGAGGGCACGTTTGTAGTAAATCTTAGTCTCAAACCATAAGCGTCAGATGTTTTTGAAGCTTGCAGACTAACAGAGGGCGGTACTTCTGCAACTACTTGAGTATAGTTCTCCATCGGTGTAATAGAGATGGCTTTTATATATTTGGATGAAAGTTGTTTTACTTTCGATGATTCGATTGAAGCATTTTGTAGTTTTATAGTGATGGTTGAGTTGCTTATATTTTGTTTTATAACCCCATCGTACGGAGTATCAAACGTTATCATAACATCTACTCTATCGGTTCTGTCGTAAATGTTATAGCTTAATATCTTTGAAGCATATAGAGAAAAAGGAATTATAAAAAGCAGTAATAATTTAATCATAGTTTCTCTTTGGAAAGATGATATAAAACAGCGCTTGAGTCTAGAATCTCATTTATACGAATTGCAAGATTTTTTTCATATACCATAACTTCGCCTTTGCCTAAAATACGACCATTTACATAAGATTCAACACTCTCGCCTGCCGGTTTTTTCAAATCTATAATAGAGCCTTTTGTGAGTTTTAAAATTTCTCCTACACTCAGCTCTGTCTCGCCCAAGTCAGATACAAATTCCACCTCCATATCTAACAATCCAGAGTAGTCCATCCATGAAAGTTCCGCCTCTGAATCAAAGATTGTCTCTTTGGCACCATAAGTATGTCTCTTTTTTTTCAACTACAGTTCCTTGATGGCAATAATCATCTCATCATTTCCAACTCTTAAAACTTTTGCCTGGTCATATGCAAAATCAAAGCTGTCAATCTTCTCAAAATGCGGAGTAGACATTGTGTATGCGTACTCATCCGCTGTCTCTGCAAGGACTTTGGCACTCCCAACTATCAGGTTTGTAGTCTCGAGTATCATGTCAATCAAAGTATCCTCCTCACTCTCATCCTCTTCTAGCAGGAGAGTTGAAATTCTTTGTGCAAAACTTAGCGTAGCACCAACATAAACCCTGTGTTTCTTACCACTTAGAGTTTCTATGTCAATATAAGCAATAAGTGTTCTCAGTTTAGTTATATCATCAATAATCTCATACGGTACTCTAATTTGATGGATACAAAAATTTTTAGAAGCTTCTATTATTATGTTCAACATTCTTTAGCCCTTAATATGGAAGATTATACTTTATTGAATCTCAAAGTAAAATTAAACTATGGTTTAAGATGATATAATTCGAAAAAAGTTTTAATTATGATTGAATTGATTTTTCTAGGCATTGGCATTGGTGTTTTATCCGGTTTTTTCGGAATTGGTGGTGGAACTATACTTGTTCCTGCTCTTATGCTGCTTGGTCACGAGATTAAAGATGCTATAGGCATTTCTGTTATCCAGATGGTTTTTAGTTCTGTTTATGGCAGTTACTTAAATAGAAAAAACAAAACTTTAGATGTTCCCATGGGTCTTGTTATCGGAGCCGGCGGTTTTATTGGCGCGTTGTTAAGCGGGTTTATCACATCAAATATTGATGATAAAACGCTAGAAGTAATATTTTTATCTTTTGCTATTTTTGCACTCAGCAGGCTTTTTTTTAAAACAAAAGTAGAAAAAGTAGAGAAGAATGTAAATAGAGTTATACTGTTTTTAATAGGTGTGGTTCTTGGTGTGCTTGGTATGATAATAGGAGTTGGCGGCAGCATACTTTTAGTCCCGATTTTGGTTGGATTTTTACATGTAGACCTTAAAAAAGCAATATCTTCGGGGCTTTTTTTTGTTGTTTTTTCATCAATTTCCGGTCTTATCTCACATGCGCTAAGCAGAGAGATAGATTTTCAAAGCGGAGTTATTGTAGGTTTGGCATCGCTTATCGGGGTATATGTTGGAATTCACTTTAAAAATAGAGTTGATGTGGTATTGCAAAAAAAATTATTAGTCGGTTTTTATCTTTTAATAGTAATATATTTAATACAAAGAATATTTTTTAGAGGAAATTAGTTATAAATGAAAAATAGAGATGTAATTAAAATAACAGGTGCCAGAGAGAATAACTTAAAAAATATATCGCTTGAAATTCCAAAAAATCAGCTTGTAGTCTTTACGGGACTAAGCGGAAGCGGAAAATCGACACTGGCGTTCGACACCCTTTATGCAGAGGGGCAGAGACGATATATGGAGTCATTGTCATCGTATGCCAGACAATTTCTTGACCGTGTCGGCAAGCCTGACGTGGATAAAATCGAGGGGCTTACTCCAGCAATTGCGATTGACCAAAAGACAACCTCTAAAAATCCACGCTCAACGGTCGGGACAATTACCGAGATATATGACTATTTAAGACTTCTCTATGCGCGTGTGGGTATTCAGCACTGCCACAAGTGCGGTAAAGAGATTTCGCAGATGAGTGTCTCAGATATTATAGGCGAGGTCGCAAAGCTTCCTGAAGGAGCAAAACTTGTTCTTTTGGCTCCGATTGTAAATGAGAAAAAAGGCTCTTATGCCGACGTTTTAGAGTCGCTCGTACACAAAGGATATGTCCGTGCGATGATAGACGGCGTGATGATCAGACTTGATGAAGAGATAGAGCTTAGCAAGACTAAAAAACATACCATAAAAGTGGTAATCGACAGGGTTGTAGTAAATAAAGAAAATAGAGAGCGAATAGCGGCTGACGTTGAAAAAGCGCTAAAGGAGAGCTACGGCGAACTTGAGATTGATATTTTGAATCACGAAGAGCTGGGACTCAAGCACTCTCACATTCACTACAGCGAGCATAATGCCTGTTTTGACTGTAAGGTAAGCTTTGACCCTCTTGAGCCACTCTCTTTCTCTTTTAACTCTCCAAAAGGGGCATGCAGAGAGTGCGACGGGCTTGGGCTTCGTTATGCGCTTGATCAGGACAAAATAATAGATATAGATTTGTCTGTAGAAAAGGGCGCAGTAAAGATAGTTTACGGCTTTAACAAGGGATACTATTTTACGTTTTTAAAGGGCTTCTGCGAGCAAAACAAGATTGATATTAACATCCCTTACTCTGACTTGCCGGATTATCAAAAAAAAGCGATTTTGCACGGAGGCATAGACGAGGTAAGTTTTCTTTGGAAGAGCCACGAAGTAAAGAGAGTTTGGCCGGGAATAATCAAGATAGCCTATGACATGTTCAAAGATGAGAAAGAGCTCTCAGACTATATGAGCGAGAAGGTATGTAGCGTGTGCGGCGGACACAGGCTAAAGAGAGAGTCTCTTGCCGTAAAAGTCGGTGGCAAAGGAATTGCAGACATCTTGGATATGCCAATCTCTAAAAGTTATGAGTGGTTTGAAGATAAAAATAATTTTAGCTACTTCAAAGCACAAAGTGCGCAGGTATCGGCACCTATTTTAACCGAGATAAGAGAGAGACTATACTTTTTGTATGATGTCGGACTCGGCTACATAACTCTTGGTCGTGACGCAAGAACCATAAGCGGAGGAGAGGCTCAAAGAATCCGCATCGCTTCACAAATAGGCAGCGGTTTAACGGGTGTATTATATGTTTTAGATGAGCCGAGCATCGGACTTCATGAGAGAGATACGCTAAAGCTTATCCGAACGCTTAGAAGCCTTCAGGAGAAGGGGAACAGCGTTATCGTTGTCGAACATGACAAAGAGACCATAGAAAATGCCGATTTTATTGTGGACATCGGAGAGGGTGCCGGAAAGTTTGGCGGAGAAGTTGTTTTTGCAGGGACTCTCGACAAGCTTAAAAAAGCCAAAACACTCACTGCGGACTATCTTTACGGACGTAAGAAGATAGAGTATTTTTACAGAAGAGCGCAAGAGAAATATATAGAGATAAAAAATGTCACATTAAATAATATCAATAATCTTAGCGCCAAAATCCCTCTTAATAACTTTGTATGTATTACTGGAGTAAGCGGAAGCGGAAAAAGCTCTCTTATGCTTCAAACTCTCCTTCCCACAGCTAGAGAGCTTTTAAACCATGCCAGAAAAGTAAATAAAGTGGCGGGCGTAGAGATAAACGGGCTTGAGAATGTTGACAAGGTGATCTACCTAGACCAAAGCCCTATCGGACGTACGCCGCGCTCAAACCCTGCAACATACACGGGCGTAATGGATGAGATAAGAAATCTCTTTGCACAGACAAAAGAGTCGCAGATTAGAGGCTACACAAGTTCAAGATTTAGCTTTAACGTTAATGGCGGAAGATGTGAGAAGTGCCAAGGCGAGGGCGAAAACAAGATAGAGATGCACTTCTTGCCGGACATTATGGTCAAGTGTGATACTTGCCGCGGAACTAGATACAACCAGCAGACACTGGAGGTTTTTTATAAGGGCAAAAATATATCTGACGTGCTAAATATGAGCGTGGAAGAGGCTTATGAATTTTTCAAGCCTATACCAAAGATAAACCAGATACTCTCAACCCTCGTAGATGTCGGTTTAGGCTACATCACTCTTGGGCAAAATGCAGTGACGCTCTCTGGCGGCGAGGCTCAAAGAATCAAGCTTAGCAAGGAGCTCAGCCGTAAAGACACGGGTAAAACACTCTATATACTTGATGAGCCGACAACAGGACTCCATTTTGCTGACGTTGATAGGCTTACTGGGGTTCTTCATAAGTTTGTAGAGCTTGGAAACTCGGTGCTTATCATCGAACATAATCTTGATATGATAAAAAATGCCGACTATATTATAGATATGGGTCCAGAGGGCGGAAGCGGCGGCGGTCTTATAATCGCTGAGGGAAGTCCTGAAAAGGTAGCAGACGAGCATAAAAAAACAGGCAGTTATACAGGTGAGTATCTAGCAAAAGAGCTTGCTCTTCATAAATAAAGGGAAATAATGGAAAAAGTAAAACTTACAGAGTATAGCCACGGAGCTGGGTGCGGATGTAAAATCTCCCCGATGCTTCTTGATGAGATACTAAAAAGCACTGCGCAACAGCCGCTTTACCCGCAGCTCCTTGTAGGAAATGAGCATAAAGATGATGCGGCGGCGTATGATTTAGGCAACGGCATATCTGTTCTCTCGACAACGGACTTTTTTATGCCTATCGTGGATGATCCTTTTACATTCGGACGAATTGCCGCGACAAATGCGCTTAGCGATATATATGCTATGGGCGGGCGTCCCCTTATGGCAATATCAATCTTCGGATGGCCGATTGACAAGTTAAGTGCTGACGTTGCCCGTCAGGTTATTGACGGCGGTCGTGCGGCATGTGAAGATGCGGGAATCCCGCTTGCAGGAGGACACTCCATAGACTCTCCGGAGCCGATTTTTGGGCTTGCAGTAACGGGAATAGTCGATAACAAGCATCTTATGAAAAACTCTATGGCGCAGGAAGATTGTCTTATATTTTTGACAAAACCCATCGGCATAGGCATACTCACAACCGCACAAAAGCAAAAAAAGATAGAAGAGGGTGATATTGACGTGGCGATTGAAGCCATGACAACTCTCAACAAAATCGGTGCGACTTTTGCAACACTAGAGAGCGTCGTGACTATGACTGATATTACTGGATTTGGTCTTTTGGGGCATTTGAGCGAAGTGTGCGAGGCAAGTAACATAAGTGCAAATGTATGGTTTGAGAAAGTTCCGCTTTTGAAAAATGTTGAAAAATACAGAGAACTTGGGTGTATTCCGGGAGGTTCTCGCAAAAACTTTATGAGCTACGGGCATAAAATCTCACAGATGACAGAACAACAAAGAGAGATACTCTGTGATGCCCAAACCTCAGGCGGGCTTCTTGTATTTGTCAAAAAAGATGCTCTTGATGAGTTTTATGAATCAGCACGCGCGGCAGGTTTGAAGCTTAAAGCAATTGGTGAGACGGTGACACGCAAAAAACATCTTGTAGAGGTTTTATAGGTGTCAGAACTTTACGATGATTTTAGGTCTATTGTCTTAAACAAAACCCCGCTTATCGATGTTCGAGCGCCGATAGAGTTTAAAAAAGGGGCATTTCTAAATGCCGTAAATCTTCCTATAATGAGTGATGAAGAGCGACATCTGGTAGGTATTTGCTATAAAAACAGGGGAAATGCAAAGGCGGTGGAGCTTGGACACAGACTAGTAAGCGGGGAGATAAAAGAAGAGCGCATCCAAGCGTGGCTTGATTTTATGGATGCAAATCCTGATGCGCTTTTGTACTGCTTTAGAGGCGGACAGCGCTCCAGAATATCTCAGGAGTGGATACGCCAAAGCGGCAGGGAGATAGTGCGCCTAAAGGGCGGATATAAAGCGTTTAGAAGCTATTTAATTGGAGAGCTTGAGCATTCCCATCAGCACTTCAAGCCTATAATTTTGGGAGGGAGAACGGGTTCCGGCAAAACTATACAATTAAAAGAGATGCCAAACGCAATTGACCTTGAAGGGCTTGCAAACCACAGAGGCTCATCTTTTGGACAGAAAATAACGCCGCAAACTTCGCAGATAAATTTTGAAAACAATCTTACATATGAGCTGATTCAAAAGATAGAAGATGGGTTTAAATATCTTGTTTTTGAGGACGAGGGGAGACATATCGGCAATGTTTTTATGCCGGATAGTTTTATATCTGCAATGTCAGAGGCACCACTTGTAATTCTTGATACACCCATGGAAGAGAGAATTGATATAACACTAAACGAGTATGTCATAGAGGCGCAAAAAAGCTATGAGAGTGCAGGTTTTGAAAATCCGCTTGCCTCATGGCGCCAAAGCATTGAGAGTGCTATGTTTCGCATAATTAGGCGGCTTGGAAATCAGAGACATGATGAGCTTACCAAAATTTTTGAGACCGCTTTTCAAAAACAGCAAAATGACGGCTCATTTGAGGGCTATAGAGAGTGGGTTGAGTATCTTCTTGTAAACTATTACGATCCGATGTATGACTATCAGATACAAAAGCGTTCAGATAAGGTTGTGTTTCGCGGAAGAGCCGCAGAGGTTTTGGAGTATATAGCAAAGCTCTAAGATTGTGAAATCTATAAAGCTCCACAGCACTTTTTGTATTTTTTGCCGCTTTGGCACGGGCATGACTCATTTCGTTCTATTTTAGAGTTATACATTTTGCCGTCTCTGTATAGCCACGCTCCATCTTCATAGATAAAATTGCTCTTTTCATGCTGAACTTTAACGCCGTTTGCATCTCTGTAATAAGCCTTAAATTCAACAATATTTTTTTCTACATGTACAATTTCAAGACCGAGCCATTCTACGCTTTTGGCATACTCTTCTATAAGCTCCAAATCATCATCGTATCTGTTCTCTTCGAGGGTTGTTTTTACAATGTACTCACCGTCTCCAAGCACATACGCGCTGTATCTGCTTCTCATAAGTTCTAGTGCTGTTGATGGCTGTAAAACGCCGCTTAGATATGGTTCGCAACACTCGCTAAACTCTTTTTTGCTGCCGCAGTAACACTCCATTGAAATCCTCTTTTTAACTTATAAAATTATACACAGCCCATGTGGTAAAAAATGACAAAAGAATCCCATAGCCGACTATCGCTGAGCTTAAGCGTGGAGCAAGTCCTGCCATTGAAGCGACTGCCGCCGCTGTTATCATAGGTGCCATTGCCGCTTCCATGATGGAGATATTAGCCGCTTCAGAGTTCCATGAAAAGATGTAACAGAGAGTAATTGCTATGAGAGGCGCAAATAGAAGTTTTATTGCAAGAGCGATGCCAAAAGGTTTTAAATCCTCTGATGGCAGTTTAAATTTAAGCTGAAGACCAACAGCAACCAATGCCAATGGAATTATCGTGTTAGCAAGAGAGGTCAGTACACCGTCTATTACTGGATGAAATGATGTGCCTATGAAAAAAAGTGCGATAAGAAGAGCCAAGAATGGTGGAAAAGTTACTATCTTTAATGACAATGCCTTTATATCTACATTTTTTGAGCTTGAATAATAAGCCGCTACAAATGTTCCATAGGTAGAAAGCGCGATAAAAGAGCCTAGCTGATCATACATTAAAAGATAGCCGAGTGCTTCATCGCCGAAATAGGCTTGAATGATAGGAATGCCTAAATAAGAAGTATTTCCTAAAACAGCCACAAGCATTAAAGCACCGGTCACCTCTTTTGTAAATGCAAGGAGTTTTGAGAGATAAAAAACTGCCAAAGCACTTATGCTCATAACAATCCAGGCGATAACAACCGGAATAACTACCTCGTAAGATAGGCTTAGTTTTGGAATTTTAAGCAGTACCATAGCGGGAGCCGAGATGTAGAGGATAAATTGATTCAAAATAATAGGCGTATCTTTTGGGAAAACATTAATTCTGCCAATAATGTATCCGATAAAAATTGCTACAAATATGAGTGCGAAATTTTCCATAATTAACTTTGTTTTTTGATTGGAAGTATATAATCTTTTTTTTAAACTATGACAATGGAGGCAGTTTATGAGTAAAACATTTAAAGAAGCTATGGATTTTAGACATGCGTGTAAACTTTTTGACGAGAGTAAAAAAATATCAGATAAAGATATAAGAGAGATACTCGAAGCAGGGCGAAAATCACCCTCATCATTCGGCATGGAGCCGTGGAAGTTTTTGGTTATCACAAATGAGGAGCTAAAGGCTAAAATCAGACCTTTTTGCTGGAATCAGCCGCAGATTACCTCATGTTCTCATCTGGTTGTGGTTTTGGCTGCGATAGAGAGTGTCAAAGTAGAATCAGGCATACCGGCAAAGAGATTTTTGCGCCGCGAAATGCCAAAAGAGAAGTTTGATTTTTACATAGATTTGTATGCAAAACACCTTCAAAAAACTCTTGAGTGCGATGAAAATATACTCTGCTGGACTGCAAGGCAGACTTACATCGCTGCGGCAAATATGATGACAAGTGCAGCAACTCTAGGTATCGACAGCTGCCCGATTGAGGGGTTTGAGAAGGAGAATGCAGAGAGAGTTTTAAATCTTGATACTAAAAAATATCAGCTCTCTTTGATGCTCCCTTTTGGATATAGGGCGCTAGAACAGTCTTCTCAGTTAAGACTCGGTTTTGATGAAGTTGTAGAGTTTGTAAATTAGCGTTTATAACTCTCTTTAGTAATAGCTAAAATATACACTCCCAAGCAAAGCATGGGAGCGAGGGATAATCGGGTTATGGTCTTTCTCGTTCCCAAGTTCCACTTGGGAATGCATACACGTAAAACAAAATATAAATTGATGTACACACTCCCAAGCAAAGCATGGGAGCGAGATAAGTTGTAGAGTTTATAAATTAGCGTTTAAACTTTGCGATGATAGGGTTATGGTCTGATATTTTTTTGCTGTCTATGACGGTTGAGAATGTCAGTTCCAAACCTCTGTAAAAAATATAATCAAGCGAGTTGGAAAAAATCTTTTTTATATCTTTTTCGCTCTCAAACTCTACTTTTTTTAACTCCAAATCGTCGCTAAACTCGTTTAGGTACTGGACTCTTTTTAGGTTCCATGTGTTGAAGTCTCCCGCAACTATCATAGCTCCGCCGTGCGATTTGATAATCGAGTGTATATTGCTCAGCTCATTTTTGAAATCAGTGTTGTGCACAAAGTTTATAGCATGCAGATTGACTATAAGAAGTGTCTCTTCATCCGAGATTTTATGATGCGTGATAAGCGAAATCTTGTGTGTAGCGCATCGCAGCTCACGCTTTTTTGTAAGCAGAGAGAGTTCATTGTGGCATGAGCTTTTAAAAGCGCTCAAAACCCCGAAAATATGCTTTTTTGTCTCAATATTTGGCGATAGTACATAGGAGTAGTCGTGAAGCTCAAGCTCATGTGAGAGGCTTTTTTTTACCTCTTGCAAAAGCAAAATATCTAAATCGTAGTTTTTTATAAGAGTGTTTACAAAATCTTTGTAAGAGCTTTTAAGTGAAAGTTTTGCGACGTTCCAGCAAAGAACACAAAACTCGCCACTAAGCTCTGTTTCTTGGTGTTTTAGCGACTTTACAAAACTGCTTGGTTTAAACATTTTATGACTCTGCCATTAAAGCTGCGGCGCCATTATTCGCATAAGATTTTCAAAAACTCTTCTAAAGTCAGACACATTTTTTGTTCCAAAAGAGGAGTTTGCTATTAGTTTATCAGCCCACGTCTCTATCTCCCCTATAACTCTTGGCGAGTAGACAAATGCGGCTACTTCATAGTTTAAGAAGAGGCTTCTGTTGTCAAAGTTTACACTTCCAAGAACAACGCTTTTGTCATCAAAGAGGATTGCTTTTGCGTGAAGCATTGCTCCGTTGTAGAGATGGATTTTTATTCCTGCTTCTTCAAGCTCCCTCATGTATGAGCTTCTGACAAGATTTACTATTGTATGGTTTGCCTCTTTTGGCGTAATTAGTTTTACATCAACTCCTTTGTGATGAGCGATGATAAGCGCTTCAATGAGAGAGTTGTTTGGGATGAAGTATGGGGTAATAATATAAATCTTCTCTTTTGCTCCGTATATTGCCAAAAGAAGTGCTTCGTAAAGAGCATCCCTCTTTGTGTCAGGTCCAGATGGAACGACTTGCAGATAGATATCGCCCTGCGGCTCTTGTTTTTCTTTGGCAAACTTCAGCTTCTCGCCTGAAGCATAGAACCAGTCCGAGGCAAATATCTCAAAATATTGCTCTACTGATGAGCCCTCGATGAGAAACATAATATCTTCCCATCTTTTTTTACAAAAAACAGGTCCTAAGTACTCATCCGAGAGATTTGCTCCCCCGCTTAAAACTTTTTCATTGTCAAAAATGTAGATTTTTCTGTGGTTTCTCAGGTTTATGTAGTTTCTAAAAGGCATTTGAAATATCGGCATAAAAAACTCTATCTCCACGCCTGCTTTTTTTAGCTCCCTTAGTCTGAATTGAGTCAGATAGAGAACAATAGAGCCTAAAGAGTCAATGAGTATCTTTATCTCTAAACCCTCATTTGCTTTTTTTATCAGTGCTTTTATAATCTCTTTTGTCACTTTGTCATACTCAAATATGTATGTGCTTATGTAGATGGAACTTTTGGCATTTTCTATGCACTCCATAAATGCCTCATACGCTTTTGTGGAGTCCGTATATATCTCGAAGCGTCTGTTCTGGTCATTAGGCTGGTTTTTAAGTTTCAGGGAGCTCTTTTTATATCTGTTCTTTCTTTTTCTAAGCCCGATTATAAGATAGAGCGGAACGGAGAGATATGGAATAAGGATTATGGAAAGAATCCAAGCAATGATAGCGCTTGGCGAGCGTCTATGGTAGAGCATGTGGATGAGTATGGCAACTATTAAGAGACCACTAAAAATTAGTAAAACGTGGTAAATATATATATTTTGCGCGTTGCTTATCTCTTCATTCATTGGAAAATTATAGCATCTTTGTTAAATCTTTTTAAGTATAATTACGAAAAATTAAAGGCTATTGAAATGTCAACATATATTTTTGGTCACACAAATCCAGACTCCGACTCCATAGTAGGGGCTATCTCTCTAACATATCTGAAAAATCAGCTTGGTGAAGATTGTATAGCGACGCGTCAAGGCGATATCTCTCCTGAGACGGAGTTTATACTAAAGAAGTTTGGCGGCACACTGCCTGAACTTAAGATTTCATACGCTGGCGAGAAGGTTTATCTGGTGGACTTTTCCGACCTTGCTCAAGCTCCAAAAGATATAAAAGAGGCAACGATTTTAGGAATTGTTGACCATCATAAGCTTGGCGACATTACGACCGACACACCGCTAGAGTGCTGGATTCGCCCCATAGGATGTTCAAACACAATAATCAAAGAGATGTATGATTACCATAAAATAGAGATTCCAAAAGATATAGCAGGCATGATGATGTGCGCGATTTTAAGCGATACAGTAATCTTTAAATCTCCTACATGTACAAAGGTTGACACAAAAGCGGTAAAAGAGCTCTCTCAAATCTGCGGCATTGAGGATTACAAAGCACTTGGTATGGAGATGTTTATTGCAAAATCTGCCGTAGAGGGTGCAAGTGCCCGTAACCTAAACACAAGAGATTACAAAGCGTTTGATATGAATGGCACCAAAGTAGGTATAGGGCAGCTTGAAATGGTCGATATTTCCGTGCTTGAGAGTAGAATAGATGAACTGTTTGAAGATATGAAGCTTATGAAGCAAGAGGATGGACTTCATACAATCATAATTCTTTTAACAGATATTATGAAAGAGGGCTCTCAGCTTTTAGTCATAAGTGATGATTTAAGCAAAGTAGAGAACGCGTTTAAGATTAAAATACAAAACAACCAAGCGTGGCTAGACGGAGTTTTAAGCCGTAAAAAACAGATCATACCTTTCCTTCAGCCTCAATTTTAAGTTGTAGTGAGCTTGTTTAAAGCTCACTGCTTTTGCAAGGCTTTGCAAACAGATAGCCTTGAAAAAAGTCACATCCAAGATTTTTTAATATTTCAAACTGCTCTCTTGTTTCGACTCCCTCTGCAATTACTTCAAAATTAAACTCTTCACCCATCATAATGATTGTTTTTACTATTGTTCTGTCTGAGTTATTTTTATGCAGACCAAAAACAAAAGATTGGTCAATTTTCAGTTCATCAATCTTTAAATGTTTTAAATACCCCAAGCTTGAGTAGCCTGTTCCAAAGTCATCAATAGACAAAGAGATACCAAATTCGTTTAGCTCTTCTATTTTCTGCATCGCCATATTCTGGTCGACAATTAACACGCCTTCAGTCAGCTCAAGTCTTAGTCTATTTGGATTTATTCTCTTAGATGTTACGAGATTTTTTACCTCATTTATGAAATTTTTATCCTTAAATTGTAATGGGCTTACATTTACAGAGATTCTCCAGTTCTTCTTTACACTATCATTTGCCCATAATGCCAGCTCATCTGTAGCGGTATCTAGAACAAAATAGCCAATCTTTTTTATGATACCAGACTCCTCTGCAAGCGGTATAAATTTATCTGGGGAGACAACTCCGAGTGTCGGGTGTTCCCATCTTATAAGCGCCTCCACGCCGACTACCGCCTCCTCTCTGTTCAACTGTTTTTGATAGAGTACAAAAAATTGTTTCTCTTTTGCAGCCTCTTGAAGATGTTGAAGCATTAAAGACCTTGACTTTGTCATATCCTGAAGTGACTGGTCATGAAATCTGATAATATTTCTGCCGTCGCTTTTTGCAGCAAGCATGGCATATTCTGCTTGATTTAACAGTGTCTGCGGCACCTCTATCTCATCGAAAAAGAGTGTGACGCCAATGCTGCATGTTAAGTAAAATGTTTTATCCTTTAGTATAAAGGGCTCTTTTATAGTATTGAATATTTCCTGTCCAAGATGTTCTGCTAAAACAGCTGCTACATCCTCTTTATCTGAAATATTTTCAAATAAAATTAAAAATTTATCGCTTCCATATCTAGATACTATGGATGCGTCGGTAAAATTTGATATCAGCCTCTCAGCCGTGCTTTTTAAAACTTCATTACCGTCATCTTGTCCCATAAGGTCATTTACGCTTTTAAAATTATCAAAATCCATAAACAAAATCGCGCCGTATTTTTTATTTTTAGAGCTTATAGCAAGTGCTTGTGAGAGATGTTTGATAAAAAGTGTCTGATTTGGCAGATTTGTAAGCGGGTCATAATAGTAAAGTTGGTTGATGACATCTTTTTGATAAAAAGAGTTTATTGCAAAGCCGATATCACCTGCAAGCTCATCTATCATATCTCTCTCTTCTTTGCTTAAACCCTCTTTCCCGTTGGCATAAATAGTTATTACGCCCAATGCATCTTTTGCATGTTGATTTTTTCTAAGAGGCAGTGAGTATATTTCAGTTATGCCGAATTTTTTAACCTTCTCCAGACACTCATCATGCAAACCGTCTTCAAAGTTTTTTAGAAATATATAGCGGTTGTTTTGAAATACATTAGCCTCAATTGATGTGACTTCAGTTTCATTGTTTGTGCCTATCGAACTTTTAACTGCAAGCCCTCCATTCTCGTGCAGTATTATTTTGACACCAGCAAAAGTCGTGTTTGAGTGCATTGAGAGAGCGGTATCTTCTATAAGCTCGCTTATATTTTGCGCATTTATTAGAATTTGATTGCAATCCTTTACGGTTTTTAAGACAGAAAAAAGATGCTGCAACTCGTTTTTTTGTTTTTGCAAGAAGGCTGTTTTTGAACTAACTTCCTCTTCAAGTTTTATTTTTTGCGCTACATCTTTTTTGGTAAGAGTTTTTATTGCAAAATATATAATTGCTAAAAGGAATATTGTGCTAAACCAAGTAAAAAAAACCATTTTATAGAAAGTTTTCAAAGCTTTTTGTTCTAGTGCTTCAATGGGAATTTTAACGCTTGTAACGCCCCTGATATCCCCGACTTTATAATCATAAGCACTATCGTATCTCTCTCTTATGGAAGGTATGACTTCTTCCTTCTTTCCATGACACTTAATACAGTATTCTTCTATAATAAGCGGCGAAGTATAGTGAATAATATCTTTTGAGCCTTCTTTAATATTTTGTATATATGTTTGTGCATTTGGATTGTTTTTAAAATATTTTATTGCTTCTAGCTCAGATGCATCGGCCATGTTGGTTGGATTTCTCGGTCTGTCTGATACATTTCTCATAGTAACTTTGTCTTTTGATATTTGAGAGAATTTTTCGCTGATAAGCGTAGATGCATGAGCCGGCAAAAAACCAAGTGTTTTATCATTTATCTCCAACCCGCTGTTTATAAATTGCTGGTGATATACGGCTCTCATTGAAATAAAGTAGTCTTTAAGTGTTTCGCCCTTTGCAAAGGCTCTTATTTGTATGGCTTTTTGTGTTTGTTGATAGATATAAAAAGTCAAAAAGAGATTGGACGCTATTATTAGCGTGGCGATTATTCTAAACATTTTTTTGTTCAGGTTAATTTTAAACATATTTGAGCCTTAAAAATATAGCTGCAAATATAGCATAATTTTCAAGGAAGCAGATATTTATCTTTATTAAAAAATAGATAATGTGGGTAGAGAATGAATAGTTATTGCACTTCTTTTTTATATGTTAAATATATAATTAACTTCAGCAAGCTCATAATTATTATTCCTGATAACATTCCCGCAACTATAAATGATAAGTACTCATTTTGTGAAATTTGTTTTCCGTTGTACGCAATAGTTGCAATAGCAATAAGAAAAGTAAGCGGCATTGAATCTCCAAGTGCAAGCAAGAAAGTTCCTTTAGCCCCCAAATAAGAGCTATATGCCGCAAAAGAGCTGACTGTTCTGACAAAAATCAATGCAAGTAAAATTAGCAGAGCATTGGAAATAACTTCAACAGAGAATATAAGATTTAAATCCAGAGTTGTACCGACATAGATAAAAAAGAGCGGAACTAAAAAGCCAAATCCTATTTTATGCAGGGTATGCGGCAGGTCAGTTTTATGCTCAAAAAAGTTTGCTATAAATATTCCGGCGAAGAAGGCTCCCAAAACCATATCAATGTTAAAAAAATTCATAATTGAGGTAAGAATAATAAAGAGAGCAACGCTTATTCGTATGCTTTGAACTTTAGAATCATCATCAGGCATAATCATTTTTTTAAGCTCAGGGTACCACCAAAAAATCAGATTAACAAACTTAAATGAGTAATAAATAGCAACTAAAACTCCAAAGAAAACAAGTACATGCAGATACAAATCTATCTTCAATCCATGACGAACATAAGATTCAAAGATGACAATTGCTGAAATACTTATAATCTCTCCGATAACACCGACAATAAGAACAACCTCAAGCCATTTATGCTTTTTGCCGTGCTCATTTATAAGCGCCATTATCATTCCAAGTGAAACAATAGGAATAGCAACGATATAAACAGGACTTAAGTCAAAGAGCAGATAAAGCAAGAAGGAGAGTACGTAAAGCGTCGTAAAGTAGATAATTGCTTTATTTAAAAGATTATTTTTATGTTGTGTATATTTTTTCAGATCTATCTCAAGCCCTGCTAAAAACATAAGATAAAAAAATCCTATTTTTGCTATCTGCGCAAATATATCATTTCCTAAATCAATGAAACCCACCCACACCGCAAGAGAGCCTAAAAGTATCTCTACGACGACAACAGGCAAGCGGCTAATCTGAGAAATTACCGGAGAAGAGATTAACAGTAGCGCCAGTTTCGTAAAAAGTATATAGTTTTCCATAAAGTTCCGGATTAAATTTTGAGGATTATACAACAAAGATACTTATATGCTTAAGTTCAAAAGCAACGCAACAATCTTTAAATTTAAATTTATTTAGTACTATTATACAAATAGAAGATAAAAATATAATTTTTCATCTTTAAGTGTGCAAAATGAGCAGAAGAAACAAAACTAAAGAGACAAAAAGAAGTACTTTGACATTTTCGTCCTAAGTGCAACTTCTGCGCAATAGGTGTTCATCAAGGCAGAACTATACGAATAAGAACCGATGACATCAGATGTGTAGATGCTGACAGACTTTGCAAGGTTATGCATGTTGACCACGGCAGAAATCTCAGCCTGCTTAGAAAAATTAGAGAAGTTGAGGGCGTAAGAAAGGCGTTTATTGCCTCTGGCGTGCGGTACGATTTGATTACAGCGGATAAAAAACATGGATATTCATACTTAAAAGAGATGGTACAGCACCATATATCCGGACAGCTAAAAGTTGCCCCCGAACATACACAGCAGCATGTTCTTGAACTTATGGGCAAACCTAGAAAAGAGACTTTGGTCGATTTCAAAAAGATGTATGACCGACTAAACAAGGAAGAGGGCAAAAATCAGTTTTTAACATACTATCTCATCGCTGCTTAAGAGAATTGTTGTCGAAAAAGAGTGTTTTAAGAGTGGATTTGCATCGTAAATTTACATCCAGCTAGATTTACTGCAAAAAATGTTCCAACTATTACATTCTTTTCAGTTTTAATACTCTACAATATACAAAAATATTGGATTATGAGTATTAATTAATGAGAGTAGATAAGTTTTTAAACGCGGTAAATATAACAAAAAGACGCTCAGTTTCGCAAGACATGATAGAGAGCGGCGTAGTTCTGGTGAACGGCGTTGTTGCAAAAGCCAGCAAGAATGTAGAAGTCGGGACTGTAATAACAATCAACTATCTTGAGTCGGTAAAAAAGTATAAAGTTCTTCAAATTCCGAGTGCAAAATCAACACCAAAAAGTTTGCAAAATGAGTATATCGAGGAGATTTCATGAATTATGAAGAGGCAAAAAAGTCATTTACCTCACTCTTTAATCATGAGATGAGTGATGCACAGATGAGGGAGTTTTTACTAAGCGTAAAGCTTGATGAGGGCACCAATACTCAAACTATTGCCGCTGCTGCCGAGGTTATGCGCTCTTTTGCAATTTTGCTTCCTATATCTGATGATCTGCGCTCAAAAGTAGTTGATATTGTCGGCACGGGCGGAGATAAAATAGGAAGTTTCAATATCTCTTCAACCGTAGCGATTTTGTGCGCATCATGCGGGAGTATGGTTGCAAAACATGGCAGCCGCTCCGTTACTTCAAAGTCTGGCAGTGCCGATATGTTTGAAGAGCTCGGTGTTAGGCTTGATTTAAGCATAGAAAAGAGCGCGAGGCTTTTAGAGGAGTCTGGTTTTACTTTTATGTTTGCTGGGAATCATCATCCTGCCATGAAGTTTATTATGCCAGTTAGAAAAACAATACCCGATAAAACTATTTTCAATATTTTGGGTCCGCTTACAAATCCCGCAATGGCAAAAAAATCTCTTCTTGGCGTTTTTAACAAAGCATTTGTGCCAAAAATCGCAGAGGCGCTTCGCATTAACGGTGCTGTTTCGACTATGGTTGTAAGCTCCAAAGAGGGAATGGATGAGATAAGCATAAGCGATATTACATATGCTTCTAAGCTCAAAGACGGGGTTGTACATGAGTTTATCATAGAGCCGCAGGAGTATAGGATAAGAAGAGTTCCTCTAAAGGCTATTGTAGGCGGAGATGCTAAGGAAAATGCGCAGATATTATATAATATTTTTGATGGGAAATCCACAGATGCACAGAGAGATATTGTACTTATAAACGCGGCTTCTGCTTTGATGGTTGACGGTTTGGCGCGTGATATTCAAGATGGTCTAGAGATGGCACAAATGGCTATTAAATCAGGAAAAGCCAAAGAAAAGCTAAAACAAATCATTGAAATATCAAATAAATTATGAAAAAATACACTCTTGGCTTGGATGAGCTTGACACTATGCTTGAATATATCGCTAAAGATTTTTCAAGCGGCGTAGTTGTTTTGCGCGGAGATTTGGCAGCCGGAAAAACTACTTTTGTAAAAAAAATGGTTAAATACTTAGGTGTAGATGAAGAGGTGACTTCGCCGACATTTTCGCTTCAGCACTGCTATGGGGAGAAGATTTTTCATTATGACATGTACAATCA
Organism: Sulfurimonas sp.; assembly: GCA_041654255.1. Classification (GTDB taxonomy): domain Bacteria; phylum Campylobacterota; class Campylobacteria; order Campylobacterales; family Sulfurimonadaceae; genus Sulfurimonas. The sequence goes on from JBAZDX010000001.1 coordinate 51,682, forward strand.
TGGACTGGAGCATTTTATCTCTTTGGGAATGTTGGAAGAGCTGGAGAGAGACGGGCTTCATTTTGTAGAGTGGGGAGACGATGAGTTGGTTAAAATTTTGAATTCAGCTGAAATAAAGACCATGGTAATAGATATAGAAAAAATTTCTGACAACAAAAGAGAGTATAAAATATGCACATATTAAAAGCGGTAGATTTAAAGAAAAAAATAAAAGATTTAGAGATAGTAAAAGGAATGAGCCTAGAGGTTAGAAGCGGCGAAGTAGTCGGACTTCTTGGACCAAACGGAGCAGGAAAAACAACCACTTTTTATATGATTTGCGGACTTGTTGAAGCAAGCGGCGGAGAGGTCTTTTTTGATGATGAAAATCTATCGGGCATGCCGCTTCACCAAAGAGCGCTCAAAGGAATAGGCTATCTTCCCCAGGAGGCTTCTATATTTAAAGATTTGAGCGTTGAGGATAATCTTCTTATTGCCGCAGAGGTAAAAATAAAAGGTGAAGAGGCTCAAGAAAAAAGAATCTTACAGCTTCTTGATATGTTCAACATCGAGCCGATTCGTTACCGCAAAGGGGTAAGTCTGAGCGGCGGAGAGAGACGCCGTGTCGAGATAGCTAGAGCTTTGGTAAATGAGCCGAAATTTCTGCTTCTTGATGAGCCGTTTGCAGGGGTTGACCCGATTGCGGTTATGGATATTCAAACGGTTATAAAGCAGCTTGTATCTTACGGTATCGGCGTGCTTATTACCGACCATAACGTCAGAGAGACTTTGGCGGTCTGCGACAGAGCTTATGTTATAAAATCAGGTTCGCTTTTGGCAAGCGGCACGAGTGAAGAGATAGGGCAAAATCCTGACGTGCGTAAATACTACCTCGGCGAGGAGTTTAAGCTTTAATAGGCTTAAGGAAGCATGGCAGCACTAAGGCAAACGCAAGGCGTTGAAAATAAGCACAAACTCTCAAATACCCTACGTAATTGGTTGCCTATTTTACACTCAAGCCTAAGCGATTTGGGCGAGGCGATGTCTCCGTTTATAGAGGGAAATCCAGTTGTTGAAGTAACTTCCGGATTTGAGGAGAGTTTTGAGAAGTTTCTCCCGAAAAAAATCATAAGCAATTCGGTAAGCAACACGAGAACTGAACAGATTGAAGCTTTGACTATTGCTTATCGCTCTTTGTTTGATGTTTTGGATGAACAGATAGGCGCTCCTCTTTTTCCTACCCCGCTTTCTCAAAAAATCGCCTCTTTTGTTGTTGCAAATCTTGATGAGAACGGCTACTACGAGGGAGAGAGTGAAGCCTTTTGCAGTAAAGAAAATATTAGTGTCTCAGAATTTGAAAAAATCCGTTTACGTTTTGCACATGTCGAACCTGTCGGGATTGCCGCAAAGAACCTTGCCGAGTCATTTCTGTTTCAGCTTGATAGCTCCGATATAAGCGATAAAGCCTACTCTTTGGCGATAAAAGTGATAGAAGATTTGCAAAATATACATGACTACTCTAATGAGGCGGATTTTGCGGAAGTAATGCGGGTTTTGGACACATTTAAAAATCCTCCTGCCATAGAGTACCAAGAAGAGTCTTCTCAAGTTATTCCCGATTTGATGATTTACTTTAATGATGATGAATCCATAGAAGTAAAACTCAATGATGCCTACTATCCGAGCATAACTATCGATACAAACTACGGGGTAGAACATGAGTTTGTGTCGCAAAAAATCAAAGAGGCAAAAAGTTTAGTTGATGCTCTTGACATGAGAAAAGCGACGCTCTATAAAGTCGGGCTTATGATAGTTGAGTACCAGTATCAGTTTTTTACCGGCGGAGCAATTATGCCGCTTACTCTAAAGACTTTGGCGGATGAGTTTGGACACAATCCCTCAACCATCTCAAGGGCAATAGCGAACAAATACATAGCGTGCAACAGAGGCGTATTTGCCATGAAAGAGTTCTTCACAACCGCCATAGACGAGGATGTCTCAAACGCTGCCATAAAAGAGTTTGTTGTAAATCTGGTAAAACAGGAAAATAGAAAAAAACCGCTGAGCGATATGAAACTCTTGGAGATGATTCAAGATAAATTCAAAGTTCAGATGGTAAGACGCACCATCGCCAAGTACAGAAAACAGTTAAATATAGCGGGTTCAAGCGAGCGAAAGAAACTCTATCATTTGCATTAAAGGAAAAAACATGCAAAAACTTCATAACTACATTACAAAAATATCAAATGAGTTTCTTACTGGTTCAGCGACAGAGCATACTTACAGAGGACATCTTAAAGATTTAGTTGAAGCTATTGATGCAAATGTTATCGCTATAAACGAGCCAAAAAGAGTAAAAGCGGGTGCGCCTGACTATCTCATTGCCACAAAGGCGGACAATATCGAGATAGGGCATATAGAAGCTAAAGATATAGGCAAAGACCTTAACCACAAAGATTACAACGAGCAGTTTACACGCTATAAAAACGCTCTTGAAAATCTCATCATCACAGACTATATGGAGTTTCAATTTTACAAAAATGCACAGTTCACCACAAGCATAAAAATCGCCGAGATACATGGCGGCAAAATCGTCTCACTTCCCCAAAACTTTGCAGAGTTTATAAACCTCATCAAAGACTTTACATCATTTGTAGGGCAGAGCATTACATCCTCTTCAAAGCTTGCATGTATGATGGCACACAAAGCAAAACTTATGGCGGATGTGATGTTAAAAGCCATAGAACTGGACATCGAAGCGGATGAGAATACCGAGCTTTACTCACAGTATAAAATCTTTAAACAGATGCTTATCCACGATATGACGCCAAAAGATTTTGCCGACATGTACGCGCAAACCATCACTTACGGAATGTTTACGGCAAGGTTTCATGACTCTACGCTCCCCACATTTAGCAGACAAGAAGCCGCCGAGCTTCTTCCACACTCAAACCCGTTTTTGAGAAAGCTTTTTCATCAGTTGGCAGGGTATGACCTAGATATCAGAATCTCATGGATAGTCGATAGTTTAGTCAAGATATTTTTAGCTACAGATGTAACCAAACTGCTTGAAAACTTTGGAAGCACGACACAAAGAAACGACCCAATCATCCACTTTTACGAAGAGTTTTTAGCGGAGTTTGACCCAAAACTTAGAAAAAGCAGAGGGGTTTGGTACACGCCTGAACCTGTTGTAAAGTTTATAGTCCGTGCAGTCGATGAAGTGTTGACAGAAGAGTTTAACCTTCCAAAAGGACTCTCCGACACAAGCAAGATAACCATAAAAGTGGACAATCCTTCTAAAAAAGGCAAAATTGACAAAGAAGTCCACAAAGTCCAAGTGCTAGACCCTGCAACGGGAACGGGAACATTTTTGGCAGAGACCATCAAGTTTTTGTATGAAAAAAAGCAGTATCTTAAATGGAACAGTTATGTAACCGAGCATCTCATCCCAAGGCTTCACGGTTTTGAGATAGTTATGGCAAGTTACGCCATGGCACATCTCAAACTAGACCTGCTCTTAAAACTCACGGGCTATGAGCCGACAACGACGCAGAGGCTAAAAGTATTTTTGACAAACTCTCTTGAAGAGCATCATGATGAAACAGGCAATCTCTTTGCCTCTTTTTTAGCAACCGAATCCCAAGAGGCGGATAGAGTAAAAAAAGAAACTCCCGTTATGGTTGTGATGGGCAATCCACCCTACGCCGTAAGCTCTAGCAACAAAGGCGAGTGGATAGGCAAACTTTTGCAGGATTATAAAAAAGATTTGAATGAGAGAAATATTCAACCGCTCTCGGATGACTATATAAAATTTATAAGATACGGACAGCACTATATAGAAAAAAACGGCGAGGGCGTTTTAGCCTACATTTCAAACAACTCATTTATAGACGGCATAATCCACAGACAGATGAGAAAATCGCTTTTAGAGTGTTTTGATAAGATATACATACTTGATTTACATGGAAATAGCAAGAAAAAAGAGGTTTGCCCAGATGGCAGCAAAGATGAAAATGTATTTGACATCATGCAAGGTGTAAGTATAAATATCTTTGTTAAAACCACCAAAAGCAAGAAACTAGCAGATGTCTATCACTACGATTTGTATGGAAAAAGAGAGTTTAAATATGACTTTTTAAATGATAATAGTATGAAAACTGTTGAGTGGAAAAAGCTGGATTATAAAGAACCAGAATATTATTTTATTTTGAAAAATTTTGAAAATAAAGTTGAATATGATAGTTTTATTAAGATGGATAATTTATTTATAATAAATAATATTGGTATTGCAACTGGCAATGATTATGAATTAGTAGATTTTAAAACTAATAGTTTACTATCTAAATTTAATATTACACCAACAAAGTATAATTATAGACCTTTTGATATAAGATATACTATTTTTGATAATAAGATTTTGCAAAGAGCAAGATATAAAGTTATGCAACATATGATTAAGGAAAATATTTCACTTTTAGTAACATCTAAAAATAGACAACTTAGCTTAAATTATACTTTTATTTCAACAACTATTACAGATAGACATTTATTAGATTCTGCTGGTGATTCTATGCAGGTTTTCCCCCTATACCTCTACCCAGACGAAAACTCCCTAACAACAGAGCGAACGCCAAATCTAAATCTTGAGATAGTAAAAGAGATAGAGGAGAGATTGGGACTTGCATTTGTAAATGAAAAAAACGGAACTGACACTTTAGTGTCGGAAAGTGCAGGCGGGACTAAAGTCCCACTTCCAAATACTACTTTTGCACCTATCGACATCTTAGACTACATCTACGCCGTTTTACACTCTCCGACTTACAGAGAAAAGTACAAAGAGTTTTTAAAGATTGATTTTCCTCGCGTTCCCTATCCGCAAACAGAGACTTTTTGGGAGTTGGTAAAGCTCGGCGGTGAGCTTAGAAGCTATCATCTGCTAGAAAATCCAAAAGTTTATGAGATAGTCATAAGCCTAAACGAGAGCGAAAACAACACTATCGAGAGAAAGATAACCAAAAAAGATGTAGAGATAGAGGGCGAGTTTGTCAAACTATGGCTAAATGATGAGCAGTACATCAGCAAAATCCCGCTTGTGGCGTGGGAGTTTTACATCGGCGGTTATCAACCTGCTCAAAAATGGCTCAAAGACAGAGCAGGGCGTGAGATGAGAGAAGAAGATTACGAACACTACAACAAAATCATCGTCGCACTTACAAAAACACATGAGATTATGCAACGCATTGATGAGGTTTTATTGAAAAATATGTCATTTTGAAATACTTTTAAATGAAAATAAATTATTTTAGTATGATAGGCAAAATCAACACTTGGAACTATCAGTTATGAACAAGCTAGAAACTGTAAATAAACAAAACCTACAAGACAAAATCTCCACATTATCCGTGGGCTTGCCGTGATGCTAGATAGAGATTTAGCGGTGTTGTATGATGTAGAGACAAAAAGAATCAACGAAGCTGTAAGAAACAATCAAGATAAATTTTTAGATGATTTTTACTTTGAGCTTAATGATGATGAGTTTGATATTTTGCGGTCGAAAGTTTCGACCGCAAATTTTGCCAAAACAAGAACAAACCCAAAAGTTTTTACAGAACAGGGCATCTACATGTTGGCAACAATCTTAAAAAGTAGGATTGCATCACAGGTCACTGTATCAATCATAAGAGTTTTTGCAAATATGAGACAACTAATATCTCAAAATATCATTACCTATGAGAGATTTGAAAGAATTGAGCAAAGGCTATCTTTGCATGATAAAAACTTTGACAAACTTTTTGAAGCATTGGAAGACAAAACTAAAAAACCAGATGAGGGGATATTTTTTGATGGGCAGATTTATGATGCGTATGCTTTTATAAACGATTTACTCAAAAGTGCAAAAAGTGAAATAGTTTTGATAGACAACTACATCGACGATACTGTTTTTACACTTTTTAGTAAATACCAAAATTTAAAAATAAAAATATATACACAAACTATCTCAAAGCAACTTCGCCTTGACTATCAAAAATACAACTCTCAATATGAAAATATAGAGTTAAAAGAGTTTAAAAACGCCCATGATAGATTTCTCATTATTGATCAAAAAGAGATATATCATATCGGAGCAAGTTTGAAAGATTTAGGTAAAAAATGGTTTGCATTTTCAAAGTTTGAGATGCAAGCTTTGGAGATTTTAGGGAGATTAAAATAAATTATGAAGAGGTTTGATATATGAGTGCTATAAACATAAAACAACTACTAGATGCAGAGGTAGAAAAACGCAACTGCGAGGGTGAGATTTGTGAAGAGCGGCTAGACCCGATTATGGTTGCACATCGTTATAAAAACCCAACCATCTCGCTGATTTGCGCGCTTTTTGCATACGGAAATGTAAAACAGATAGTGAAGTTTTTAAACTCTCTTGATTTTTCGCTTCTTGCTAAAAGTGATGATGAGATAAGAGAGGCTCTGAAAAATCACTATTATAGATTTCAAAAGAGTGAAGATGTGGCGGCTCTTTTTATCGCTCTAAAACGCCTAAATGAAAAAACAACGCTAGAAGATGTTTTTAAAAGCGGATATTTTAAGAACAGAAGCACTATCGAGGGGATAAACTCTGTTATTAAAACTCTTCAAAAACTCTATCCATTTGATAGCATGGGTTATAACTTTCTAATCTCTCAAGTTACTTTAAAAACAAAGGGAGCAGGGGCGTTGAAGCGGTGGATGATGTATCTTCGCTGGATGGTTAGAGAGGATAATATTGACATGGGTTTATGGAGCGGTGTTGATAAAAGCGACCTTATAATTCCGCTTGATACGCACACTTTCAATGTCTCGAAAAAACTGGGGCTTTTGGATAGAAAAAGCTATGATTTACAAGCCGCGATAGAACTTACAAGTAAGTTAAAAGAGTTTGATAAAAATGACCCGCTAAAGTACGATTTCGCGCTCTATCGCATTGGGCAGGAGAAACTCTCGCTGGTATGAGAGAATTTTTCTCTCATCACAAAAAGAGCAACTGCCAAAACAATGGCACAGAGTGAAGCGCCAACAAACAAAATAGTGCCGCCAAAGCTGTCCCAAATCCATCCCGACGCGCTTAAAGATATCAGCGTTGCAATACCCACGGCAGTGTAGTAAACTCCATATGCGGTGGCTTTTAGATCATATGGCGCGTTGTCTGAGATAATGGCTTTAGCCAAAGAGTTAAACCCTCCCGCAAAAAATCCATACACCGCAAAACCGACCCAAACTCCGATAGTACTCCCGCTAGACATCGCCATGGCTCCAAGTCCAAAAGCCAGATAGACAAAAGAGAGCAGAGCGGCTTTGCCCAGTTTGTCTGCAAGTCTGCCTATCGGGATTGCAAAGAGAGCCTGTGTGAGATTGTACAGAGCGTATGCAAGCGGTATGATGGTAAGGGCGATGCCGTTTTCTCCGGCTTTTAAAATCATAAACGAGTAGTTCATGGCAAAGAGGCTAAAGAGCGTCTGAAATGCCACAAGAAAGTAAAACTGCGCAGGCAGTGCGCTTGGGCGAAAATGCCTCGTTGGAGATGGGGTAAATGGTGTATCAGTGATTATAAAAATCAGAATTGCCATGGAAATAAGGCCCGGAATAATGCTGAGCGCGAAAATGGTGCGAAATGACTCTTCGCTATCTCCAAGCCACCATAAAAGAGCAAATGCGCTGAGTGAGCCGACGAGCGCGCCCGCACTGTCCATCATCTTGTGAAAACCAAATACAAAACCGCTTGAACCTTTTGGCGTAGAGGCGCTTATAAGAGCATCTCTTGGGGCAACTCGAATCCCTTTGGCAAGTCTATCGCCAATGCGGATAGTCATAATCATGGTTGCACTTTGGGCAAAAAATGCAAGAGGTTTTATAAGGTTTGAGAGACCGTAGCCAAATACCACTATCGGTTTTCTTCGTCCGAGCCTATCAGAATAAAAGCCAGAGAGTGCGATAAGTAGAGCCACGGAGAGTTCTGCAAATCCTTCAATAATGCCGATCTGTGTTTTTGTTGCATGTAAAAAACGCTCCAAAAAAATAGGCAGCAGAGGAAGAATCATCTCAGTTGAGAAATCGGTAAAAAAGCTGTTGGCTCCGAGTCCGACTATGTTTTTGTTAAATGGTGGCTTTTTCATGCTCTCTTTTGCTCAGTTAAAGTTTTTTACCATTATACAAGAATTATCAATACGTTGATTATGGCTATTTAGGGATTAGTTTGCTATAATCCCTAACTATTTTTTTAAAGGATACTCTGATGGAGTGCGAATTCCCGACAATAAACTCAAACAAACAAGAAATACAAGAAATTTTTGAAACAACTAAGACGATAGCTGTTTTAGGACTCTCTCCAGATGAGAGCAAGCCAAGTCATAGAGTGGCAAAATACCTTCAGACACAGGGCTTTAAGATAGTTCCTGTCTATCCAAAAGAGGAGACTATTTTGGGTGAAAAGGTTTACCGCTCCCTCTCAGAGATCCCTTTTACGGTTGATATGGTAGATATTTTTAGAAAGCCAAAAGAGCTCGATAATGTGGCAGATGCATGTATAGCGCGCGGTGATGTAAAGGTTTTTTGGGCGCAAAAAGAGATAGTAAACAATGAAGCGGCGGCTCGCGCAAAGGCTGCAGGCATGAGAGTGGTTCAAAATATGTGTACGATGGTAGAGCATCGTGATTTGCAAGAGGAGTTGTAGTTGTTTGATGTAAAAAAAATATATGAAGCAAGAGAGCGCATAAAAGATGTCGTAGTCGATACTCCGCTCTCATGCGCTCCTCATCTTAGCGAAAAATCGGGATGTCACGTCTACCTCAAAAAAGAGAATCTTCAAGTCACGGGCGCATTTAAAATCAGAGGCGCGTACAACAAAATAGCAACTCTGAGTGATGCTCAAAAGGCGTGCGGGGTTGTGGCGGCAAGTGCGGGAAACCACGCTCAGGGAGTGGCACTCTCGGCCTCAAAATTCGGCATAAAAGCTGTAATAGTTATGCCAGAATCAACACCTCTCACAAAAGTTAACGGCGTAAAAAACTACGGCGCGGAGGTTATTTTGCATGGTGCAAACTACGATGAAGCTTATGCCTACGCAAAATCTTACGGCGAGGAAAATTTGCTTACTTTTGTTCACCCTTTTGAAGATGATGAAGTCATTGCAGGTCAAGGCACTCTGGCATTAGATATACTGGATGGCTGCAAAGATTTGGATGCGGTTATTATTCCCGTCGGCGGCGGCGGGCTGATATCGGGAATGGCGGCTGCATTTAAGAGCGTAAATCCTAAGATAGAGGTTATCGGAGTGAGTGCAAAAGGCGCTCCTGCTCTTAAAAACTCGTTCGACCTTAAAACCGCCGTGGACAGCCTAAGTGTGAGAACAATAGCAGACGGCATTGCGGTACGTGACACTTCGCCCATAACTCTCGGTTATATGCTAGAGACGGTAGATAGATTTATAAGCGTTGACGATGAAGAGATAGCCAGTGCGATTTTATTTTTACTTGAGAAGCAAAAGCTCGTTGTTGAGGGTGCCGGTGCTGTTGGCGTTGCAGCGCTTTTGCATGACAAACTGGAGCATCTAAAGGGTAAAAAAGTAGCCGTAGTTCTTAGCGGCGGAAATATGGATGTAACGCTGCTTTCCGTCATCATAGAAAAAGGTTTGCTAAAATCCGGCAGAAAGATGAAACTAACGGTTACGTTGGTTGATAAACCCGGCTCTTTGATGCGTTTTACACAAATATTGCAAGAATTAAATGCAAATATAGTCCATATCGCTTATGACAGAACCTCTATTTCTCTTGACTACGGCGATGCAAACGTAACCGTGCATGTAGAGACTAAAGGCGAAGAGCATCAGCAAATTATTCATAGAGTGTTAAAAGAAGAAAATTACATAAGAGATTAAGCAGATAATGAACCCAGCGAAGAGAAGTAATTTTGATGAAGCGATTATATACACGCAAATTCTAAATAGCAAAACACTTTTAGTTGTTGATGCTTTTACAACAATAAGATACCTAAATATTGAGACTCTCTCGGTTAAAGACGAGTCAAGGATGAATATTTTGCATCCAAGGTACTCCACAAAAGTTATCTCTTTTAGCGCAAACGGCAAATATTTTGCTTCAATAAGTCAGGAGGCAAAAGAGTCAAGACTTTATGAGACTAAAAGTAAAGAAGTTATTGCAATCGTAAGCAGACATCAAGGCGAAGTCTCCTGCGTTGGAATTGACCCAAAAAATAGATATATGTTTTCATGCGGTGATGACGGTATGACGTACGGAGTCGATATAAACACCGCTCAGCTCGCCTTTACCCTTCCAAGGCATGTTGACTCCGTAAATGACATAGCGTTTAGCAGTGAGGGCAATTTTGTCGCAACGGCAAGCTATGACAAAAACATCTCCATATACAATCTCTCAATGATGGCGCCAAAAGGCAAGTTAAGGGCGCACTCTGCTCCTGTGATGAAATTACAATTTTTGGACAAAAACAGACTTTTTAGCGTTGATAAAAAGAGCAGTGCAATAATTTGGGATTTAAACAGTTTGAAAGTTATCAGCAGGTTACAGGGCGTGCATGACGAAATCACTCAAACTGTTGTCGGGCATGAGAGTACATTTCTTTTTTTAGGCACAAAACTCGGATATATTTTAGTTTATGATTTAAACAGCTATGAGTTAATATCTAGAAGATACATAAAACTAAGCAGTTCGGTTACCGCTCTGAATTTTGATGAAGCGACCAAAGAGCTTATTGTCGGCACGGATAGCGGAGATCTCTTTTTTTACAATATTTTTGAGAATGAAGAACATTTTACAGAGCTATTTAGAGAGAAAAAATATGCTCCTATGCAGCTCTGCATAGAGGAGAACCCGCTGCTTAAATACACAAAAACTTCCAAAGTATTTGATCTGCTGTGGGATAAAACGCTCCAGAAGGCAAAAGAGTTTCTTGAAAATAGCGACAAGAAGAGTGCAGAAAAATTGTTTGAAAATTTCATTGTTATTCCTGCCAAAAAACAGTTTATGCAGAAGCTTATCGCGGAGTATGCGGAGTATGATAAGTTTTTAATGTTTATAAAAAACAGAAAAATTGCCCTTGCTTACGGTTTGGCAAATATTCATCCATTTTACAAAGAGACAAAAGTTTATAAGGCGATGGAGGCGGAGTGGAGAAAAATATTTGCACTTGCAAAAACGTATCTTCTTGACCCAAAACAAAGCCATAAAGCTCAAGAGATTCTGATGCCATACAGAGGAATAAGTGAAAAAACAGTGCTTATCCAGCAGCTGGTACAAAATGTACATATTTATAAAAGATTTAGAGATTCCCTTGGGCAAAAAGAGTTTAAATTGTCATTTGAACTTGTTAAACAGAACCCATTTTTAAAAGAGTATCCTGAGTATAAAGAGCTGATAAAATATTCAGATTCACTTTACATAAAAGCTCAGATTTTGCTTGGCAACGGCGATACTCACTCGGCGATAAAAATCTTTCGTGTTTTGCTTGATTTTGATGATTTTAAGGATGAGGCAAAAGAGATTATTTCAGATATAGAAAACAGGCATAAATTTTTTGATGCGATGGAATCAGGAGAGACTATTGTTGCCTACAATCTTTTAGATATCTCTCCAATCCTGCGAGACAGCGAAGATGGCAAAAGACTTCAAGAGCAGTGGGAGAGCGATACCCAAAAGGCCGCCGAATACGCCTCTGGCGCTGATATATCCGGAATTAAAACAGTTTTAGAAAAGTATCTAAAAATAAAATCAAAAAATATGGATATAGCCGCTGTTTTGTCGCTCTGCTATATAGCCCAGCTGAACAAAGCTCTTAAAGAAAACAGAGAGCAGAAAATCATAGAAAATGGAATAAAAAACTATCTTTTATACTATGGATTGAGTGAAGAAATCAGAGATTTTTTTGTAATTTTTCAAGCACAGTATCCAGAGACAAAACTAAACATAGAATCTCAAATTCACGGTTCTATGGGCAGTTGGAGACCATCAATGATAGTTGATTCGATATTAGACTGAAAAATTACATCAGCATTTAACTTACAATATAGCTCATTTTATATATAATTGGCGAATTTTTTATAAGAGGAGACTTTTCATGCAGATAAGTGGCGCACAGATGGTCATTGAAGCTTTAATTGCAGAAGGGGTGGACACAATATTCGGCTACCCTGGCGGAGCAATTATGAATGTCTACGATGAAATTTATAAACAAAATAACTTCGAACATATTTTAACTAGACATGAACAAGCGGCTGTGCATGCCGCCGAGGGCTACTCAAAAGCAAGCGGAAAAGTAGGCGTTACAATGATTACAAGCGGTCCGGGGTTTACAAATGCCGTAACGGGACTTGCAGATGCATATATGGACTCTATCCCGCTTGTTGTTATAAGCGGTCAGGTTCCTATGAGCCTAATCGGAACTGATGCGTTTCAGGAGATTGATGCGGTGGGAATAAGCCGCTCTTGCACAAAACACAACTACCTTGTAACTGACGCCAAAGATTTGGCACGTGTTTTAAAAGAGGCGTTTTATATTGCCGCAAGCGGTCGTCCCGGTCCGGTACATGTCGATATTCCAAAAGATGTTACTGCTCAGATTGCTGAGTTTGACTACTCTGTTGAGTTGCAGTTAGAGACCTACAAACCTCATACAAAAGGCAATCCTCGCCAGATTAAAAAGGCGATGGAGGCTATCGCAAAAGCGAGACGTCCTCTTTTTTATCTCGGCGGCGGTATCGTAAACTCAAATGCGGCTTATGAAGTTAGGGAGTTGGTTCGTAAAACAGGAATTCCCGCTGTTGAGACATTTATGGCAAGAGGTGTTTTAAGCCATGACGATGAACTCTTAATCTCTATGCTCGGAATGCACGGAAGTTATGCCGCAAATATGGCTATGAGCGAGACCGATTTGGTTATCGGTCTAGGTGCAAGATTTGATGACCGCGTAACGGGAAAACTCTCTGAATTTGCAAAAAACGCTGGAGTTATACATGTCGATATTGACCCGGCAAGTATCTCTAAGCTTGTAAATGCCGATTATCCCATAGTAGGGGATATTAAAAATGTTGTAAATGAGATGCTTGAGCTCTCATCGCTGGTTAATCCTGCGAAATACTCATCTTGGAGAGAGGCTATAAGAAACTTTGATGAGCTTCATCCGCTAACGTATCATGAAGACAGTGAGAGATTGAAACCTCAGTGGGTCATAGAGAGGGTAGGCGAGCTTTTGGGCGATAGCGCAAACATCTCTACCGACGTTGGGCAGCACCAGATGTGGACGGCGCAGTTCTATCCGTTTTCTCGTCCAAGACAGTGGATAAGTTCAGGCGGACTTGGAACAATGGGCTTTGGTTTTCCGGCGGCAATCGGTGTAAAGGCAGCCTCCCCACAGAAGATAAGTATAAATTTTACGGGAGACGGTTCTATCCTTATGAATTGTCAAGAGCTGATGACTGCGGTCGAGAGAAAACTGCCTGTAATTAACATTATTTTGAACAATAACTACCTTGGAATGGTTCGTCAGTGGCAGACACTTTTTTATGACAAAAGACACAGCGAGACCGATTTGAGCGTTCAACCTGATTTTGTAAAACTTGCAGAAGCCTTTGGCGGTATCGGTTACAGAGTCAACACCAAAGAGGAGTTTGACGCCGCGCTAAAAGATGCAGTAGAGAAGAATATCGTTGCATTTATAGAGGTTATTATAGAGAGATTGGAGAATGTTATGCCGATGGTTCCATCAGGCGGTTCACTGTTTAACATGATGTTGCTAGAGAAGAAGGAGAAAAAATAATGCAAGATGAAAACGCAAGAAGAGTTATCTCCGTTATAGTGGTAAACGAAGCAAGTGTGCTATCCCGTATTACCGACCTTTTTTCAGGTCGTGGGTATAACATCACATCACTTACTGTTGCTCCTATTCCAGATAGCAGATACTCAAGGCTTACCATCGTAACGTCTGGCTCAATAAGAGTTATAGAGCAGATTACAAAACAGCTTCATAAGCTTATACCGGTTTTAAAGGTGTATGAGCATGCTGATTTGGTAGAAAAAGAGATGGCTTTGATTAAATTTCCAATATCTGAAAACATTACCGATATAGCAACTCTATGTGCCGCATATAACGGCAAGATTGCAAATGTTGGAGACAATGTTATCATCGCTATGGTTGCAGACGAGCCAAAAAGAATTGATAACTTTTTAAAAATTATAAATAAATACAATCCAAAAGAGATTGTAAGAAGTGGTGCCGTTGCACTAGAGAGATAAAGTATGCTCTTTAGCAGTGTAGCATCACATCTTAAACTTACATTTATTGGCGAGGATTTAGAGATTGACTCTATGAATGAGTTAAATCTCTCTTCGCCTTCACAATTATCGTTTGGTATTCATAAAAAATACTCTTCAGAGCTCTCCCTATCTAAGGCAAAAGCTTTTTTAATAACAAATACTTTAATAGAGCATCTTCCTAAGGACTCTTCGTATATTATCTGTGAAGACGTCTCAATATCAATGGCACAAATAACAAAACTTTTTAGCAAAAGACCCATAGAAGCTGGACTTACATCGCCAAAAATAGGCTCCAACAGCTACATAGACAATATGGCAAAAGTTGAAAACGGTGCGGTAATAGGCTCAAACGTAACTATCATGGCGGGTGCTTACATCGGTACAAATGTGCAGATAGGCGACGACACTATCATCTACCCAAATGTGACTGTTTATAGGGATTGTCTGATTGGCAAAGAGTGTATTATTCACGCTGGAACGGTTATCGGAGCTGACGGGTTTGGCTTTTCTCACACAAAAACAGGAGAACATGTCAAAATTTATCAAAACGGAAATGTTATCATAGAAGACGATGTTGAGATTGGTGCCAACTGCGCGATAGATAAGGCAGTTTTTAACTCTACCATAATCAGAAAAGGGACAAAACTGGACAACTTTATACACATTGCGCATAACTGCGATGTTGGCGAGTATTGTATATTTGTTGCACAAACTGGGGTCGGCGGCTCTACAAAACTTGGGCGTAACTGTGTTGTAAGCGGGCAGAGCGCTTTTAGCGACCATCTGAGCATTGCTCCTTTTTCTACCTTTACCGCTAGAAGCGGTGTTACAAAAAGCATAGCCCAGAGCGGCGGAGTTTACAGCGGATTTCCGCTTATGAACCACAGAGATTGGAAAAGAGTTCAAGCAAAAATTGGGAAGCTAAACGACTAGGAGTTAAATTATGGATTTAAAAGAAATATCAAAAATAATAAATAGTGATTTTGACGGTATCAGCTTTAATATAACCAAGATGAATACCTTAAGGGATGCCTCAAAGAGTGAAATATCCTTTGTAGCGAACTCAAAATATATAAAAGAGATAGAGAGCTCTAACGCAGGTGCGATAATAGTCGATAAACAGACAAAAGAGTTTGTTCCCAAGGGTTGTGTCGCTTTAGTTGTTGAGAGCCCATACTGGGAGATGGCAACGCTCTCAAAATATTTTGCTCCCGTAATCGAAGATGACACACTCCCAGACCCAGTAATAGGCGAGGGCAGCACTGTTTCGCCAAAAGCGGAGATTGCAAAAGGTGCTGTAATCGGCAAAAACTGCACTATTATGGCACATGTTTATATCGGTGCAAATGCAGTAGTAGGCGATAACACTATAATATATCCAAGCGTGACTATTTATAGAGATTGCAAAGTCGGAAGCGATTGCATAATACATGCAAACACGACAATCGGAAGTGACGGTTTTGGTTTTGCGACGAACAAGTTGGGTGAGCATCGAAAAATATACCAAAACGGCAATGTTGTAGTAGAGGATAACGTAGAGGTTGGAAGCTCAACCGCCATAGACAGGGCAGTTTTTGGAACTACTCTTATAAAATATGGTGTCAGAATAGACAATCTTGTTCAAGTCGGACATAACTGCATCATAGGCGAGCACTCGGTTCTTGTTGCTCAAGCGGGTATATCAGGCTCAACTACGATGGGAAGAAATGTTGTAATGGGCGGACAGAGCGCTACGGCAGGACATCTTAGCATCGCTCCTTTTACGACCATGGCTGCAAGAAGTGGGGTAACGAAAAGCATCAATCAAAGCGGAATGACATTTGCAGGATTTCCGCTGATGGAACACAAATTATGGCTAAAACTTCAGGGTAAAATAGCTAGACTAATAAAACAATAGCTGAGAGTAATTGCATAAAACAAAAAAAAGAGTTAGCATAGCAGCTTTTAAAAATCGGGGTTTACTTGAAAAAAAAGTTTTTAATCTTTCTTTTGTTTTCAACGCTTCTTTATGCAGATAAACTAGAGCTTCTGTTTGAGGGCAATGTTAAAGTAACCTCCAGTGAGCTTTACAGCTCACTTGACTTGTATGAACCCTCATTTTATGAATTTTATACAAAAAATCCCTCCATAGAACCTGAAACAATCGATTTAACCGCGCAAACAATCAAAGACTATTATAAAACAAAAGGCTTCTTCCATACAGATGTAATCTATTTCAAAAACGATAAATCCATCACCATAAAAATAGAAGAAAAATCCCCGATAATTATCAAAAATATATCAAATATTTCGGATATGGATTTAAGCCAAAATATACCTTTTAAAGTCGGGGATATTTTTGATGCAACAAAATTTACCCAAAGTAAAAATGAGATAAGAGTTCTTTATGCAAAGAGCGGTTTTTGTAACGCCACTATTGATACTAAAGCGTGGGTTGACAGAGAGTTAAACGAAGCCTACTTAAAATATGAATCTGTTAAAAATAAAAAGTGTTATTTTGGTAAAGTGAACGTAAATCCGCCCAAAGATATAGATGAAGAGGTTATAAAATCAATTTTATACATAGAGGAGAATGAGCCTTTTTCTGTAAACAAAATAAATGAAAGTTACGAGGAGCTCTACTCTTACGAGGGGATTTCTAAAGCCCTTATAGATACGAATATTGTCAAAGAGAATATTGCCGATGTCAGTGTAGATGTAATTCAAAACGAGAAACCGCTAAGATTTGAGTTTGGTGTAGGCGCAAGCAGTGATGAGGGCGCTATGGTTTCAATGGGCATTATGGATAGAAATTTTTTAGGAAATTTAAAAACATTAAGCTTAAAAACAAGAATTGCGCAGATAAAGCAAAATGTAAAATTAAATTTCGATATGCCGCTAACGAACAAAAACTTTACCGGCTTTGAAACAGGTTATGAAAATGAAATATTTGAGGGTTTTAAAGAGTATAAGTTTTTTTCCAGCATCTATTTAAAGCAAAAAAAATCTAACCATATTTTTAAAGAGAGCATTGTTTTTGATAAAATAAATACCTACGACAGCAGCGATGAGACACTATTTCCCACAACTCATCTTTTTGTAACATCTCCAAAATTAGAGTACAACTATGATGCAAGGGATAAGATTTTAGATCCAACGCAAGGCTATTTTATAAACGGCGAGGCTATCGGCTCACTAAAGAGCGAACTCTCAGATGCAACTTACTATAAACTAAAAGCAAGCGGCGGATATATTCATAGTTTAGAGAAGAGTATTGTTGCCATTAAGGGAACCTATGGAGTTTTAAAGCTTCTTGATGGCGACATTCCGACATCGTATCGTTTTTTTGCGGGAGGAATGTACAGCAATCGGGGATACGGTTATAGAGAGTTGGGCACCACAAACACTCTTGGCGACCCGATAGGCTTTAACTCTGTTTTAGAACTCACAGCCGAGCTGAGATTTAAGATTTACGGTGATTTTAGAGGCGCTGTTTTTAGTGATAACACTTACATTGGGGATAGCAATACTCCTGATTATGGTCATGGGTATCATAGTGCAGGATTCGGACTTCGTTACATGACGCCGATTGGTCCAATCGCAATTGATTTTGGCTTTGATGTTGAGAATCCTACGAAACAGTATGCCGTGCACTTCCATATCGGAGAGCTGTTTTGATAAAAAAAATATACTTTGTTCTTCAGCTTAGCACAATATTTATTTTGCTAATGGCTTTAGCATTGGTTTTTATATTTTTTCAAAAAGATGTTGCCCCTTTTTTGGCAAAAAAATATTTAAAAGAGCTCTCTGTTGAGTACTCATCACTTGAGGGTACCTTGTTTAACGGTGTTGAGATTGAAGATTTTAGATATAAAGAGAGCATCAGAGCAAAAAAACTTAGTATCAAATATAGCCTTCTATCACTTATAAAGCCTACTCCGAGGATTGCTTCACTAAACGCTGAGGGAGTTTTTATAGATTTGGATAAGCTCTTGGATTCGGAGACATCATCAAACATTGCATTTAATATATCAGATATTGGGCTGAGGGATGCGATATTGGTTTACAAGAGCCAGAGAGCCAATTTTGACTTTAGCGGCTCAAACCTCAGCTATAGAGATGTTGTTGACGTTGAGAAAATATATTTAAAATTAAACTCAAAATACGGCGATTTAGAGCTAAGAGGAGAGGTTAAGGCAAATGAACTAAAGGCAAAATCTTCCGTCTTGGTTTCAGATGAGACCCTTGGCGAGTATGTAGGCTTTTTAACTTATTTACCGCAGAGATTGGCGGTTGACGTGGATATAAACTCTAAAGAGATCAAGCTAAAAACAGATCTAAAAAGTATCCTTTTCAATGATGTGCCAAAGCTTGTACTAGAAGATGTTAAGCTTCATTTTTCATATAGCATAGGTAAAGAAAATTTCACGCTCAAAACAAACTATAAAGCCAAATATGAAGAGTACGAGGCAGTTGTTACCCAGAGCGCTCTTGTTGAGAAAAATGATAAAGTAACCTCAGATATAAAAGCAGAGATTATAAACGAGAAAAACAAACTTCCATTTGATGAGTTTGCCATAAAAATTGATTATGAGAACAACGTTGCAAAAGCTCTCTTTAGTGCAAAAGATATATCTCTAAATCTTCTAACTCAGGATTTTAAAAACTTTTCGCTGGGCGGAGATACCATCTATGCAAAGTTTGATGCAGAGATTTTAAAAGATGCCGACGAGACTTTTTTACAGGCAAAAGTCTATCCAAAGAGTGAGTTTTTAAAATATAAAGACTACAATCTCAAAAGATTCTCCAAGCTCGATATTTATGCCTATGAAAAAAATAAGAACGTTCTTTTATCTCTAAATTCTGACATATTATCTTTGGTTTTATCAGGCGATGAAGCAAAAGTAAAAGGTTCTGCAGGTTTAGGCTCTGCCCATTTTGAGTTTGATTCGGATATAGAGAACAAAACAGCCAGAGTAGCGACAAAGATAGCTTCAGTAAATGCATTTCTCAAAGAGGTTGATGTGAAACCATTAAATGCTTTTTTTGATGCGAAAATAGCCGCAAAAACAGATATGACTTTTAAAGACACTTTAGAGGTGTATTCAAAAGTTGAGATACCGACATACACTCTGAGGCTTGACTCAAATAGAGTGTTTTCAGGTTTGGACAACTCGTTTGAATTTTTTTACAAAAATAGCGAGATAACGCTGAAAAAATATAATCTAGGTGTACCAGAGCGCAGAATCTACTCAGACAGAGCGTCCAAGATTGTGCTTAATTCCGATTCAAATATTGAGTTTAAGGAGTTTTGGATATATGACAACGTACTTCTAAAAGGTTTGGTTAAAACAGCAGATATGAGTGCTGATTTTTCGATTAAAAGCAATAATTTTCATTATAAGTCAAAAGATGCAAATGTAACTTTTAAAGTGGATTTAAAAGCAAGTATTGAGGCTGACGGAAAACAGCATGTTGACGGTGAGCTGAAAATTTTAGACGGCTTGGTTACGTATGAGCCAAAAAAAGATTATACGATTACTGATGAAGATATTATAATAATTCAAGACCTAAAAGAGCAAGAGGGGCAAAAAAATAGAGAGATAAACATACATGTAACATCAATAAAACCCATCGCGTATAAGGCGAAAGATATATCAGCCACCTTTGTTCCGGATTTAATACTTTACCAAGAAATGGGTTCGTATCTTCAAATATTCGGTCTTTTAAGTATAAAAAACGGTGAGGTAAACATCAGAGATAAAAAGTTTGAGCTTGAAGAGAGTGAAGTTTATTTTAACGGCGGCAAAGAGATAAACCCACACTTAAACCTGAATCTGCATTTTTATACAATTGATGACATAAAAATTGAGGTTTATATAACAAATAGACTCAATTCACCGGTTATTATTCTCTCCTCAAAGCCTGCTATGAGCCAAAACGACATACTCTCATATATACTTTTTGACGGCAGCGCATCCTCTGTTTTTAATGCGACTTCCGACACATCAAAAACATCCCTGAACACTATCTTGCTTGGAACAGGTCTGAAAAAAGTACTCAACGAAACAACGGGTGTAAAAATTGACACCTTAAATATTTTAACAAACAAAGAGGGTACGTTAGGGTACGAAATAGGTACGCGGTTTAACAAAAAAATCCGTATTGTTTATAAAAATGATGAGATTTCCAGTTTGATACTGCAGTATAGCTTGAGCAGGTCGGTAAGAATAGATGTGGACATAAAAGAGACGGGGCAGGGAGTTAGTATTATATATGTTAAAGATTTTGACATCAATATTCCGTAACAAACTTTAACAATTTAAATAAAATCTTTGTAATTTTAAATTTTAAGTAATGTTTAATAAAACTTTTTGAAATTATTATGTAGGATACTAATATAAAAAATTTTATAATTATATATCTACAAGGGGATAGTTTGAATTTTACTTTTTTAGAGGTTGAAAATAGTGACTTGCTTGAGAGAGTGTTTGCGTTTCGTTACAAAATTCTTTTGGAAATCTACCCTGAGTATATAGAAGCCTCAAACTTTTTAGATGAGAAAGAGTTTGACAAGTATGACACTTATTCAGTCCATTTTGCGGCAATAGACAATGATGGTGAAGTTTGTGCAACGGTAAGGCTGATATACAATTCACCGCTTGGATACCCTACAGAAAACAGTATGACATTTGACAACAGCATGTTTGAGAGAGAGAAGCTCGGCGAAATGTCAAGAATCTTTGTAGATGCAAAATATAGAAATATTCAGACGACAAAAAAAGTGATAGAAGAGGTCAAGAAATTTATGTATTTAAAAATGATGAAACTGGGCATTGAGTATACTTACGGTTCACTTGAAGAGAGTTTTTTGAGACTTCTTAGAATCTATAAGATGAACTATGCAATAATAGGCGAAAAACAAGAGCATGGCTCTTTTGGTTTTCGCTATCCGTCTGTTTTATATACGAAGCAGTTAGGAGCAGACAATCCTCAAATCATCGAGTTATGGGAGAGAGAGCATGGGGTATAAAATTTTGCACAACTCAAGAAGATTTGTTTTTGTTCTATTTTTACTTTTAGCAAACTTAAATGCTCAGACGGATAATTTGATTGAGTCAATTTCTAGCGAAATGGAACAGTTCAATAAAGTAGCAACCGCCACAAAGCAAAATGAGCTTTATCAGCCATATATAATATCTGTATTTCAAGGAAGTGAACTTGAGAAGATTGGTGTATCAAATCTAAAAGAGGCGTTGCTTTTGGTTCCGGGTGTTGATATGGCAACTGATAATTTTAACAACCAAACACCAATATTTAGAGGCTCAAATTCTGTTGCATACGGTCAATCAAAACTATTTATAGACGGCATATCCGTCAATAATCTATTCTTTGATGCCTACTCAGAATACCTCTCCTTTCCTATTGAGATGATCAAGCGCATAGAGGTGGTACGAGGTCCAGGAAGTAAAAATGACGGTTTTAACGCTTATGCAGGCTCCATCAATGTCATAACATACGCAGAGGATTTTAAAGGATTTGAAGCTAGTGATAAACTGGTATTTAAATATGGCTCGCATGACTATAAAATGGGCGGATTTTTTAAAACCTACAAAACAGATGATTTAAAGGTTTTTATAGATTTTTACTACCAAGAAGATGATAAAAAACTGCCCTCAGGACCTGATGGTCTCTCTCAGGGGGTGTTGGGTGCAAATAACATAGCACTATC
The DNA here is from genome assembly GCA_041654255.1 of Sulfurimonas sp. GTDB lineage: Bacteria > Campylobacterota > Campylobacteria > Campylobacterales > Sulfurimonadaceae > Sulfurimonas. The sequence goes on from JBAZDX010000001.1 coordinate 73,693, forward strand.
AAGATCCGGAGATGCGCCTCTGTGGCTCAAAGAGTACTCGCTTGGAGCAAGCGTTGAGTATAAAGATTTTTCTCTAAAAGCGCGAATGTTAGAACATACGCAAGGAAGCGCATATGGTATAAATCTGGCACTGCCGCAAGAGAGCGACAGATTGAAACTGCCAAGCTATTATCTTGATTTGGGATATGCCAAGGAGATTGGCGATTATGAAGTTAATATAAATGCGGGTGTAAAATATGATGCGTTTGACTCATACTCAAAGTTGGCTCCCGATGATTTAAATATTAGCAATGTTATATTTCAAGACGGAATATATGGAGAACATTTTGCTGCACAGCAAACACTCTACCAATCATCTTATCTTAAATACAGTGCAATTGATAACCACCTCATTACCGCGGGTTATCGTCTTATAAAAGAAGAGACCATAGATATGATATCAAAACTCTCAAACAGAGCCACTGGTGATGTAGAACTTGTTGATTATACGGACACCTTGCCGTTTTTTGATAAAGATGCCAAACGTAATACCTTTATATTCTCACTGCAGGATGAGTTTCAATTCAGAGATGATATAAGCTTTATTTACGGCTTTAACTACGAGCAGACATCTTATAAAGATGCAGGTTTTGAGCCTAGAGTATCAATGGTGTACCAGAGGGATGAAGAAAATATTTTTAAAACTATGTATAGCCGTTCACACAGAAATGCTTTATGGCAAGAGATGTTTACGATGAACAATAGTGCAAGGGTAGGGAGTACCGATTTAAATCCTGAAATAGTAGATGCCTTTGAAGTTGCATATATTAAGAAATTTTCAGCCGACACATACCTGCAAACTAACCTTTTTTACCTGCTAAATAAAGACCAAATACACAACTCATCTATTGATCCAGAGTACAGGAATGTCGTAGATACTGATATTTACGGTTTTGAGCTTGAGTACAAAGGAAATATCTCATCTGTTGATGAGTTATATCTAAATTACTCTTATGTAGATGGTAAATCTTATACACAGGATGAGGGCAGAAGCGAATCAATTCCAAATGTAGCACATCACCTAGCCAAAGGGTACTATGTTTACAATCTGGGCAGTGACTTGTCACTTAGCGGCGTTGTTAAGTATGTCGGCGCAAAAGATAGAGTTTTTGGAGATACGCGTGAGAAAGTAAAAGCATACTCTACGGTTGATTCTTCACTCTACTACAAAGACCCAAAATACAACTACAGTGCAACACTTAGTATAAAAAATATATTTAACACCAATATTACATACCCGTCCCCGCCAAATACCTATATAGAGGATTATGAGCAGGAAGGCAGAACATTTTTAGTAACGCTAAAAAAAGAGTTTTAAGTGAAAAAAACGATTTTATTTTTTCTCATTTTTGCAACTTTTGCCTACGGATACAGTTATGATGATTTATTACTAAAAGCTCAAGCTTCAATATTTCCTAAAATCTTGCTTCTTGATAAAAAGATTGATGAGAAGCTTGTAGATGGCAAAATAGTTTATACAATTGTTTATGACAAAAGTGATTGCTCTACGGCTAAAGACATAAGTGAATTTATAGATACAAACTATAAAGGGCATTTTGATAAGTACATGTATAAAATTAATCTGGTAGAGTTTTCTGATTTATCAAGCAGTACTCATGCATCGGTAATTTATGCGCTTAACTCAGATAAAGATATTAAAAAAGTTGCTGATTTTGCCAAAGAGAAGGGAATTGTTGCGTTTTCCTACGATGTTAAAAATTTAAAAACCGGATTATTATTTTCGTTAGTACTGGAGAAATCAACTGTTTTGTATATGAACAAAGAAAATTTGTATATTCAAAAAATAAATTTTGTTGATTCACTCCTGCGAATGGTAAAATTTATCGATAAAGACAATAGCTAGCTATAAATGTCGCTTATAAATACCAATAAGCGAAGCAATAGCATCGTAAGTGTGATAAAATATACTTTACAGACCAGCGTTTAAAATGGATGGAAAGGTTGACTCTTGTATATAAAAAATAAAATTATTAATTCTCTTTCTACAAAAATAGTGATATCTATCGGTGTAGTCTCTCTGCTTATAACTCTTATCATTTTTAGTGTTTCAAAAAAAATAACCAAAGAGGCTTTTTATAATGTTGAGCTTGAAAAAGCTGATTTGATTGCAAGAACAATAGAACCGTTGTTTGCTCTTAATATCTATCTTGATGTGCCTGAGAATATAGCCCAGCTCTCACAACAGCTTATGGAAAATCCCTACATATTATCTGTAAAAATCCTAGACAGTAAAAATAAAATAATTAACGAAATGGAGTCTAAAGAGTACCAAAAAGGTATTCAAGAATCCTTTGTTGTAGAAAAAACTGTTAATCAGCCCAATTCTACAAAAAAGATTGGTACATTGGTTCTTGTTTATTCCAACAAGGGCTATATAGAATTAGTAAATAAATATATAAACCTTACATTTCTTCTGCTTTTTGCCCTTGTTGTACTATTTATACTGTTTGGTTTATATGTAAAAAAATTGCTCTCTCCTCTTAGGAAAATTGCAAGGTCTCTGAAGTACTACTCACCCGACAAAGAGATAGATTTTCCTTTTTCATCACAAAATAATGAAATCGGGTTAATTTCAAATGCGCTAAACAGTATGCAGCAAAAAATATCGCAATATTCAAAAAAACAGAAAAATATAAATAATTACCTTGAAGAGAAGGTCAACGAGAAGACACTAGAACTTCGCGAGCAGCTCTACATAGACACTTTAACCGGACTGCCAAACAGATTTAGCATGTTTAATGACATTGTAGATACAAAAGATGGAGCTCTGCTTATTATCAATATAGATGATTTTAAAGAGATAAACGACTTTTATGGACATGTTGCAGGAGATAGTATTTTAAAAAAGTTTTCAAACAGACTTAAAAATATGTTTAAAGAGAAGCAATATATTAGGTTAAAACGGCTTTCCGGTGATGAGTTTGCTCTGCTGTTTGTACAGAAACCATCGCTAGAAGGTTTTGTAAAGATTGCTGAAAAATTGATTAATGATGTAGAAAAAATGATTTTTCTTTATAAAAAAAATGAGATAAGCATAAGGGTAACCATAGGCGGTGCATACCAGATAGATAGAGCACTGGAGAAAGCTGACATAGCTCTAAAATCAGCAAAAAGAGAACGAAAATCTTTTTTACTTTATGATGAAAAGCTAAATATAGAAGAGCAATATAAAGATAATATGGAATGGGTTAAAAAGCTTAAAAAAGCCATTGAACAGGATATGATTGTTCCATATTTTCAGCCTATTTTTGACAACAAATCAGACAAAATTGCCAGCTATGAGTGTCTAATACGTTTAGTAGAGAGCAACGGAAATGTTGTTAGCCCCTATTTGTTTTTAACAATTGCTAAAAAAAGCAGACTCTATAGCGAACTAACAAAAATTATGATTGAAAAGAGTTGTCAACATTTTGAACATATTGATTATGATTTTTCGGTTAATCTATCGGTTGAAGATATGCTAAATAAAGATATGGTTGAACATATTAAGCAAAAAATCAAAGAACACAATGTTGCCAATAAAATTATTTTTGAGATTTTAGAATCAGAGGGAATAGAAAACTATGAAGAGGTTTCACTTTTCATAAGCGAGATGAAGAAGCTTGGCTGCAGAATTGCAATAGATGATTTTGGAAGCGGATACTCAAATTTTGAACATCTTCTTAAGCTAGATATTGATTATATAAAAATAGACGGCACCCTAATAAAAAATCTTGACAATGATGCAAATGCACAGGTTGTTGTTGAAACAATAGTAGATTTTGCAAATAGATTAAACATATTGACTGTGGCTGAATTTGTTTATAATGAAGCGGTTTTTCTAAAAGTTAAAGAGCTTAATGTAAGCAAATCTCAAGGGTTTTTTCTAGGGATGCCGGAAGAAAATACAGAGAAATGATTTTTAAATTTTTTGACTTCCATGCACCGTGGCACATGGAAGTCAAAATGATCTACTGTTTAGCTTTTAGCTCTTTTACAAACTCTTCAATTCTTTTAATGCCCTCACGGATGCTCTCTATGTCGGTCGCAAAGCTAAATCTTGTATAACCTTCGCTTCCAAAACCGACCCCCGGAACCAAGGCAACACCTTTTTTCTCCAAAAGTTCCTTACAAAACTTCATAGAGTCGTTAGATACTTTTTTGATATTTATAAAGAGGTAAAAAGCACCGTCAGGCTTGTAAACGCTAAGACCATCAACTGCATTGATAAGCTTTACAGCCTCATCACGACGCTCTTTAAAAGCAACTCTCATTCTCTCTATATCTGTATCCGCATCGCCGTTTAAACCTACAATTGCAGCTTTTTGAGTGATAGAGTTAATGTTTGAAGTGCTTTGGCTTTGAAGTTTTTTGGTTGCTTGGATAATCTCGGTATTGTGAGCCGCCATATAACCAAATCTCCAGCCGGTCATTGCAACAGATTTGCTAAGACCGTTGATAGTGATAGTTCTTTTGTACATATCATCACTTACGGCAGCAGCAGATGTAAACTCACCGTCGTAGATAAGCTTCTCATACATCTCATCGCTTGCAACGATAACATCGGTTCCTTCTAGAACTTTGCCAAGAGCTGTTAATTCCGCTTTTGAGTAAACAGAACCGGTCGGGTTTGATGGGCTAGTAAGTACTATCATCTTTGTTTTTGGAGTAAGAGCATTTTTCAACTGCTCAGGCGTGATTTTAAATGAGCTCTCATCATTTGTCTCAATCTCAACAACCGTTCCACCGTAGTAAAGAACAAGTTCAGGATATGTAACCCAGTAAGGAGCAGGGATGATAACTTCATCGCCTTTTTGTATTGTTGCAGCAAAAAGATTAAACAGAGAGTGCTTTGCGCCGTTATTTGTAATAATCTGATTAGGAGCGTAAGTTAATCCGTTGTCTCTTTTTAGTTTGTTTGCTATAGCAGCTTTTAGGGCAGGGATGCCATCAACAGGGGTGTATTTTGTAAAACCTTCGTTTATTGCAGCTATAGCAGCATCTTTAATTACTTGAGGAGTGTCAAAGTCAGGCTCGCCAGCTGAGAAGCTAAGAATATCTTTGCCTTGTGCTTTTAGTTCGCCGGCAAGCGTTGCAATGGCAATAGTAATTGATTCAGATAGTGTATTTACGCGATCTGTTAGCATGTTAACCCTTTATAAAAATATTGCGCGAATTATACTAAAAAAATTTTAATTTTTCATTGCCTTAATGAATGATTCATAAATTTTTTCCAAGTGCAAATCTTGTTCAAGCAACTGTTTGTTGTCCTCAACGAGAATATGCTCCAAAACTGCTACACGCTTAAGCATATACTCAAACATCTCTTTGTTTATATCAGGAAGCATATTGTGCATAAGAGGTTCTTTGCATCTCCCTTTTTCAATAACATGCGCAGGAATACCGATTGCCGTTGCATTGTCCGGAACCTCTTTTACTACAACTGAGTTTGCACCTATTTTGGCGTATTTTCCAATAGTGATATTTCCTAAAATCTTTGCTCCGGCACCAAGTACGGCACCTTTTTTTACGGTTGGATGTCTTTTGCCATTTGTTAAAGATACTCCGCCAAGCGTTACGCCCTGATATATCAAAACATCATCTTCTACGACAGCCGTTTGTCCGATAACAACTCCGGTACCATGATCGATAAAAACCCTTTTTCCGATTTTAGCACCTGGATGTATATCTATATTTGTTAAAATTTGGGTTAAACCCATTATTACTCTAGCTAAGCTTTTAAAATTAGATGTATAGAGTTTGTGCGCGATTCTATACCAAGCAACAGCCCAAACCCCAGGATAATTAAATAAAAAATCAAGTTTAGAATTTAGTGCCGGATCATTTTTATATGCGTTTGAAAAGTCTTCTTTAATTTCAGCATAAAGTCCCATCTACAGCTCCTAATTAGTAGTTCTTAAATAACCATTTTGTTGTAAAAATAGTTCTAATTTTGCAAGTGTATCATCTTTTTCTTGTTCTGTAATAAAATTTGAGCTAGTCAAATCGCCTTTAAGTTTATTTGATACTTCATCTATATCATAACCAAGCGATGCTAATATCTCCAAAATGCTTTTTGATTCAACTGCATTTTTTATCTCATACGAGTACTCATCTATGATAATAGTGTATTCACTTGGGTGGGTAAATAGGTTGTGGTTCATTCCAAGCGTCTCTTGATAAGCACCGACATTGAAAAAACCTAAAAAATACTCTTCCTCATCAAGATTTACATCGTGCAGATAGAGCGGTTTGTCAGGATTGAAACCTATCTCTCCGTCGCTATCACATGTGATATCCCAAAGAGAAGCCGCCCTTAGAGGCGTCGTGTTAAGGTGGTGCAACGGCATAACAGGGAAGTGCTGATTTAATCCCCAATAATCAGGCAAACTCTGGAATATCGAAGCGTTTATAAGGTATCTCTCTTGCAGTTTTACCTGCAGCTGTGCAAGCTCATCCGTAGGATTTGCAGATTTAAGATAAAGTGCTCTTTTTATAATATTGTGAACTAGAATTTCTGCGTTTGAGCGGTCTTGCAGGTCAATATATCCTAAATCAAATAGAGTTAAAACAGATTCCATATGGTCAAGAGCATCATGCAGGTACTCAATACAGTTTGTGTTATTTAAGAGTTTGTTTAGCTCTATAAGCTCCTCAATAAGAGGCGGGTTTGTTTTTTTAAAATTAAGCAATTTTTCTTGAAAATCCTGCGTAAAAAGTTCCAGTACAGGAGTGATAAGTACGGCATGAGAAGCTACGATAAATCTCCCCGATTCCGTGAAAATATCGGGATGCGTAACATTTTTTGCATTCATAATCTCGCCAAGAAGGAAAACAACGCTGCTTGAAAATTCATCAATAGAGTAGTTGCGAGAGTTAGAGTGGGTGTGCTGGTCATACTCAACTGCCAAACCACCACCGATATTTATGCTGTTTAGCTTTGTTGCGCCCATTTTTTTAAGTTCTGCGTAGATGTTTCCTGCTTCACGAAGAGCTTTTTTAAGCGGTGCAATATCAGACATTTGAGAGCCGATATGAAAGTGAATCATGCTTAGATAATCCAGAAGATTTGCTTCTCTTAGGAGCGTAATAGCCTCAATAATCTCTGTTGACGTTAATCCAAATTTTGCATCCATACCGCCGCTTTTTGCCCAGATGCCGCTGCCGGCGCTGTGAAGCCTTACTCTGATGCCGATATTTGGAACGCTCAGGCTGCACTCTTTGGCAACATCTATAATAGTTTCAAGTTCGCCTAAACCCTCGATAGTAATTGTTATATTGTGACCGCTTTGAGCCGCTATAAAGCCCAGCGTAATCATCTCCTTGTCTTTAAAGCCATTTACGGTTATGTTTGCTCCGCTTGGAGTTTTGCTCATAGCCAAGATAAGTTCAGCCTTTGAGCCCGCTTCCAAGCCATAGTTGTATTGTGCACCTTGTGATGTTACAGCTTCAATTGCATGCGGAAACTGATTTACTTTTAATGGAAAGACGGCGTGAAAAGAGCCTTGATAGCTGTTTTGCTCAATTGCTTTGTCAAAATAATTGTAAAGAGTTCTTATCTGGCTCTTTATTAAGTGTGGAAACCTAAGTAAAATCGGTCCCCTGACATCGTTTGAACGAATCTCTTCGACTATCTGAAGAAGTGATGGCATGCATTTGTAATTTAATTTTATTTGACCATCTTCAATAATAAAGTTTTTATTAGACCAAATATCTAGACCGAAATTTTTCATATTAATATCCTATACATGTAATTTTTGTTGAAAATATTCATCTATGTCGAAATATATTTCACCGTTTTTATCTTTAAATGTAAGCTTTGCTTTGTTAAGTTTGCTTATATGCTCTATGCCCATAACAGCCATCATCATCTTCATTCCCTTTATGAGGTTGGCGTGATAACTGGCAATCTCATGACCTTTTTTTACAACCAGATATGAGGCTCTTTTTTTCTCATCCTGCGTTGCCATGCCGACAGGGCAGACGTGAGTACCAAAACCTGAGCACATATGTGCGCGAATACATCCGCCGCTCATCATAAAACCTCTGGCAATTCCAACGGCATCAGCCCCCATGCACATTGTGATTATCACATCATCGGGAGTTAAAATTTTACCGCTGGCTATAATTTTAATATCATCACGGATATTGTACTTTTTAAGCATGCTGTCGAGTATGTAGAGTGCATTATTTGTTGTTAATCCAACAGACTCCATAAGTTCAAGAGGTGCGGTAGCACTTCCGCCTTCCCCGCTGTCTATGGTAATAAAGTCAGGCGTATTTTTGCCGGTACTCTTTCTAGAAGCAATCTCCTTTACCATCTCTTCAACGGCATTAGAATCAGAGACAACAATCTTAAAACCAACAGGCTTCTTTGATAAATTTTGCAATTTCTCAACAAAATCAAGCAGATGAGAGGTTGTATCTGCATAAGGAAAACGGTTTGGTGAAAAAACATCTTTACCCTCTGGTACTCCTCTGTAGTAAGCAATGTCAGCCGTAACCTTGCTTCCCGCCAACTTGCCGCCCGTCTGCTTCGCGCCCTGAGCAATTTTTATCTCAGTCATGCGGCAAAATTTCATCACTTTTTGATATTTTAATTCGTCAAACTTGCCATTTGCATCCCTAATACCGTAGAGTCCTGAGCCCATTTGAAAAACTATATTTGGTATATCGCTTGGAATCTCTTTTGGAAAAGCTTCAAGCGGCGCACTCCAGTTTACTCTGAAAAGTGTATTCGTAGCTTTGTCGTATATGTAGGTATTTTGCGTTTTATTATGAAGCAAAATAGTTCTATACCACTTTGTTGCAACAGCTTTGTTAAAGAAAAAATCACCTATTTTGAAAACAAATTCTGCAAACGGCGTGCTTTTTATAATCTCAAGATAATTACAGTTGTTTAAATCGGGTTTATGCGTATATAGATGATTTGAAGTCAAAGAGCCTTCACCTGTATTTATGGTTAGTGTTGATTCAACTCCAGCCAGAGCAAAAGCGCGTATAGCTTCCGGACTTAGCGCTCCATCACTCATTGCAGAGCGGATAATAGGCGTGTGTGAAGTAAAAGGTATCTCTCTGTTTTTTCCGAATGTTACGCTCATATCTTTGCTTACTTCATTGTCATTTAAAACATTGGAAACATGCTTGACTATAAAGCTAGAACCTGAAATTGGCTGTGAAATAGAAAATGATTTATAATTAGGTACATCTTTAGCGGCTTTGTAAACCCAGTCGACTTTATCTTTAGAATCATAAAAAGTCTCTTCGCCGAAATATTGTCTAAAAGGCTCTCTCAATGCTTCGAAAAAGTATCTAAATCTTCCAATTATTGGGTAATTAATCAACAGAGCATGATTTCTTTGAACATACTTATCGTAAACATACAGCATTGCTAAGCCAATTAAGCCAATTAAGACAAAAAACTCTATAAACTGAGTAAAAAGCTCCCAGACGCTATGAATAAATTCCATTAAAACTCCTCAATCTTGAGTATTGCCTCTATTTTGCTTTCTAAATCTTTTACCCATATTGTGCCGTTATTTAGTTCATCTTCGCCGATAACGCAGCAAAATTTTGCATTGACTTTATCTGCTGCTTTGAGATGATTTTTTAGATTTTTAGTCTTGAAATCTACCACCGCTTTATCGGTTTTTCTCTTTTTGTGCGCTATTTTTACAGCTATATCAATAGCATTATTATCCATCGCTCCGATATAGTAGCCGTCCCTCTTTGTCTCAGGCATAACTATCAGCTCCATAAGCCTCTCTATGCCCATAGCAAAACCAACGGCCGGAGTAGGGCGACCATCAAGAAACTCTACAAGCCTGTCATAGCGTCCGCCGCCTGCAATTGCACTTTGACTCCCTATATCGTCACTTACAAACTCAAATGCGGTTTTTGAGTAGTAGTCAAGTCCGCGCACTAGGTGTGTATCTATCTCATAAGCGATACCGCTTTGCGTAAGAAGTGTTTGAAGTGTAGCAAACTCACCATTACAGTTTGGACACAGGTTGTTGATGAGTTTTGGCGCATTTGCATAGATGCTCTGACATTTCTGCTCTTTACAGTCAAGCACACGGATAGGGTTTGTGTCCACTCTGCGTGTACAATCCTCACAAATATGCTCTTTATAAACCGTTACAAAATCAATCAGTTTTTGGCGGTAAAATGGCATGCATTCGTTGCATCCAAGTGAGTTTAATTTGAGCCTGTAGCCAATCCCAAGTTCTTTTAAGATGTCACTTGCCATCATAATCATGCTTACATCTTCATACACACTCTCAACCCCAAAACTCTCAACGCCAAACTGATGAAACTGTCTTAGTCTCCCTTTTTGCGGTCGCTCATAACGAAACATAGGACCATGGTAAAAAAAGCGGTGGATACCGCCTGCGCGGTCAAGCTTTTTTTGGATAAAAGCACGCACAACGCCTGCTGTTCCTTCTGGACGAAGACATACATCGTTTTCGCCTTTGTCGATAAACTGATACATCTCTTTGCCGACAATATCGCTAGATTCGCCCACGGAGCGTTTAAAAAGTGCCGTCTCTTCCAAAATGGGAGTCTCTATAAAGTGAAAACCGTATCTTTGAGCAACCAGTGTAGCAGTGCTTATAAAGTGGGTAAATCTCTCATAATCTTCACTTAAAATATCGTTCATGCCTCGAAGGGAGCTAATCATCTGTTTTCCTACTCTAATGTGTATCTTTTTTAGATTGAAAGGATACCATTTTTTGCTTTTATTTTGTTATAATAGACAACTTAAGCTAAAAAGAAGGCGCACAAATGCAGCAGCACGAAAGTCTCAAAGAACACTATAAATTTACAAAAGAGGAGGCTCTTCTTCTACAAACACTCCAGCCTAAAATGAGCGAAGTAGCAGAGGATTTTATCAACGAATTTTATGACTATATATGGGGATTTGGCTCAACTGCAAAGTTTCTCAAAAACCAACAAATTATTGATTACCATCGCAGCAAAATAAAGGCATGGTTTGTCAATCTTTTTTGCGGTAAATATGATCTGCCTTACTTTACCTATCTTTACAAAATAGGCGAGATACACGTACGCATCGGACTTCCGACACATTATGTAAACTCCGCTTTTACCTTTGTAAGAACATTTATCATAAAAAATATCCAAGAAAATGAGCAGGATGAAGCAAAACGAGCTCAACTAATAGTTGCTTCTGAAAAAATCATAGATATGAATCTTGACACGCTGACAAGTTCATACAGAGAAGAGGAGCTTAGCAAATTTCTCTCTTTGTCTCGTTTTGAAAAAACCATCCTCAGCGGTCTTAAAAAGTTTAACTCCTACATCAACTTTTTTCTGGCAGGGTCGTTGGCGGTTGTGGCATTTTTTGCCATCGGGCTTTTTGTATATGATATTTATCTGCTTTTTTTCTCAAACATCGGTATAGAGAAGGGGATTTTGACTGTTTTGGGAAGTTTGCTTGTACTTTGGGCGGCGATAGAACTCATACATGAAGAGATAAACCATCTCCAAGGCAAAGGCTTTGCAATAGGTGCTTTTATCATGCTTGCCATGGCCGCACTCATCAGAAAAGTGCTGATTTATTCGCTCTCTTCGGAAAAAGGGAATGATTTGCTTGTTATCGGTGCAGTGATTGTTGCTTTGGCATTTGCCTACTGGCTTGTCAATGCAAAAAAATAAAACGCTCTAATACCAATAAAGCGGATAATGCCTTTTGGTGTTGTTTGACATGTTGTTTACAATCAGAGCCACTGCGAGCATCATAACTGCTCCTAAAGCTATCGGCGTTAGTGGATAAATCCAGCCAAGAGATTGAATCTGCTCGCTGCCGATAACATAAATGAGGGCGGTGGCTCCACCCGGAGGATGCATTGTAAGTGTCAAATGCATAGCCAAAACAGAGAGTGAAACGCTAAGCGCACATAACAGCTCTATATCCAATATACCGCTAAAACTCTTAACCAAAAAAACTGAAATAAAAGCGGAGAGAACATGCCCGCCTATTAAATTCCTAGGCTGCGAAAACGCCACTTCAGGAGCTCCGTAGATTAGAACAGCGGAAGCCCCAAAAGAGCCAAGAAGAAAGAAGCTGTCATGTGTCGAAAATGAGCTGCTGAAAATTGACATCATATAAATACCTATGAATGCGCCGACCACAGACCATAGTATCTTAACCATTGACTTTCTTGCAGGTCTTACATCTTTTGATCTCATTCTTTGGAAATATCTTCTTAATCGCATCTTTTCTCCCGCTGAAAAATATGTCGAATAATAAGTCTTTTTTGAATAATATCTATTGATACGTATCAACTATAGCTGATATTGCTTAATATCTCTTTTGTTATTTCATCTATGCTTTTTGTTGCATCAATTGTAATAAGCTCTACATTTAGGAGTTTTGCGGCTGTTATCAGCGCTTCTTGGATTTTTAAAAGATACTCCTCGCCCCTTAGCTCGATACCGTCTAGTTTTTTTTGAGAGAGCCTAAAAGAGAGCTCCTCTTTTGTTAGATAGAGCAAAAAAACTTTTTGCGGATAGATGCCGCCTGTTGCAAATCTGTTTAGGTGCAGGATGGCTGTTTCGCTTATTTCGTTCTGCGTCAGAGCATAGGCAACGCCGCTTACAACGCTTCTGTCTGAGATTATCATCTTGTCCAGATTTGGTTCAATCACCTCTTTCATATGCTCTGCACGGTCGGCTAAAAAGAGCAAAAATTCAGCCTTTTTGCTCTTTGTTTTTGCACTTAAAACTATCTCTCTTATCTCTTTGCCAGCCTCTGTTCCACCGGGCTCTTTTGTAATTATCGCATCCGAAAAATGCGCGCGTAATAGCTCTATTTGCGTGCTTTTTCCGGCAGTATCGATTCCCTCTATCGCAATGTACATGATTTCATATTTCCTATAATTTTTTGAACCTCTTTTGGAACAAGATGTTCGGTTTTTGCATTGAATTTCAGAAGATTTCTTACAATTGACGAGCTAATAAACGCGTGTTGAAGCTTTGGCATAAGATAAACTGTCTCAATCGTATTGTCTAACGAGTTATTTAAATATCCAAGCTGGAGTTCATACTCAAAATCGCTCACAGCACGCAAACCGCGAATCAGCACAGTTGCATTATGCGTGCGGGCAAGTTCAACTGTAAGGTTGTCAAAGCCGACAACTACGACATTATCAAGACCAGCAATTGCTTCTTTTACCATATTTATCCGCTCATCTAGCGTAAACATCGGTTTTTTGTCATTTGATATTGCCACTGCTATAATCAGCTTATCAAAAAGCACCAACGTTCTCTCTATAATGTCAAAATGCCCGTTTGTAATAGGATCAAACGTCCCAGGATAGAGTGCTATTTTTTTCATTGTTCCCATCTTTTGTAAAGGTTGTTTTCGATTTCAAGCAGGTCAAACCACTTGCCGATAAGAAAATTTTCCATCTCATCTAATGTCTGCTGCTCTGAGTAGTAAGCCATAACCGGTGGAGCTATGATAATTCCAAGAGATGCAAGTTTATGCATGTTCTCAAGTGCTATTGCCGAAAACGGCATCTCACGCGGCGCTAGAATGAGCTTTTTATGTTCTTTTATCATAACGCTTGCACATCTTGTTACAAGGTTGTCGGCGATTCCGCATGCTATCTTTGCAAGAGTGTTCATGCTGCAAGGCGCAATTATCATCGCATCAACTCCAAATGAGCCAGATGAGATGCTAGCAGAAATATTCTCGCTGTCATGAATGGTTACACCCATCTCTTTATCTAAAACAATCTCAGAATTTTTTGTCATTATAAAATGTTTATCAATCTCTTTTGGAAGCAGTTTGAGCATTTTTACGCCTAGATTTACCCCGCTTGCACCGCTTGTTGCTACTACAATTTTACGATTTTTCACTCTATCTCCGCCGTGCCAGAGCCTGTAACTCTTGCTTTTAAAATTTTTCCACTGTTATTTTGAACATTTATTATATCATTTACTTTGCCATCTTGAAGAGCTTTTGCGCTAAAGGTTATTGCAATGCCATCTTGATATAAAATTATATTAACCATAGAATCTCTTCGAATTACATCCAGCACTTCAATGTCTCTTATTGTCAAAATCATATCTTTTGGAATATGCCGTTTTGCCTGAAGAGATTTGGTTTCTATATTTTGCAGCGGTTTATCTCTGAAACTGTCTAACTGCACACTCTTTTTAATGCAGTTTAATGGCGAGAGATGAGTCTCTTTTTTAATTATATCTTTGCTTGCGTATATATCAACGTTTGCAATTATGTAGTAGTCGAAAAAAACTTTTTTATTTTCTTTGGTTTTAATATTTATAGTTCCTTTGCTTGATAAAAAATCGTTATTTCTAATATTTACAATATACTCCTCAGGCAGGGATGTTAGATGCCCCCTTGGTTTAATAAAAATGTTCTTTATATCTATATTTTCATACTTTTTTTCATAATAATCTTTTATTTCTTTCTCAATGTAAGATGTGTCGATAGTGCTTTTTAAAATAAAGTTTATGTAATTACTCTTAGCGCTGTAATTTTTATATCCATGTTTCTCAAGCAGTTTTATAAAATCTTTTGCTTTTATCTTTTGTGAATATCTGCCATCCTCAATTGTGGTTATTTGAAAATCATTTTTAGCGTCAGGAACTATGCTAGAGAGGGTAACATTTTTTGTATCGACGTAGTACACCTCTTCTAGTGCACTCTCAGCGTGCAGGTTTAGCAAAATCAAAGAAATAAGTACTGTTTTTAAAAACATAAATAGTAGTCCAAAAAGATATTTTTTTGTATTTTAGCATATTAAAGCAATGAGGATGTGTGACTGTTTTTGAATATGTGTGGTACCTGCGGGCGGACTCGAACCGCCACAACTCGCGTTAGCGGATTTTGAATCCGCCGTGTCTACCATTTCACCACGCAGGCTTAAAGAGTGAAATAATAGTGGTTTATAACTTAAAAGATTGTGAAATGAAAAGTAAATCACTTTTAGCCGATATTGTTACATATGGAACTTATGTTGCTTAATATATAAATATTTTGGTAACATCGTACAAAAGAAGCGGAGGTGTATCGTGAGAATTACGAGTAACATGTATTACAAAAACATATATGGCGAGGGCAATGCGTTGCTTAGCAAAAATCTTTTTGACGTGAACAAGCAGATAGCTTCCGGACTAAATATTCAATATGCCTATGATGATGTAAGAACATTTTCTGAAACAATGAGACTTGATAACGAGATATCTACTCTTGGGCAGGTAAAAAGCAGTACAAAGAGCGCTCTTAAAATGTCGGACCAAACAGATTCAGTGTTAAACGAGTTTGAAACATCAATGAACCGTACGAGAACACTCCTTTTAAATGCCGCAAACGGAACAAATGACGAGACTTCACTCGACGCGATATCTCAAGAGTTGAGATCAATAGAAGAGCATTTTAAAAATCTGGCAAATACTTCCATAAACGGTCAATATCTTTTTTCAGGCTCTGCCGTTGATGTAAGGCCGGTAGCTGATGACGGTACTTATATGGGCAACGATGGACATTTAGAAGCATTTACAGGCTCAAAAACTTCACAGCAGTACAACATAAGCGGCAGTGAACTCTTCCTCGGTGAGAATAAGCTGGTAAAAAGAGAAGTGACTACAAACGTTGTTCAAGAAAATTTGAGCGCGAAGTATCCTGATTTTACAGATGCGACCGTTACGGGAGAGCATGCTCTAATCTCAAGCAGTGATACTATCCGTGATATGATGGGAGATGGTGACAATGTAGTTGATGCCGGAGTTGACAAGCACTTTTTTTATATCAATGGAACAAGAAGTGACGGCACATCATTTAAAGAAAAAATTGCAATGAGCGATGATGAGAAGATTGATGATCTTTTAAACGAAATCGGTGCTTTGTATGGGAACACACCTGAGGTTGACGTCGTAAATGTAAGCATGAATCAAAACGGTCAAATAGTAATAGAAGATAAAATCAAAGGCTCAAGCAAGATAGATTTTCATATGGTTGGGGCGACGGATTTGAGCGGTGGAGCTGCGGCCGATGTTACAAATATAGACGCTTTAGGTGCCGGTGAGACAAACTTTGACAGTATAATGCTTGGCACTTCTACCGCTACAAATCCAAATTTGCATGTAAAAGAGTTTATAAAATCTTCTTTGAGTGCCGCAGACAGTGTTGCCGTAACAAATGCTATTGAGGGAACTATATACGATAAAACAGAATTTAGCAAAGACGGCGCGACGCTCTCTTCGGCATCCCCGCAGATAATTAGAGAAACAAATGCATTTGCAACTGCTTCGACAAAACTCTCTGAAGTAGCAGATCTTTCACAAGGAGCTGCCGGCACGCTTAACGGCACATCTTTTATAGTTGAGGGCACTGATATCAATGGAGTTGCCTATAGTGCACAAGTTGACCTGAATGCTGCCGGTTCGACCTTTACCGTAGGCGGCAACACATATAATATTTATAATGTTGAAACGCCAAGAGCAGCAGTAGACGGTGACGATATGACGTACAAGCAGTTTATGGATGTTACCAATATGCTTACAACAGGGAATCTTCCGGCAACTGCACCGGGAACGGCGGTTGAGTATGATGCGGCGATTGAGACCTCTGATCTTATGGGAAGAACATTTTTAAGCTATGACGGTAAGATGCAGTTTGAAGAGATTGGTACCGGTAACACACAGGCTACTCTTGCCATATACGATGCAAACAGCGGTGATTTTACGGCAGGTGCAGATGCTTCTGTTATGACATTCAATACAAATAATGCAATAACGGTACGTGACCCAAAAACAGATTTTTTCAAAACACTTGATGAGATAATTACTTCGGTAGAGAACTATAAGCTTTATCCCGATAGCACTTCCGGCGATGTGAGAAACGTTGGTATTGAAAATGCGATTGCCATGATGGATGATCTCCAAGACCACGTTTACAAGGAACACTCTCAAGTCGGGGTGCAGTCAAATGCGCTGGATACTTCGTTGCAAAAAACCGAGCTGCTGGAAATAAGCTCAATGAGCCTAAGATCTTCTGTTATAGATACGGATTTGGCGGAGGCTTCTTTAAATCTGGCGCAGTTAAATACGAACTATCAGGCAATGCTCTCAACGGTCGGTAAAGTTTCCCAGCTAAGCTTAGTCAACTATCTGTAAACATAGTCTTTATGGAACAGTTTTGGCTATAATTTCTTAATTATTAAAGAAGAAGGAAGTTGTAGTTTGAGAGATACGATATTTATAATAAGTTTTGGTTTGCTAATCTATCTTGGGTTTGCAACAGTTTTTGGCGACACAGCTTTAATGGGAAGTTATGGCGCTGTTTTTGCTACGTACAATCATAAATATTTTGGCTACATCTCATATGCGTATATTTTTGCTTCTTTGATTCCTCTTTATCTATTTTATAAAAAAAATACTCTTGATTTTAGAAATCTAGAGCTCGGCGTAGCTTCATTTTTAATTCTGTTTTCATTTTTATTGGCACAAGCAATAATTGTCGCCGGTGATTTTAGAGGAGAGATGGGTGCCGGTTTTGTAGATTTTTTATCTCCGTTTATCGGTTTGTTTGGACTTTGGACATTCTGGCTTATTATTACTCTGGTCTCTATGGTTATTATCTTTGACAGAAGTGCCCATGAGATGGTTGATATCTTATATAAAAATTTTAAAGAAATAACGGCTAGCAGCACAGATTCTAGCACAAAAAAAAATTCTAATATAAAAAACAGTATCGTTAATTTTGAAAATATACATGTAGAAAAACAAAAAGAGAAAAAAATTACACCTACGGCATTGAAGCCGACAAGCGAGGCTTCAGAGAACGAAATCGATAAACCTGCTTATCTTAGAAGAGAAGAAGATTCTCCAAAAATAAATCAACACAATATTTTAGAGCTGGTTCACGATATAAAAGAGCAAAAGAATGCAATCGTAGTTGATGAGCTTGAAGAGAATGCTAAACTGCTTGCTTCAATAGAAAAAGGAGAGGTGGAGAAACCAAAAAATTTCACTCTTCCGTCTGTTGATTTTTTACAAAAACCAAACAATAAAGCTCACAGCGTAGATGAGAGCGAGCTTGACGGAAAGATAAAATTTTTAATAGAAAAATTGGCTCACTTTAAAATTGAGGGCGATGTAGTAAGAACTTACGCAGGTCCAGTTGTCTCAACTTTTGAGTTCAAGCCTGCCGCAAATGTAAAAGTTTCAAGGATTTTAAACCTCCAAGATGATTTAGCAATGGCTCTGAGCGCGGAGAGCATCCGTATTCAAGCTCCAATCCCCGGCAAAGATGTTGTAGGTATTGAGATACCAAATGCAACCGTAGATACTATATATTTAAGAGATTTGCTAGATAGCAAGTTATTTAAAGAGTCATCTTCGCCTCTGACTATTGTTTTAGGTAAAGACATAGTTGGCAAGCCTTTTATAACCGACCTTAAAAAACTTCCGCATCTTCTTATAGCAGGAACGACGGGAAGCGGTAAGAGTGTCGGCATAAATGCAATGATACTCTCACTTTTATATAAAAACTCCCCAGACCAGCTAAGACTTCTTATGATTGACCCAAAAATGCTTGAATTTTCAATTTACAATGACATTCCTCATCTCTTAACTCCCGTTATAACAAAGCCGAAACAGGCTATTGTTGCACTTAACAATATGGTTTTTGAGATGGAACGCAGATATGGGCTTATGAGTGAAAACAGAACAAAAAATATAGAAAATTATAATGAAAAGGTTAAAAAAGAGGGCGGCGAGCATCTGCCTTACATCGTTGTAATCATAGATGAGCTTGCCGACTTGATGATGACAAGCGGAAAAGATGTTGAACACTCAATTGCAAGACTTGCTCAGATGGCAAGAGCTTCGGGGATACATCTTGTTGTAGCTACGCAAAGACCTTCTGTTGATGTTGTTACGGGACTTATTAAAGCAAATCTGCCGTCTCGTATATCATACAGAGTAGGGCAGAGAATTGACAGTAAAATTATTTTAGACCAGCAAGGTGCAGAGTCCCTTTTAGGCAAAGGCGATATGCTTTTTACTCCTCCCGGTTCAACCGGTTTAGTTCGTCTTCATGCGCCTTGGAGCACGGAAGAAGAGATAGAGAAGATAGTAAACTTTATTAAGTCTCAAAGAGCGCCTAATTATAATAAAAGTTTTTTAGTTGAAGAAAACGAAAACAGCTACTCGTCAAATGATACATATGAAGAGCTAGACCCACTTTTTGATGAAGCAAAAAACGTTATTTTGAGCGATAGAAAAACATCTATCTCATATCTTCAAAGAAAGCTTCAAATCGGATACAACAAATCTGCAAGACTTATTGAACAGCTGGAAAATGAGGGAATCTTGTCGGCTCCAAACTCTAAAGGGATTCGTGATATCCTCTAATGAGCAAACCACACTTTGTTTTCACCAAGTATTCAAACTCTATTAGCGTACATGTTAAAAATCTAGAGCAGCTCTCAGTTGCACAAATACAGAGCATTGAAGCCTTCGTTAGTGAGAGAAAAGGCATTCTTGACTTTAACACATATACCTTTTCAATCCAAAAAAGATTGGGGTTTGGCGAATTTATCTCGCTTTTGCAAAGCACTTCACTGGACGCTACGTGTGAAGAAAAAGTCATAAATATACGCCAAAGAGAGAGAGTTGAGTTTGGAAAATACAAAGGGATGCTCTATTGTGACATCCCAGACTCATATCTTTTGTGGCTAAAAAGTAACTACATGGGAAAAGATAGAGATATTGTTGAGGCAGAGTTGAAGTTTAGAGAACTGTAATATACCGATACTTTAAGCTAAAAGCTTTTATACTTAATCGAATATAAAAATATGTGATAAAACGGAGGGATTCATATTATGCCGCATAAAATAAAAGAGATTGAGTGGCGCAAAATTTTCGATTATGCGCCTGACCCAATTTTTATTCATGACAAAGAATTTCGTCTTACGCTTGCCAACAAAGCCTATCTTAAGTATGCAGGCATAACTGAAGAAGAGGCAATCGGAAAGTTGTATTGGGAAGTTTTTCCAAAAGGCTCCGGTCCGTTGGAGTCTTGTCTAAAAGCTGCCGGCAAACACGCAGAGGAAGCCGTAACAGCAGCAGCAGAAGAAGAAGAAGAAGTTCGTCTGCCGGACGGGAGGGTGTTTCTTTCCCACAGTGTCGGTATTGCAGATAAAGCCGGAAACTACAGTTTTAGCCTTCATGATCTGACAGATATAACGGCTATAACGCAGGCACAAGAGCGGATTAAAAAGCTTAGTCGCTTGTATCGTATGATTTCTATCTGTAACCAAGCGCTTGTTCGAGCCAGTGATGAAGTCTCACTTGCGCAGGCAATGTGCGACACATTGATTGAATATGGAAATTACCGCGTCGCTTGGGTCGGACTTAAGGGTAACGATGCGAAGAAATCTATTTACCCATTGGCGGCAAATGGGATTACAATAGGTCAACTTAGAGAGCTAGAGTTGACATGGGAAGATAATGAGCAAGGTCAAACACCTGTTGGAACCTGCATCCGCAGTGAAAAACCTGTCTACCGTCATAATATTCCTGATGAAGTACCGCCCTCTCTTGTTCAGATTTATTCAGAGTTAGGAGTTGTCGAGTCGTTCTCTATCCCGCTATTATATGCAGGAGAAGTTTTAGGAGCCGTTAGCATCTGTTCCCCAGGACATATCAACATTGGCGAAGGAGAGATTGATTTGCTGATGGAAATGTCCGGCGATCTTGCTTTTGGCATAGGCAAACTGCGTGAGAACGCTGAGCGCCTAAATACTCTTGAGAGGCTTGACAAGAGCTTAGACCATGCCGTTGCTGCTATAGCCGCTACGGTCGAGATGCGCGACCCATATACGGCAGGGCATCAGAGAAGAGTTTCCAAGTTAGCAGCCGCAATCGCATCGGAGATTGGGCTTCCGGCTGAGCAGATTGAGGGTGTTCGTATTGCCGGTACAGTTCACGATATCGGCAAAATCCATATTCCCGCAGAAATTCTCTCAAATCCGGGAAAGCTTAGCGATGCGGAGTTTTCCATTATAAAGACACATCCTCAAGCAGGTTACGATATTCTCCATACGATTGATTTTCCTTGGTCGGTTGCACAGATTGTGTTGCAGCACCATGAAAAGATGGATGGTTCCGGATATCCAAACGGACTAAAAGGGGAAGATATTTTGATTGAGGCCAGAATCCTTTGTGTAGCCGATGTTGTTGAAGCGATGACGTCCCACCGTCCGTATAGACCCGGTTTTGGTATTTTTCCTGCTCTGCAGGAGATAGCGCGCAATAAAGGAATGTTATATGATCAAAACGTCGCAAAAGCAACATTGTCACTGTTTTTGGAAAAAATGTATGAGCTATAACTCTTCCTATATGTTACTAAAATAAACACTTTTAAAACAAAATAGGTAGCTTTTGTTTCATATGGTAACATTTTGTTTTTCGTGTTTCTTTATTTGGCTATAATCACTTTAATTTTAAAAACAGGAATCATAATGGCATTTATAGAAGATTATAAAGCGCATACGCTAGAGAGAGAGGCACTTGGTGTACCACCGCTGCCTTTAAATGCTGAACAAGCTGTTGCATTGGTTGAGATGATTAAGGCGGGCAAGGGAGATATGTCTCAAAATATCGATCTTCTTACAAATAGAGTTTCACCCGGTGTTGATGATGCCGCTTATGTAAAAGCTGCATTTTTAAATGATGTTGCATGTGAAAAAATCAGCGTAGCCGCAATTGCTCCTGCTAAAGCAGTTGAGATTATGGGTATGATGCTAGGCGGATACAATGTTAAACCCATGGTTGACGCGCTTACTTCAAAAAATAGCGAAGTAGTTGCTGCAGCTAAAGAGGCATTAAAGCATACCCTTCTTGTATATGATGCGTTTAATGATGTAGAAGAGTTGTATAAGGCTGGTAATGCGGCGGCGGTAGAAGTTATAAACTCATGGGCAAATGCAGAGTGGTTTACATCAAAACCTGCACTTAGTGAAAAAATGACACTAACTGTATTTAAAGTTCCTGGTGAAACAAACACAGATGACCTTTCACCTGCTTCTGAGGCATTTACTCGCTCGGATATTCCTCTTCATGCAAACTCTATGTTAGTTGCTAGAATGAATGACCCAATCAACACTATCAAAAAGCTAAAAGAAAAAGGCAACCCGATTGCTTATGTCGGTGACGTTGTAGGAACTGGAAGCTCAAGAAAATCAGGTGTTAACTCTGTTCAGTGGCACATGGGCGATGATATCCCAGGTGTACCAAACAAACGTACAGGCGGTGTTGTTCTAGGTGGGATTATAGCTCCTATTTTCTTTGCTACATGTGAAGATTCAGGTGCGCTTCCGTTAGAGCTTGATGTTTCTCAGATGGAGAGCGGTGACGTTGTTACTATTTATCCATACAAGGGTGAAGCTCATAAAGACGGCAAATGCATAGCTACATTTAAACTAAACCCAAACACAATTACGGATGAAGTTAGAGCAGGCGGACGTATCCCGTTAATCATTGGTCGCGGTTTAACTGCTAAAGCGCGCGGTGTACTTGGTATGGGTGTTTCTGATGTGTTCTTGACTGCCGAGCAGCCTGCCGATACAGGCAAAGGTTATACTCTGGCTCAAAAAATGGTAGGACGCGCTTGCGGCATGGCAGGAGTACGCCCAGGCATGTACGTTGAGCCTGTAACATCAACTGTAGGAAGTCAAGATACAACAGGACCAATGACAAGAGACGAAGTTGTAGAGCTTGCTGCGCTTGGTTTCTCGGCTGATTTAGTTATGCAGTCATTCTGCCACACTGCCGCATATCCAAAGCCTTCCGATATAGTTATGCACCACACGCTTCCTGATTTTATCTCAAAGCGTTCAGGTGTTGCACTTCGCCCTGGTGATGGCGTTATCCACTCTTGGTTAAACAGAATGGTTCTTCCTGATACTGTTGGAACAGGTGCGGATAGCCATACTCGTTTTCCAATCGGTATATCTTTCCCAGGCGGTTCAGGTATAGTTGCATTTGCAGCCGTTACAGGTTCTATGCCGTTAACTATGCCGGAGTCGGTTCTTGTGCGTTTTAGCGGAGAGCTTCAACCGGGTATTACTCTTCGTGACTTGGTTAATGCTATTCCTCACCAAGCTATCAAAGAGGGGCATTTAACTGTTGCTAAAAAAGATAAGAAAAATATCTTTAACGGTCGTATTTTAGAGATTGAGGGCTTGCCAAACCTTAAAGCTGAGCAGGCGTTTGAGCTTTCAGATGCGTCGGCTGAGAGAAGTGCAGCTGCATGTACGGTTCTTTTAAATGAAGAACCGGTAATCGAGTATCTAAAATCAAACGTTGTTCTTTTAGAGCAGATGATAGTTGCAGGATATGAAGATAAGCGTACACTTCAGCGCCGTATTGACAAGATGAATGAGTGGTTGGCTAGTCCATCACTTATGAAACCTGATGCTGATGCAGAGTATGCAGCGATAATCGAGATTGATTTAAATAAAATTACTGAGCCGATTTTGGCTTGTCCAAACGATCCGGATGATGTTGCAACGCTAAGTGAAGTGTTGGCGTCCGAGCGTCCTACAAAGATAGATGAAGTATTTGTCGGTTCATGTATGACAAATATCGGTCACTACCGCGCGCTTGGCGAAGTTTTAAAAGGCGAGGGCGCTGTTCCTGCTCGTTTATGGGTTTGTCCTCCTACAAAAATGGATGAAAAACAACTTATAGAAGAGGGTTACTACGCTATATTTGGCGGTTCAGGTGCAAGAACTGAGATTCCGGGATGTTCTCTTTGTATGGGTAATCAAGCTCGTGTTGCCGACAATGCAGTTGTTTTCTCAACATCAACTCGTAACTTCGACAACCGTTTAGGTAAAGGCGCTCAGGTTTATCTAGGTTCTGCAGAACTTGCTGCCGTATGTGCTATGCTTGGACGTATCCCGACCCCAAAAGAGTATAATGAAATTGTTCCTAAGAAAATAGCAGGCAAAGAGGATAAGATTTACAAATATCTTAACTTCAATCTTATTAAAAACTATAAACTCTAAAAAACAGTGCAGAAATTTTTTCTGCACTGCCTCTAAAATCCACATAAAATAAAGACCGCAATATAAATTTTCTTTTTTTTGCTAAAATGTTTAAAATTTAATAATTAGGCTAAGATAAATGCAAAAAATATATAAGTTCGCCGTACTAATTCTACTTTTAATTGGCGGAACACTATTTTTGTTTAACAATTTTGTAACTAATTATAATGAACAGATAGAGAAAACAAAATATAAAATTGACGGTGTTGAGTTTGCACAAAAAATTCAAAAATTTATATTAAAATTACAAAAGCTAAGAGGCTACAGTCAGTTTGATGAGATGTCTATCGGTGAATCAAATTATAATAGTATAAAAAATAGCGTAGAGCTCATAAAAGCGGATGTCGGTAAAGATATACAAATTATTAAAAATTTCAGCGTGCTTTACCCAGATTTATATGATGGCGATTACAACTATATAATTAGTGAGATTGAAAACCTGCTGCAAGTTACAGGAAACGACAGAACTCTTTTTTACCAAAAATATACATACGTTATAGAGCAGCTAAAAGAGAAGATGTATTATCTTGGCTTTAAATCTAAACTGCTGCTGGAGTCCGACAGCGACAAATATTTTTTAATAGAAATTATGCTCAAGCATCTGCCAAATTTAATAGAAACTACCGGTAAAATCAGAGCTAAAACAACAAAGGCTATTTTAGACAACTCAACTGACGCAGAGCTTAGATATTCAATCCAAAACAACTGTCTGTTATGCGAAGAGCATGCCAATCAGATATTAAAAACAATAAATGAAATACATGACGATGTTGAAAAAACAAGATTGCTGTCTTTGCTAGAGAATGTCAATGGCGAAACAAAAAAGATGCAAGAGTATGTTAAAAAAACTGTTCTTTCTGCTGAAATTGACATTGATGCGCTGGAGTTTTTTACAATATCTACAAATGTAATTGATAAAATGTTTACGCTCTACAGTACCAATTCAGAGTTTTTAAATCAAAAATTAAACAAAAAATTAGATGAATTAAAAAAGGTCAAACTATACGGAATAGTTATAGGCGCATTTGTTGTTTTGTTTATATTTGTAACTATTTTTTCAATGGTAAGAAGCTATATGCTTTATACCCGCAGTGAAAAAAAGATAAAAAATAATCTGACATCAATTATAAAACTAAAAAATGATTTAGAAAAATGTAAAACAATTGAGGAGATATCATCATCCGCACTCTATTTTTTCGCCAATAAATTCAATATTGTTCAAGGGGCAATATACCTCTTTAATGAGGAGAATAACAAGCTCTATCTTGCATCTTCATACGCTACAAATGAGATGAAGCCTATTGTTGAGCTTGGAGAAGGCTTGATTGGGGAGGTTGCCGTTCAAAAAAAGTATATTTACACGCATATAAGTGATGAGAAGAAAAAACGCTTCAGTATAGAGTCTATTACAATAGAGCCGACAAATATATGCACAATTCCGCTTATAAGCTATGATAAAATTTTTGGCATACTGCAGCTTGGATTTGTGAAAAAAAACGAGATTGTGCATAATGAGGATTTTCAATATTTCATAGATATGATTATCGGTTTCTTACGCGATGCAAAATATCTAGATACCAACAAAAAATATATAGAGCTGATAGACAAATACGTAATTACATCAAAAACAAATACAAAAGGGATTATTACCGACGTAAGTGATGCCTTTACAAAAATTTCAGGCTATTCAAAAAAAGAGATTATAGGAAAAACACACTCTATCGTTTCACATCCAGATACACCAAAAGAGTTGTATAAAAATATGTGGGAGACTATACTTAGCGGAAAGATATTTAAAGGCGAGATAAAAAACCTAAACAAGAGCAAAAAAGAGTACTGGGTAGATATTACCGTGACACCGCAGGTTGACAGATATAACAATATCTTAGGATTTTCAGCCATACTACAAGATATAACAGACAAGAAAAAAATAGAAGAGTATTCAATCACGGATGCTCTGACTGGGTTGTACAACAGACGCTTTTTTGATTTAAATTTTACCAAAGAGCATAAGATTTCAAAGCGGGAAAATAAAAATCTTGTTTTATTGATTGTAGATATTGACTATTTTAAACAGTATAACGATTATTACGGGCATCAAAAGGGTGACGAAGTATTAAAAACAATATCCTCAGAGATGAAAGTATTTTTTAAACGAGCAAATGATTATGTTTATCGATTGGGCGGAGAGGAGTTTGCTATATCATTTTATTCAAACAACAATAAAGTTGCGTTTGAGCGGGCAGATTCTATGCGAAAGAGTATAGAGGATCTTAAGATTGAGCACAGCGCAAGCGGTGTCTCAAAATACATCTCAATCTCAATAGGGCTCTCTTTTATCCCTAGGGAGTGCAACATGGAAATAGATGAGATATATAAAATAACTGATCAGGCGTTGTATAGAGCTAAAAACGGCGGACGAAACAGAGTTGAAACAGCAACTCTTAATCCCTGATAATATCGTAATCTAAAGGGAAGACAGGTTTGAAAACAGCTTCGTTTATGATTTGGTTTTGCTTTTGATTTTTAAAAACTATCTTCACTCTGTTTTCAAACTCGTCCAAATATGAGATTGATTCTATTAGCGCGCCTTTTTTAACTATTGTAAAATTTGAATCTTTGTAGTGCGCCAAATATTTGTTTGCGTCAATTTTTTTAGCATTGCTAATCATTTTAAAAAAATTAAAAGTTGATTCAATACTTCTTACAATTACCTGTTCTATCTCAGGTTCAACTATTGTAGCTTCAAAATTGTTTACATAAACCTCTTTTTTTACAGGCTTGTAATAGCTCCATCTGGCATTTTGCGGCTTTGAAGCAGCAACATGACCGCTATAATTTATCGTCTTGTTTTTTTCATCTGTTACGCTTTGTGTGAAGTCTGCCTCGAACGAAGTTATCTCTTCAAGCGACGCAAACAACCCTATGTTTACTAATATAATTAAAAAAAAGTGTTTCATTTTTATCCTTCTTATTTGATT
Organism: Sulfurimonas sp.; assembly: GCA_041654255.1. GTDB lineage: Bacteria > Campylobacterota > Campylobacteria > Campylobacterales > Sulfurimonadaceae > Sulfurimonas. The sequence continues at coordinate 100,820 of JBAZDX010000001.1, forward strand.
TTAAACGCTAATCGGCTACGGCACTAAAGCTTGATACTATCGTATCAGAACAAAATTGTATCTAAGCGATTGTTTACATATTAAATAGTATTGTTTTTTTTAAAAATCATTCCATAATTTATGCAAATTATTACTATATGTATGATAAAATAAAAACAATTTCAATGACGGGTGTATTAAAAAGCGCACTTGTCTATTATAAGGTTGCGGATGCTACAAGCGTTATTAGGTCGTATATTTGGTACCACAAATGATCGAGAGTTAAAAAGATATAATAAAATTGTAAATAATATAAATGGTTTAGAGAGTAAATATAAAGCTCTAAATGATGATGAACTCAAGGCGGCATTTGCCGAAATTAAAGAGCGTGTTGTATCGGGCAGAAGTAGCTTGGATGATGTTTTGGTTGACTCTTTTGCGATAACAAGAGAAGCAAGCGTGAGAACGCTAAATATGAGACATTTTGATGTTCAGCTAATCGGTGGAATTGTTCTGCATGAGGGAAAAATTGCCGAGATGAAAACAGGCGAGGGTAAAACACTCGTGGCAACCCTGCCGATTGTTCTAAATGCAATCAGCGGCAAAGGTGTACATCTTGTAACGGTAAATGACTATTTGGCTTCAAGAGACGGAAACGAGATGCGTCCTCTGTATGAATTTTTGGGATTTAGCGTAGGTGTTATTTTAGAAAATATGCATGACCCTGTAGCTAAAAGAGAAGTTTACAGCGCTGATATAACCTATGGAACAAATAACGAGTTCGGATTTGATTACCTAAGAGACAACATGAGTTACTCTCGTGACAATATGGTTCAGAGGGGTCACAATTTTGTTATTGTTGATGAAGTTGACAGTATTTTAATTGATGAAGCTAGAACTCCTTTGATTATCTCAGGACCGACCAACAGAACGCTTAGAGATTTTAAAGATGCAAACTCTATTGCGCTGCAATTGGTAAAAGATGAACATTTTAGCGTCGATGAAAAGGATAGAACGGTTCTTCTCACTGAAGACGGTATCACCAAAGCAGAGGAGCTTTTTAAAGTTGAAAATCTATATAGCCCTGAAAATGCTTCACTTTCACATATTCTTGATCAGGCTTTAAAGGCAAACTATCTTTTTGAAAAAGATGTCGATTATGTAGTAAACAACGGTGAAGTTGTAATCGTAGATGAGTTTACTGGACGCCTAAGCGAAGGTCGCCGTTTTTCTGAAGGTCTGCACCAAGCACTTGAAGCAAAAGAGGGTGTTGATATAAAAGAAGAGACACAAACTTTGGCAGATATCACATTCCAAAACTATTTTAGAATGTACGATAAATTGGCGGGTATGACGGGAACTGCTCAGACGGAAGCATCTGAATTTGCTCAGATATACTCTCTTGATGTTATCTCTATACCGACAAACATACCTATTAAAAGAAAAGATTTAAATGACTTAATCTATAAAACAGAGAAAGAGAAGTTTGAAGCCGTAATAAATACAATAAAAAAACTCTCAGCAACAGGTCAGCCGGTTTTAATAGGAACAGCTTCTATTGAAAAATCAGAGATACTGCATGAAGTGCTGAAAAAAGAGAAGATAGCCCACACCGTATTAAATGCTAAAAATCACGCACAAGAGGGTGAGATTATCAAAAATGCGGGATCTAAAGGCGCCGTAACAATCGCTACAAATATGGCTGGACGCGGTGTTGACATCAAAGTCAACGATGAAGTAAGAGCTCTTGGCGGTCTATATATAGTAGGAACAGAGAGACATGAAAACCGCCGTATTGACAATCAGCTCCGCGGAAGAAGCGGACGTCAAGGCGACACAGGAACTACACAATTTTATCTCTCGCTTGAAGACAATCTTCTGCGCATTTTCGGAAGCGACAAGATTAAAAGCATCATGGAGAGACTTGGCGTTGAAGATGGCGAGTATATAGAGTCTAAGATGGTTACCCGCGCAGTTGAAAAAGCTCAGAAAAAAGTTGAGAACATGCACTATGAGGGCAGAAAACAGATTGTCGAGTATGATGATGTTGCAAATGAGCAGAGAAAAATAGTTTACAAATTTAGAAATCAGCTGCTCAACCCAGAGTACGATATTTCATCTAAAGTAGATGAGATTAGAGCTGAATATATTGAGCATGTATTAAATAATGCAGGCATTTTTAATGGCGGAGCAAAAGAGGACTTTAATTTAGAAAAACTGTTTAAGACGCTGCATGAAGAGATTAATTTGGAGCTGAATGCATCTGATTTTTCTGCTTATGAGTATGAAGAGCTGCTAAGTGCCGTAATTGAAAATGTTAAAAAAGCTTACGATGCCAAGATGGGCGTGCTGGATAGCGGTATATGCAGTGAGATAGAGAGAGAGTTGTACCTAAAAGAGCTTGATGGCGCTTGGAGAGAGCACTTATACGCTATGGATAACATGAAGACAGGTATAAGACTTAGAGCATACAACCAAAAAGACCCATTGGTTGAGTACAAAAAAGAGAGCTTTAACCTATTTACCGAACTTGTGGAAGATATTAAATTTAACACAATTAAAACGCTTCAAATAATTCAATTTAGAGTTCAAGACCCCGAAGAAGAGGCTAAAAGAATTGCAGAGAAGCTGGATATTCAGAGAAAAATTAATGAAGCGGAAATCCAGTTTAATCTTTATAACAGTGAAGAGGGTGATGCAGCCAAGAAGGTCTCTAGAAATGACCTTTGTCCATGCGGAAGCGGCAAGAAGTATAAGCTTTGCTGCGGCAAAAGCGGTCCAAAAAAAGGTATTTTTGCTTCTTGAAAACATCAATTGTCCCATACTTAGTAAAAAGATTTTTGCGATTTGATAAAGAGCAGCCGTTTATCTTCCTATCTGCATTGCTGGCATTCTTGGGGATATCACTTGGCGTAATGGTTCTTTTGGTTGCCATGGCGCTTATGAACGGCTTTGACAACGAATTTAGAAAAAAACTGACCATAATGAATTATCCATTAACGATACTTCCTAAATTCTATGGAGCTGTTGATGAAAATTTATTATTAACTCTTGAGGCGGAGTTTCCAAAACTAAATTTCAGCCCATACGTTCAATCAGCTATTATGGCTAGAAGCGGTTCTAAACTTGAGGGCGGATACATATTTGGTGTTGATTTTGAAAGTGAAGCAAAAGTAAACAGCGTTTTAGGCGAAGCGATACAAAAAAACGAGTTTGACAAGTTTGACGTATTGATAGGCAAGACACTAAGGGATGAGTTTGCTCTCTCGGACGGCGATAAACTGATGTATATATTTACACATGTAGAGCCGGGCGGCATGTCTGTTACCCCAAAAATTAAAAGATTTAATGTAAAGGGTGTTTTTGATTCAGGTCTTTCAGCCTATGATAAAGCTTATAACTACACAACGCTCTCATCACTTCAAACAATGCTAAATCTGCCAAGCAATCAATATAGCGGGATTCATATTTTTTCTTCTAACCCTCAGGTTGATATAGTTAAAATAAAAGAGTTTCTTCCTGAGAGCGTAGTTATAAAAGGGTGGTGGGAAGATAACGTAAACTTTTTTGCAGCCCTTGAGTTGGAAAAAGCATCTCTATTTATAGTATTGATGCTTATCATCTTGATTGCGGCCATAAATATTATATCTTCACTTCTAATGACCGTCATGAATAGAAGAAGTGAAATAGCGCTTCTTTTATCTCTTGGAGCAACACCGGCAGAGATTAAAAAAGTTTTTTTATATCTCGGCATTGTTATAGGTACAAGCGGTATTTTGGCAGGTATTGTCCTTGGCATGAGCGGTTTGTGGATATTAAGCACATTTGATATAGTTCATTTGCCAAAAGATGTGTATCCGACAGCATCGCTGCCTTTGGATTTAAGCTTTAAAGATTTTATATTTATTGTTTTTGGAGCGTTTGTGATAGTTATAGTCTCATCTTTTTACCCTGCAAAAAAAGCAAGCGAAGTGGATATTTTAACAGTTCTAAGAAACGAGTAGGACTGTTACTTATCCTCTTTGCTCTTAAAGAGCTCAAAAGGGTACATAAGCGTTCTTTTTATTATGTTAAACGGTGCTACTGCGATATCTTTGGCTATCTGTGTATTTACATCAGGATCATTAAGAGCGCCAGTTACCGTCAATGTAGTAGAGACATTCTCTTTGCCCATTAAGATATGTCCCAGAAGTGGTATTTTTGAAAATGAACTGCCTAGACTTGTTTTTAAATTTAAATCCAAATCTATCGTGTTTTTTTCAATGCTAGCTTCCCCAAGCCCCACAATCTCTATCTCTTTTGATTTAAGGTATATATCGCTTAGATGATATGTCTCATCCTTAAATTTAAAATTAATATACGCATTTCTAGCCTCTACTCCATTTTTACTGTATCCGGGAAGAGAGAATGTGACCAGTGATGGAACGGTGTTAACAAAAGCGAGAATATTATTTAAAATTTTATAATCAAGGATGGTAGTCTCTTTTACGTAAACCATGCCGTCATACTCCTTGATTAAACCGTTGATATAAAACTCTAAAGAACCGCCTTTGAACTTAGAGAGGAAAAATAATTTTTCCATAAATTCATCATTAAAATTTTCTCCATAAAGATGGAATTTACTATCTTTTAGATTAAAAAAGGCCCTTCCGTTTTTGTGTGCAAGTTCGCCCGATAAAACTTCATTTTTATATTTAAAACTGATTGTGTCAGAGATTACATGCCTGTTCTCACTCAGATATATATAGCAGTTTTTTGTATCTATATAGACATCTGTCTCATCTTTTTCTTTTTTTTCATCTGTGCTGTTTCTGTCGCTGTAGAAATTTGCAATCTCATCTATGTTTATTCCTATATCGTTTGCCGTGATTTTTATATCATCTTTTATCTCTACTTCAACCGCATCATTAACCTTAAGATGTACATCTTTTGTTTTAGTATCAACTTCGCCATTTATAAAATAGCTCTCAATCGGCTTGTTTTTTTCTACGAGAAATTTGTATTGATAATCGGTGTTTAGGAAAAATTTTACATTTTTTTCATCTTTTCTTTTTTCTAACTCAAAACTGCCGTTTGTTAAGTTGTAATCACTTAGAACTTTTGAGTGCTTGGCTATTTTTTCAATAGAATTTATTTTAAATTGCCACTCATTGTCGCTTAGCAGATACTCTAAATCGTACTCTTTGGAGCTTATGGAAGTTTTGTTATTTTTATTTTGAACTAAGAGCTCTATATTTTTGTTATTTTTAAAGATTTCACCCACACTGCCATCTGTAAACTCTATATTATGAAGGTTTATAACTCCAACAGAATCTTTCAGGTTATACTCTGAGCTGATTTTTGATTCTATAATATCTTGAAAATTAAAAGCCAAATCTGTTATTCTAATTAAGTCAGGTGTGATGTCCACGGCGATGTTTTTAAGAATCAGCTTATTGTCATCTACGGTCAATTTTATAGAATCTTTTGATGAGATGGCTAGTTTATCATTCTCATAGGCAAGATTGAGTGTCGGTGTTGATTGAGACAACTCCATGCCAAGATAATCTAATTTCAATAAATTTATATTTAGATTTGCTTTTTGCGGTTTAAAAAATATATTTCCAGAGAGAGTTGTTGAAGCAAGCTCAGGAACTTCTACTTTAGTTGGAGGAATCTTGGCAGTAAGATTTTTTATGTCAACTGGTATCTTTGTCGCATCTACAACCAGAGTTTGCTCTTTATATTTCCATGTAGATTTATCTATTTTTAAATAGTCTTGCTCCTTTGAGATAACATAGGCAGCGACTAGCGGTTCTTTGCTATTTACAAGTGTTAAATTATTCTCTTTTGACTCTATATTATCGAATCTAAAAGTCAGTTTTCCGCTTGATTCTTTTGCTTGAAAATCCAAATCTACATGTGAAGCGGCAATATCTCTGTATTTTGCAACCATGTTCTCTACTTTGACATTAGAGTTGTTTATAAAAATATGTGCGTCAAATATATCTATATCAAGGTCTAAATAGTTTATCTGGGCATCTTTTGCGTAAAAGTCTCCAATCGCTTCCACGTCTGTATTGATTAAATTTATCTCTAGTTTCAGGTTTGCATCCAGTGTGCCTTTTGTCTGAATAAAAGGAAGCTCTATCCCATATCTGTTAAGAAGATGCAACAAGTCTTTATTTGCTTGACCCCCAAAGAGCAGGTAGAGAGTTAAAAGCTCCTCTTTTTGTGAGAAATCAATCTTCAGCCAGCTTTTATCAAGGAAAAAATTATATGAGTAAGCATCCTGCGGTTTTATATATAGCACGCCATCTTTAAATTCTAAATCGGTGCTTTTGGTACGAACCGAGTCCACTTTTTCATCATAAACGTAGGTTAAATCATTTGCTACTGCTTTTACATGTAGATTTAAATATGCTTTATCAAGCTTTTTATATTCAAGCCAGCCATACAATGTGTTTAGCGATAGACTAGACATATCTATGGCATCATATATCCAATATTTAACTCTTGAATCAACGTTAAATAGATCTACAATTTGTCTTGTGTCTTTTATACTTTCGTTGGATTCTACTGTATATAATAATTTTTCTTTATCGCTATGTGCGTATAAATTGAATTTTGTATCGCTTCCAATTTTTATGCAGAGTGCGGTTGTCAACTCTAGTTTCTCTTTTACGCTAAAGACAATATCTCCGTCAATCTCGGTATTTTTGTTTGTAATTGTAAATTTATCGATATTTAGATGAAACAGACCATTATTTGATAACAGCGAACCGCTTAAAATAAAATCAGATGAATGTATATCTACAAACCCTTTTTCATTATCAATATATTTAAAAGCGCCCGTGATGTCGTTAAAAGATATTTTTTCAATAATTATCTCTTTAAACCAGCGTGAATATGTAAGGTTATTGTTAACTTTTTTTATAATTTTTTCATAATCTTCACTTGAGCGGCTACTGTTTTTTTCTTCCGCAATACCAATCTCTTTGATAAATAGGATTATTTTTTCGTCCCATTTAATGTATAATTTCTTAACTTTAATGTTTTGGAGCGATATGTCCTCTATATATATTCCATTTTTTAAAAATATGAATGTAGTTAATAGTATTAAAAATATAAATGAGAGAACACTAACGAAAATAAAATGGATTTTTGAAATTGTATTAATAATTGTATTGTCGTTCATCTATTACCTAAATCAGCCTGTAAATTCCCCTAAAGTAATATACATTCCTGAAGGTTCTATAAGCAAGATTATAACACAAATGCATAATAAAAATTACAATGTAAGCAAACTCGATGCGTTATTGCTTAGAATAATCGGCTCTCCGCAGAGTGGATGGATAAATATAGGATCAACACTAAATAGCAGGGGCGATTTTCTATATAAACTCACAACCGCAAAGGCGGCATTGCAAAACATAACTCTTATTCCCGGCGAGACTACATACATTTTTTTTGATCAACTGGCAGAGCAGCTTAAACTAGATAGAAATATTTTGCAAAAAGAGTATGAGCTGCAGTCAAATTGGGAAGAGGGCGCATTTGTTCCAAATACGTATAGATTGCCAATCGGTATAACAGAGAAAGTTTTAATTAAAATTTTACTAAATGAGTCTCTGTCGCAAATGCAAAGCGTGTCAGAAAAAATATTTGGAACATACAATGAGAAGAGATGGTTTCATTTCGTAACAGTTGCATCTATTATACAAAAGGAATCAGCATCCATAAGTGAGATGCCGCTGGTAAGTTCTGTTATACAAAACAGAATCAAAAAAGGGATGAAACTGCAGATGGACGGAACTCTAAACTATGGAAAATATTCACATATAAAAGTTACTCCAAGCAGGATAAAAGAGGACAAGTCAACATACAACACATACCTCTACGGCGGGATTCCACCGGCTCCGGTCTGTAATGTGAGTTTTGACGCAATAAAGGCCGCAATCTTTCCTGCAGAGAGTAATCATCTCTATTTTATGAAATCAAAGAATGGAAAGCATGATTTTACGTGTAACTATTCTACACATTTAACCAATATAAAGCGTGCTACCAAATGAAACATATCCAAAATAAAAGTAAATAGTTAGACGTTGTAATCCTATATTGTTTATTCTTAGTGGTAATATACATTTTATAAGTTTTTGCTCTAAATGTTACCTTATTGCAAAAATATAAATATTAAACCAAGGACAAAAAGATGTCAAAAATTATCTGGTCAAAAATAGATGAAGCACCAGCTTTAGCAACTTATTCACTTTTACCAATCGTAAAAGCTTTTGTAAAGGATGCGGGCGTAGATGTAGAGTTGAGTGACATTTCACTCTCAGGAAGAGTTATTGCTACGTTTTCTAGTGTATTAAAACCAGAGCAAAAGCAAATAGATGCTCTTGGTGTACTTGGTGAATTGGTTCAACAACCAGATTGTAACATCATAAAACTGCCAAATATTTCTGCTTCAATTCCACAGCTAAAAGAGTGTATAGCTGAACTTCAAGCACAAGGGTATGATTTACCGGAATATCCGGAAGATGCTAAAACTGATGAAGAAAAAGCTATAAAAGAGAAGTATTCTACTTGTCTGGGAAGTGCTGTAAATCCGGTTCTTCGCGAAGGAAACTCTGACAGACGTGCAGCAATAGCCGTTAAAAACTTTGCAAAGAAAAATCCTCACAAATTAAGAGCGTTCTCTGAAAATTCAAAAGCTTACGTAGCTCATATGACAAACAATGATTTCTATGAAAATGAGCAATCAGTTATAAAGTCTGGCAACGGAACTGTTACAATTAACCTAAACGGAAAATGTTTAAAGGATATTAAGGCGGTTGATGGCGAAATCTTAGACGGTACTTTTATGTCTGCAAAAGCATTAAGAGCTTTCTATCAAGAGACGTTAAACGATGCAAAAGCTAAAGACGTTCTTTGGTCACTGCACCTAAAAGCAACTATGATGAAAATCTCTGACCCTATTATGTTTGGTCATGCTGTTGAAGTCTTCTTCAAAGATGTGTTTGCTAAGTATGCAGATGAGTTTAAAGCTCTTGGTATAAACGCAAATATGGGTCTTGGAGACTTATACAAAAAGCTTGAAAAATCATCTAAAAAAGCTGAAATCGAAGCAGCTATTATGGCTACTTACAAAACTCAGCCAAATATGGCTATGGTAGATTCAGATAAAGGTATCACAAATCTTCACGCTTCAAATGATATTATTATCGATGCTTCTATGCCTGTTGTTGTACGTGACGGCGGTAAGATGTGGAATGCAGAGGGCAAAGTTCAAGAGTGTGTTTCTGTTATTCCAGATAGAACTTATGCAACTTTTTATGAAGAGATAGTTGATGACTGTGTTAAAAACGGTCAATTTGACGTAACAACTATGGGAAATGTTGCAAACGTTGGTTTGATGGCACAAAAGGCTGAAGAGTACGGTTCTCACCCGACAACTTTTGAAATCAGTGAAGACGGCGTTGTTGAAGTAAAAGATGAAAACGGTGTAGTGTTAATGAGCCATAATGTAGAAAAAGGCGATATCTGGAGAATGAGCAGAACAAAAGATGCCGCTATCAAAGACTGGATCAGACTTTCTCACGAGAGAGGCGTTTTAACTGGAGATCCGGTTGTTTTCTGGCTAGATTCATTCAGACCGCATGATGCAAACCTAATCAAAAAATTAATGACTAGCTTGCCTGCATATTTAGCTAAAACTCCAATCGAGTATGAAATTTTAGCTCCAAAACAGGCTATGAAATACTCTTTAAAAAGAGTTAGAGCAGGGCTTGATACTATTTCATCTACTGGAAATGTTTTAAGAGATTACTTAACAGACCTTTTCCCAATTTTAGAGCTTGGAACATCTGCAAAAATGCTTTCAATCGTACCTCTTCTTTCAGGCGGCGGTGTATTTGAAACCGGTGCAGGCGGATCAGCTCCAAAGCACGTTGAGCAGTTTATGAGTGAGGGTCACTTAAGATGGGATTCTCTTGGTGAGTTTTTGGCGCTTGCTGAATCACTTAGATTTATAGCTCAGAAAAATAACTCAAAAGAGTTAGAGGCTATCACAGAAGCTCTTGACGTTGCAAATGCCGGTTATTTAGATAACAACAAAGCGCCGGGAAGAAGTGCTGGAGAGCCAGATAATAAAGCTTCTCACTTCTTTGTTGCGCAGTACTGGGCAGAGGCTTTGGCAAAACAGACAAAAGCTCCGTCTATTGCAGCTAAGTTTGCTCCGGTAGCAAAAGCACTTAAGGATAATGAAGCTAAAATTATGGACGAATTAATGGCAGTTGAGGGCAAAGCTCAAGACATCGGCGGTTACTACCGCCCAAATGATGCAAAAACTGAAGCTGCAATGAGACCATCTAAAACTCTAAATGCTATCGTAGACGGCATCTAGTTATAAAAGAGGAGTTTTCTCCTCTTTTCTTTGTTTTTTTCTTTTTATATGAAACTATTAAGTTTTATACAAAAGGCAAAAATGTCTTTAAGTATAATGTTTTATTTCAAGGAGCGTGTATGAATCAAGGAAAAAGGGTAGGGATAATAGGCGCTGGGAATGTTGGTGCAACAGTGGCATACTCTTTGGCAATGCTTGGCTCCTGTCATGAAATAATTCTTCGTGATAACAAGATTGATGTTGCTAAAGGTAAAGCGCTTGATATGAGTCAAGCTGCAGCTGCCGTTAGAAGCCATACTATTGTTAGTGTTGCTGAAGAAATGTCAGAATTAACAAATTGTGATGTTGTTGTGGTAACAGCCGGCAGCCCAAGATTGCCTGGAATGAGTCGCGATGATTTGCTTATGATTAATGCAAATATAACTAAAGAAGTTATAGAAGGCATTGCGAAATATTCTCCTGATTCAATTATAATTATGGTCTCAAATCCATTAGATGCCATGACTTATGTTGCACTAAAAGAGAGTGGTTTTGAGAGAAGCCGTGTTATTGGTATGGCTGGAATTTTAGACAGTTCAAGAATGGCTAGCTTTATTCAAGAAAAGCTCGGATATGGCGGTGGTCAAATTCGCGCTTCAGTTATGGGCGGTCACGGTGATGATATGGTTCCGCTGCCACGTTATTCTACTGTTGCAGGTGTTCCTCTTGAGAATGTTTTAACTACTGCCGAAATTAATGAGATTGTAGCGCGCACACGCAATGGCGGTGCAGAGATTGTAGGTCATCTTAAAACAGGCTCTGCATACTATGCACCTGCGAGATCTACAACCATAATGGTTGAAGCGATTTTAAAAGATACTAAACAGATTCATCCGTGTGCAGTCTTTTTAGAAGGTGAGTATGGTTATTCTGATGTAGTATCTGGCGTACCTGTTATGTTGGGGGCGAATGGTGCTGAAAAAATCATTGAGGTAGCTTTGGACGATGCAGAAAAAGAGATGTTTAAAAACTCATGCGAGTCTGTTAGAACACTGATTGACACATTAAATAAAAATAATTTTTTTAACAAAGGAGAGTAAATTGAATACGCGAATAGAAAAAGACACAATGGGTGAGATTGCAGTACCGATAGATGCTTATTGGGCTGCACAGACTCAAAGATCAATTGAGAATTTTGCCATTGGTGAAGAAAAAATGCCTTATGAAATCACGAGAGCATTTTCATATCTTAAAAAAGCAGTGGCTATCGTAAATAAGGATTTAGGCAAATTAGATGCCAAAAAAGCAGATGCTATAGCGCAGGCTTGTGATGATATGCTATCAGGCAAACTCGATGGAGAGTATCCTCTTGTTGTTTGGCAAACAGGTTCAGGCACACAGTCAAATATGAACAATAATGAAGTTCTTGCTTCTCGCGCGACCGAAATTTTAGGCGGTGATTTTAGAAAAGAAAAGCTGATTCATCCAAATGATGATGTAAACAAATCTCAAAGCTCAAATGACACATATCCGACTGCTCTGCATGTTGCTTCTGTTATTTCTGTTGAAACGCGCGTTTTACCTGCAATTGCAAAGCTAAAAGCAACGTTAATTGAAAAATCAGCTAGATTTGAATCTATTGTAAAAATAGGCCGTACACATCTTCAAGATGCAACGCCTCTAACGCTTGGTCAAGAGATTAGCGGTTGGGTAGAGATGTTAAATAAGTGTGAGAAAATGATTAAAGTTTCACTTGAGCCTGTTCGTGAGTTAGCACTCGGCGGAACTGCTGTCGGAACAGGTCTTAACGCTCATCCTGAACTTGGAGAGAGAGTTGCTAAAAAATTAACTGAACTTACAGGACACAATTTTATCACTGCGCCGAATAAATTTCATGCGTTAACATCACATGACGCTTTAGTCTTCTCTCACGGTGCTCTAAAAGCACTCTCTGCAGATATGATGAAGATTGCAAATGATGTTCGCTGGTTGGCGTCAGGTCCTAGATGCGGAATAGGGGAGATAACAATTCCTGAAAATGAGCCGGGTTCTTCAATTATGCCTGGAAAAGTAAATCCTACACAAAGTGAAGCTGTAACAATGGTTACATGTCAGGTGTTTGGTAATGACGTAGCTATTTCAATGGGTGCTTCTCAAGGAAATTTTCAACTAAATGTTTTTAAACCTGTAATCGCATATAACTTTTTACAGTCAAGTCGTTTGCTTGCTGACTCAATTGTGTCGTTTAATGATCACTGCGCTGCTGGAATAGAGCCAGTGGTTGATAAAATAGATTATTATTTGCAAAATTCACTTATGCTAGTTACCGCACTTAACCCTTACATCGGTTATGAGAATGCAGCAAAAATAGCTAAAACAGCACATAAGAACAATTCAACTCTGAAAGCAACTGCTATTGAGCTAGGACTTTTAACTGCTGAAGAGTTCGACAGATATGTTATACCAGAAGATATGATATCGCCAAAAGCCTAAAAGGCTTTCTTTAGAAAAGCGTAAATTTAAAAAGGAAAATTGAATGAATATACATGAATATCAAGCAAAGCAAATTTTTGCTAAGTACGGCGTACCGACACCAAAAGGTTTGATGGCGGAGAGCGTGGAGCAAGCGGTTGAAAATGCAAAGATTTTAGGCGGACCTGTTTGGGTTGTAAAAGCTCAGATACATGCTGGAGGTCGCGGACTTGGCGGCGGAGTTAAACTAGCTCGTTCAATAGAAGAGGTTGAAAAACTTTCTAATGAAATTCTTGGAATGACTTTGGTTACTCACCAAACTGGACCTGAGGGTAAACTTGTTCAAAAGCTTTACATCGAAGACGGTGCGGATATTAAAGATGAACTATACCTTGGTGTTGTTTTGGATCGTGCTAAAGAGATGCCTGTAATTATGGCTTCAACTGAGGGCGGTATGGCTATTGAAGATGTTGCACATAATACTCCTGAAAAAATTATCAAAATTGCTGTAGATCCTGCTATCGGTTTTCAAGGTTTTCATGGTAGAGAGCTTGTTTTTGGACTTGGAATAACAGATCCTGATGAGCAGAAAAAACTTATCAGTTTTGCTTCAAAACTGTATAAACTTTACATTGAAAATGATGCAGAGATGATAGAGATTAACCCACTTGTAAAAACAGGAAGCGGTGAGTTTTTAGCGCTTGACGGAAAAATGGGATTTGATGATTCAGCTCTTGGACGCCACCCGGATATCGCAGCGATGAGAGATATCTCTGAAGAAGATGCTGATGAGCGTGAAGCTGCACAGTATGGTCTTTCATATATCTCACTGGATGGCGAAATCGGCTGTATGGTTAACGGAGCAGGTCTTGCGATGGGTACTATGGACACAATTAACTATATGGGTGGAACACCTGCAAACTTTTTAGATGTTGGCGGCAGTGCAAATGCAGAGACGGTTGCTAAAGGTTTTGAGATAATTCTTAAAAATCCTAAAGTTAAAGCTATTTTCGTAAATATTTTTGGCGGAATCGTTAGATGTGACCGTATTGCAAACGGTATTTTAGAAGCTACAAAACTTGTAGATGTGCATGTTCCGGTTATCGTGCGTCTTGATGGTACAAATGCGCCTGAAGCTGCAGAGATTTTAAGAAATGCAAATATTGCAAATGTTATAGCAGCTACAGATTTGGCTGACGGTGCTGCAAAAGCAGTAGCAGCTGCAAAACAAGCTAAATAAAGGGAATAATTTATGAGTATATTAGTAAATAAAGATACAAAAGTAATCGTTCAAGGTTTTACAGGAAAAGAGGGCTCTTTCCACGCTGAGCAGTGTATGGCATACGGAACTAAAATAGTTGGCGGAGTTACTCCAAACAAAGGCGGTAGTGAGCATTTAGGCAAGCCAGTATTTAACACAGTTAAAGAGGCTGTTAAATCTACGGGTGCTACCGTTTCTATGATTTTCGTTCCGCCTGCTTTTGTTGCTGATGCTGTTATGGAAGCTGCAGATGCCGGAATTGATCTTGCTGTTATCATAACAGAGGGCGCGCCGGTAAGAGATATGCAGGCAGCTAAAGCTTATGCCCTTAAACATAATATGAAAACAATCGGACCAAACTGCCCTGGTATTATCACGGCAGAAGAGTGTAAAATAGGGATTATGCCGGGTATGATTTTCAAAAAAGGAAATGTCGGACTTATTTCTAAGTCAGGTACTCTTACTTATGAGGGTGCTAACCAAGTTGTAAAACAAGGTTTTGGCATCTCTACTGCTGTGGGTATCGGCGGAGATCCGATTATCGGTCTTTCATACAAGCAGCTTCTTCCGATGTTTGAAGCAGATCCAGAGACTCACGCAATCGTTATGATTGGTGAAATCGGCGGTGACCTTGAGATTCAAGCTGCAGCGTTTATTAAAGAGAATATCAAAAAGCCTGTTGTAGCTTTTATCGCAGGTCAAACTGCGCCAAAAGGCAAAAGAATGGGGCACGCAGGTGCAATTGTAAGCGGCGGAGCAGGTACTGCGGCCGAGAAAATGGCAGCATTAGAGGCGGCAGGCGTTAAAGTTGTTGTGAGTCCGGCAGATATCGGAAAAGCAATAGCGGAAGTTTTAGCTAAGAGATAAAACGCTCTTAGTGCGAGCCCCATTAGGTAACATTGCTTACTATTTTTGAGGCGTTATCAGCACAATTCAGAGTTATATTAATTAAACTTGGTTAATCTGTTTATGAAAATTAAATTAACGTTAATTTAAGAAATAAACGTTAAAAATAGTACGGGCTTGCTTAGTGCTTTAAAATAAAGAGGAGAATAAATGGGAACTTTTAAGACTGAAAATCCTGGCAATCAGCCTGTATGGGTTAATACAAGCAACTGCAAGGCATGTGATATTTGTGTTTCTGTATGTCCGGCTGGTGTGCTTGGAATGAGATATGACAATAAGTCTACTCTTGGTGCGATGATATCTATTGTGCATCCGGAGTCTTGCATTGGCTGTATGGAGTGTGAATTATCATGCCCAGACTTTGCTATATATGTAGCGGACAAAAAAGATTATAAATTCGCAAAATTAACTGATGACTCTAAAAATAGACAAGCAGCGGTTATTGCAAATAATTATATGTCACTTAGCGAAAAAGGAGTTAAATAATGGCAAGAGAAGAAATCTCAACAGGTAATGAACTATGTTCAATGGCAGCGATTGATGCAGGTGCTAGATTTTTTAGCGGATATCCAATCACTCCTTCATCTGAAGTAATGCACGTAGCGTCTGATCTTTTACCGGAAGTTGGCGGAAAATTTATTCAGATGGAAGATGAAATTGCCGGTATTTGTGCTGCATTAGGCGCATCTATGACTGGCGTAAAAGCTTTTACGGCAAGTTCAGGTCCTGGTATTTCACTTAAAGCTGAACAAATTGGTCTTGGTTTTATTGCAGAAATTCCATTGGTAATTGTAAACGTAATGCGTGGCGGTCCGTCAACCGGTCTTCCTACTCGTGTATCTCAAGCAGACATAGGTCAAGCGCAATACCCTACTCATGGAGATTTTGCTTCTATAACTCTATGCGCAGGAAGTTTAACTGAGTGCTACACTCAAACTGTGCGTGCATTTAACTTGGCTGAAAAATATATGACACCGGTGTTCATTCTTTTAGATGAAACAATAGGTCACATGCATGGTAAGGCTGTAATTCCTGATTTAGCAGAAGTTGAAGCTAGTATTGTCAATCGTGCTACGTTTGATGGTGCTCCGGCTGATTACAAACCATATGATGTTCCTATGAATAAGCCGGCTGTATTAAATCCTATGTTTAAAGGGTATAAGTACCATATTACTGGATTACACCACGGTCATGAAGGTTTCCCTACTGAAGATGCAGTTCAATGTGAATTCAATATTGAGCGTCTAGTCGGTAAAATCAACACGGTTGCAAAAGAGAATGATGGACTAGATGATTTACCAGACTATGAAGAGTATATGATGGATGATGCAGAAGTTTGTATCATTGCTTATGGCTCAATCGGTCTTGGTGCATATGAAGCGGTTAATAAACTTCGCGAACAGGGAATTAAAGCCGGTATGTTTAGACCGATTTTATTATGGCCTTCTCCAGCTAAAAAAATTGCCCAAATCGGTGCAAAGTTCAAAGATAAAATTTTTATTACAGAGCTTAATATGGGTCAATATTCTAAAGAAATTGAAAGAGTTATCAAAAGAGATGATTTTACTACGCTGCTTAAAGCAAACGGTCGCCCTATAGCGCCGTCTGAAATGGTAGCAAAAGTTAAGGAGATGATGTAATGGCATTTAATTATGATAAATATTTACGTGTAAATAAAATGCCGACACTTTGGTGTTGGGGTTGTGGTGATGGTGTTATTTTAAAAGCTACTATCCGTGCTATTGAAAAAATGGGCTGGGATATGAACAGTGAAGTGTGCGTTGTTTCAGGAATCGGATGTTCTGGACGTTTTAGTTCATACATCGACTGTAATACTGTTCACACGACTCATGGTCGTACTATTGCTTATGCAACAGGGATAAAGCTTGCTAACCCTAAGGTAAATGTAATTGTTGTTGCAGGTGACGGTGATGGTCTTGCAATCGGTGGTAACCATACAATTCACGGTTGTCGTCGTAATATAAACCTTAACTTTATTCTTATAAATAACTTTATTTATGGTCTTACAAATTCACAGATTTCTCCAACTACTCCTCAGGGTATGTGGTGTGTGTCTGCACAAAACGGTAATATTGACCCGACTTTTAATGTTGCAAATCTAGCTATGGGCGCAGGTGCTTCATTCGTTGCCCGCGAATCTATGATTGACCCTAAAAAGTTAGAGAAAGTTCTAGTTAAAGGTTTTGAACACAAAGGCTTTAGCTTCATAGAAGTGCTATCTAACTGCCATATCAACCTTGGTCGTAAAAATAAAATGGCAAATGCTATGGAAAACTTAAATTGGATTGACAGCATTACTGTTCCAAAGAAAAAGTGGGATGAGCTTCCGCCTGAAGAGCAGATGAACAAACTTGCTACTGGTGTTTTAAGAGAGGTTGTACAACCTGAATATACTGACATGTATGAAGAGGTTATAAAAGCCGCTCAAGGCAAACGTGGTAAAATCACTCAAGACGATTTTGCGAAAAAGATATAGGGAGCTAATATGAGAAATTCTTTAAGATTTACTGGTGTTGGCGGTCAAGGTGTTTTACTAGCTGGCGAAATAATGGCAGCATGCAAGATTGAAAATGGTGGAAATGGTTTAAAAACTGCGACATATACATCACAAGTTCGTGGTGGTCCAACTGTTGTTGATATTACGCTGGATGATGATGAAATTCGTTATCCATATGCAAATGAGGGCGAAATTGATTTTATGCTTTCAGTTGCAAATGTAAGCTATAACCAATTTAAAAATGGTGTTAAACCAGGCGGAACAATTGTTGTAGATCCAAATCTTGTATATCCAACTGATGAAGATCGCAAAAAGTGGGTTATTCATGAGATACCTATTATTACTATTGCAAAAGAAGAGGTTGGTAATGTTATTACACAATCTGTTGTTGCACTAGCTATAACAAATACAATGACAAATGTACTTCCTAAGCAGTCATTGATTGACACGATGCTTTCTAAGGTACCGGCTAAAGTTCATGCAGCCAATAAGCTGGCTTATGAACTCGGTGAGAAGTACGCTAAAGAAGCAATGGCTAAATAGTCATTTTCTTGAGGGCAGCTCTTAAATGGGCTGCTTTTTTTTATTTCTGCTCTTAATATTAAACAATATCCACAATCTCTCAAGCAATATATTTTAAAATATCATATTCTAATACTATCCCAAAAGAACTCTACGTGCTTCTCAAATTGTGTTGATAGATTGTTTGTAGAGCTGCTGTCAAATCTCAGAAGAGTTATCTGAAGCCTTATATAGAATAGGGTGGATAAAAACTCATAAGACACCATCATAGGGTCGGCTGAACGTATCAGTGAATTTTGCATCATAATAAAAAAAGCCTCAGAGAGCATTTTTATATTTTCATTGTGGAATTCGTTCATAAACTGCTCCCTAAGCTCTCTGTTTTGAAATAGCTCTATCATTAACAGCCTAAACATATTTTCGTTGTTCTTGTCAAATGTAAGAAGCTTATACTGCATTGCAAATTTTTGCAAAAAGGCTTTTCCTTTCAGTGCTGACTCTTTTATATCACTGTTTTTTTCAGCAAAAGGGGTGGTAAATATCTCTTTTGCGACACACAAAAATATCTCCTCTTTGTTTTTAAAGTGATTATACAAAGCACTCTCTCTTATACCTACTTCTGAAGCTATTTTTCGCACACTTGTAGCCTTAAATCCAAGCTCTGAGAAGAGAGCGGATGAGACTTTTATTATCTTTTGCTTGGTATTTGATTTCTTCTGAATAGGCTTATTTTCTGGCATATATCAACCTTTTTAAGTATATGAACACTTGTTAATTTAAAAAGAATTATATATGAACAACTGTTAATATAACCTTATGTAAAGTGAACGAGTGTTCATAGTATAAAAATAGTATATGAACGAGTGTTCTTATTGTAAAAAAAAGAGATATAAAGGAATTTTTTTGTACTATTTCACAGGTACAACAGATAGCGACTTGATTAACCTCAAGAGGAAAGTCCGAGCTGCTCTAAGACAGTGTTCCATTTAACTAATGGCCGTAGTAATGCGAGGGAAAGTGCAACAGAGAGCAGACTTCCATTTTTAGTTTACTAAAAGTGGTAAAGGTGAAAGGGTGGGGTAAGAGCCCACCAGTCTTTATAGCAATATAGAGAGCTTGTAAACCCAACATGGCAGCAAGAAACAGGTGGTCAGCGTCTTAATGGCAAAGCTCGGCGTTAAAACCTTGCTGCGCTTATGCTACTGTTTCGCTAGAGTTACTATGCAAATAGTAAAGTAGATTAATGCTATCAAAACAAAACTCGGCTTACGTTGTGCCTACTTCATTTTAAAGTCCTATTTTAGGGCTAATTAACCTTTTCTTTTTCGATTGTAACCGTTTTGTAACAGCTGCTATCATAAAATAAAGAAAAATTAACTCCCAAATCTATGTTTTTTGTCTCAATAACACTAGCATAATGCTCCAAGGTTACTTTAGGACTAGAATGACCGAGAAGACCTGCTAACTCATTTATACTCACTATATTCTCTTTTAACATCAATGTAGCAAATGTATGTCTTGTAGAATACAGTTTACGCCTAGCAAGACCTGCATTATCATTAACATCTCTCCATTGACTTCTTAAAAGAGAGGCATCATCTATACCGCCGAAGATAAAGATGTGGTTAGTTTGTATCTTTTTCACTTCATCAAGTATAAAAGCAGGATAAGGCAACTTCAAACGATATACTAGACAATTCTGCAAGATATTTTTTAAGAGATAGTAATTTAGTAGAGCATATGATTTTACCGATGAGAGCATAGCAGCCAGAGGATTGATTAAGTCCTCTGTTTTGATTAATGTAGAGCGGGTGCGAACACCATCAATATTAAAAAGACTACTAAGAGTTTGGTAAACAATAAAACTCCCTTTTATAAGAGTTCCTCTCCCACCCCTACCTTGCTAAAAAAATTAGCAAAAAAAAAGGCTAAAGCCGAAGCCCTAGCCCAAATCTCTTATATGTCTGTTAATCATGCAGACGAGGAGTTAATTGTTTACACAAAAGAAGTATATCACAGAAAAATAAATATTTATAAATTAATGAAACAGATTTTAAAGCAAATAAACAATATAATGACAAAAAAGAAGAGGACGTTAAATTTTAACCGTTTTGTAACTGCAAACACTTATTATCATAGTAAAGTTGTTACAATGTGCCTAAATCAAATAATATACTACTTAATATTAATGAAATAAAGCCAAACCTTTATTCAAGAGAATTTACATTATGTTAACCAATATATAAAATAAGCCATACTGAATAAGCAAATAGCAGTAAATTTAAAATTACATGTAGAGAAAAATAGATGCGCAGAAAAGAACAACTAATAATTGATATACAAAACTTGCTAAATACTTACGAAGGCATTCATAAAACATCCATAAACCCTGACATATTAAAATTTATGGATGAGAACACCTTAATAAGTATTATAGGCTCACTTCTAAATCAAAAAGAAGATTCCAAAGAGTCCGATATTGAGTGGTTGGAGAAATTTAAAAAACATAATTAAACTGTTTAGTTTAATTTAACTAAAATCTGTTTCATTTGTTACCAAATTATCTGATATAATTACGAAATATTTAAAAAAAGGATCTTTTATGTCTAATGTAGACTTAGTTCAATTAACACATGAAACAAAAAAATTATCGGTAATGGTTGTGGAAGATGAAAAAGTAGCTAACGAGCTTTTGAGCTCTACTTTTAAAAATTTCTTTGCAAACGTAAAGTCATGCTTCAATGGCAAAGAGGCTCTAGAAGCTTATATGAAATCTGCTCCTGATGTTGTTTTTGTTGATATTATAATGGCTGAAATGGATGGTATAGAACTTTCACGCAAAATACGTGAGATTAATCCTGGTCAGATTATTATTGTAATTTCTGCAAGTAATGATATAGATAAAATCTCTGAGTCTATTGAAGTTGGCGTAAACAGTTTTATACAAAAACCTATTGACACTAAGAAAATTATTGAGCTTTTAACAAGTGTTGTATCTATGATTAACAAAAAGAAAAAGATAGAGACAAAAACATTTTCTATATCTCTTCCTCTTGATTTATATGAAATTGTTAATGATAATGCTAAGGCTGAGAGTATCTCAAAAAATGCTGTAATCATTAGAGCACTTCGTAGTTTCTACGAATAACTTATTTTTTTACTGAGTTTAAGTCAATTTTATAGTTTATTAAGAAATAAATCTATATAATTTCGGCTCAGTAATAAGTACTTGTATATGGCCCCGTCGTCTAGCGGTAAGGATCCATGGTTTTCATCCATGTTACAGGAGTTCGATTCTCCTCGGGGTCACCACTTCATTTAACAAAACAATCAAAAAATAAAACATCTCCTCAGCTAAATTGCGATAGAATCACAAAAATTATTTTTAGGATTTTTAATGCTAAGATTTGCACCTAGTCCAACCGGTGATATGCACATAGGCAATCTAAGAGTTGCCATATTTAACTACATAGTTTCAAAACAAAGAAATGAAAATCTCATTATTAGAATTGAAGACACCGACAAAGAGAGAAATATAGAAGGCAAAGATAAAGAGATACTTGATATTTTAAATCTTTTTGGCATTGAGTACTCTCAAGTTATGTATCAGAGCGAGAATGTGCGTTTTCACACGGCTATGGCGCTGCAGCTTTTGGTTGAAATGAAAGCATTTAACTGTTTTTGCTCTACTGAGTGGCTGGATAAGAAGAGAGATGAGGCAAAAGAGAGCAAAATTGCTTACAGATACGATGATGCGTGTGCTTCCCTTCCTGATGAACTTGTAATAGACAATGAAAACCCTTTTACGGTAAGAATAAGAAAACCACTAGAGGCAATAATCGTAAAAGACCATATCAAAGGTGAGATAAAATTTGATCCTAACGACATTGACAGTTTTATCATTATGAGACAAGATAAAACACCTATGTATAATTTTGCTTGTGCGGTTGATGATATGCTAAGTGATATCTCTCTTGTAATTCGTGGCGAAGACCATGTCAGCAACACGCCAAAGCAGATTCTTATAAGAGAGGCCCTTGGTTATACCAAAAATATCGAGTATGCGCACCTGCCGATTATCTTGAACGATAATGGCAAAAAGATGAGCAAGAGAGATGATGCGTCAAGTGTAAAGTGGCTTCTTGAAGAGGGTTATCTGCCATCTGCAATTGCAAATTATTTAATATTAATAGGAAATAAGCCTCCAAAAGAGATTTTTGACATAAAAGAAGCTATTGAGTGGTTTAGTTTGGAAAATATTTCAAAGTCCCCTGCCCGTTTTGATATCAATATGTTAAAACATGTAAATAAAGAGCATCTAAAAATGCTTGATGCAAAAGAGCTCTCTCGATATGTGGGTTTTGCAGATACAGAGATAGGTGAACTTGCAAAAATATACCTAGAAGAGATAAGCACAACAAAAGAGCTAAAATCTAAAATACAGCTTATATTTTCCCAAAAAGAGATTCCTGAGGAGCTTAAAGAATCAGCAGATACAATGGTTAAAGCTATTAAAAGTGCGCCCTACTTCGATGAGTATGATGATTTTAAAAATTATATAATGAAAGAGTCAGGACTAAAAGGTAAAAACTTTTTTAGACCTCTGAGACTTCTTTTAACAGGCAGTGAGCATGGTCCAGATATTGCTCTGGTGTACAAATATATTAAAAATTACATAGGTGAGATTGTTAAATGAGTATTTTAGTAGAGATAATTCAGGGCATGGGCGCAATTGCTCTGGGCCTTATAAACGTTTATATATGGGTAGTTATTATTGCCGCCCTGCTCAGCTTTGTAAACCCTGATCCATACAATCCGATTGTTCAGTTTTTATATAGAATTACAAACCCTGCATATGTATTTGTTAGAAGATTTGTAAAAACAAACTTTAATGGACTTGATTTAGCACCGCTCTTTATCGTAATAGGACTGCAAATTATTACAGTTTTGATAAGCGCTGTTTTACGCACTCTTTAACACGCTACTCTTTTTTATATTTTAAGACAGCAGAGGAAGATTTGCCGTTTTCCAAAACAAGGTTAAGCGCGCTTGTCTGTTTAAATGAAACAATATAGTACTGGTTCCAGTCGCTTTTTATGTCAACAAGATGGGAAAATTGATTATCTTCAGATAGTTTTTCTATCTTGATTGGCAGTTCTGAGTTTAGTTTGAGCCTTAAGTCACTCTCTGTCGGACTGTTTGGGTCATACATCTCTTTTGCCTCTTTTACATATAAAAAGATAAAGAAATATTCGTCTCCGTTAAAGGTTTGAGGATATACTTCATTTAGATATATTGCCGAAAATACACCGCTCACTTCTCCGTCTTTAGATACTATTTTAGAGCTTTGCAGACTTGATGCACTTAGTTCTTGAGCCTTGTCCATTTTAAATTGATAAAAAGCATTTTTGCTTGAACAACCGGTAAGAAATATAAAAAAAGTTAAAATTATTAAAAAAGTTTTCATTTAAATTCCTGTAAATAATCGGAGAATTATATCTTATTAAACAAGCTTTTAACGACTATTTTGTATAATCACTCAAATTTTAATAAAGTGTTTAAATTGAAAAAAAGATTAGCAATTGCGTTTACCGGTCCATCAAACAGCGGTAAAACCACCCTCATATTGAAAATTGCCAGAAAACTCATTCATGACTACAAGAAAGATGTTGCCATTATTAAGCATGACCCAAAAGATAAAGCCCGTTTTGACGTCGAAGGCAAAGACAGTTACAAGTTTTCAGATACGGGTGCGGAGGTTATTGTTACTTCACCAAATCGTACAACATATTTTTCGCAAAAGCACAAAGAGCTTGATGAGATGATTAGATTGTTTGATAAGTTTGACATCTTATTGGTGGAGGGACTTAAAAATCTGCCTCTCCCTAGAATCAGCGTATTTAGAGACTCGCTGGACAGCGGCTATTTTCCATATATGGATGCGCTGGCAACTGATGGCAGTATAAATATGGCTGAGTATGATTTGCCAAAAAATGTTGATATATTAAATATTAACAATTGCGAAGATGTAATAAAATGGATATTTGAAAATGCGAAGGAAGTATAAATAGATGACTGATATATTTAGTGCCATACAAAGAACGGCCATAAGAATCAAAGATGCGATAGATACGAAAGATATAGGCTATTCACAGCAAGAAAACAGCTCAGGCGAGACACAGCTTCAGCTGGATATTAAGTGCGATATGATTATAGAAGAGGAGTTTTCAAATGTAGCTTCTATTCATACAATTGCCAGCGAAGAGAAAGAAAAAGAGGTATTGCTCCATAGTGACGGCAGATATTTTATCGCTTATGATCCTCTTGACGGCTCATCTTTGATTGATGTAAATCTTAGCGTCGGCTCAATTTTCGGTATTTATGAGAACGGTTTTGATGCCAAAAATATGGTTGCTTCATGCTATGTGGTTTTTGGTCCTCGTGTAGAGATGGTATTTGCCCATAACAAAGCAAAACTTCATCTGCTTCAAGGCAAAGAGTTTGAGTTTGTCAAAGAGATTCGACTAAATGAAAAAGGAAAGCTAAATGCGCCCGGCGGAACCCAGCAAAACTGGAAGCCTTACCATAAAGAGTTGGTTGATGGCTTCTTTGCAGAGGGCTATCGTCTAAGATACTCTGGAGGCATGGTTCCTGATTTGCATCAGATTCTATTAAAAGGCGGAGGGCTTTTCAGCTATCCTGCAACATCTGATAAGCCGGATGGAAAACTTCGCAAACTTTTTGAAGTATTTCCATTTGCGTTTGTTTTTAAAACTGCAGGCGGAGAGGCTATTGATGGACAAAAAGATTTAATGGAGCTTGAGTGTGCACATATTCATGATACTTCGCCGTGCTTTTTTGGGTCTTCTTACGAGATACAAAGGGTAAGAGAAGTTTATGCAAGAGAGCAGTAGTCAGACTATGGACAAGTTTGAACTTCATCTTGATGAGATGATAGTCAAACTCCAAAGCTGTCAGGATAACAGGAGTTTGAAGAGTTGCAGCAGCTGCGAATTTTATTTAACATGTGAGCTAAGAACTGATTATGTTAAATCGGTTTACAACAGTATGTCTAAGGGTGATACTGGCGGATTTGAATTTTAAGGAGATATAATTTTGAGTAAATATATAACGACACCAATCTATTACGTTAACGGCGAGGCTCATATAGGGCATGCATACACAACTTTTATAGCTGATAGTATGGCAAGATACGAGAAACTAAAAGGCGAAGACACTTACTTTTTAACGGGTACGGATGAGCATGGACAAAAAATAGAAGAGTCTGCTCAAAAGAATGGTAAGCCGACTCAAGAGTTTGCTGATGAGATAAGTGCGAGTTTTAAAAATCTTTGGGATGATTTCGGGATAGATTACGACAAATTTATCCGCACAACCGATAAAGAGCATAAAATAGGTGTGCAAAAAGCTTTTGAAGTCATGTACAACAAAGGCGATATTTACAAAGATTTTTACGAGGGGCACTACTGTGTTAGTTGTGAGACTTTTTTTACTGAAACTCAGCTTGTTGATGGTGAATTTTGCCCTGACTGCGGCAGAAGTACAAATATAATCAAAGAAGAGAGCTATTTTTTCAGACTTTCAAAATATGAAGATGCACTTTTAAAACACTACTCTGAGAATCCTGATTTTATCATGCCTCGCTCTCGCGCAAATGAAGTTATAAACTTTGTAAAAGGCGGTCTGCGTGACCTTTCTGTAACAAGAACATCTTTTACATGGGGTGTTAAAATGCCGGAGTCTATAAAAGATGATAAACATGTTATGTATGTTTGGCTTGATGCTCTTATGAACTATATAACAGCGCTTGGATATGGAACAACAGAAGAAAATATGAGATACTGGCCGGCTTCTGTTCAGTTTGTCGGAAAAGATATACTTCGCTTTCATGCTATCTACTGGCCTGCGTTTTTAATGAGTTTGGATTTGCCTCTTCCAAAACATATAGGCGCTCACGGCTGGTGGACAAGAGACGGAGAGAAGATGAGCAAATCAAAAGGAAATGTTATCTCTCCAAAGCAGGTAGCAGATGCTTATGGTGTTGAAAATTTACGCTATTTTATGCTTAGAGAGGTTCCTTTTGGGCAAGATGGCGATTTTTCTCAAAGAGCTTTTATAGACAGGATAAACTCCGAACTTAGCAATGATTTGGGCAATCTTCTAAACCGTATAATAGGTATGAGCGGTAAATACTCAGACTTTGAGATAGACAGCGTTGATGTTCTGAAGTATCATAAAAAAGAGCTTGACGCGATGAACTTAGTGTTGGATTCACTCGATACATTTATGCAAAATTTTCAAACTCACAGATATTTAGAAGAGTTATGGAAACTCTTCTCAATCGGAAATAAGGCAATAGAAGAGCATGCTCCGTGGGTTAAAATGAAAGAGAATAGAAAAGATGAAGCGCTTGCTACCGTTGCTCTGGTTGCAAACATATTGGCAAAAGCATCAATTATGCTTCACCCAATTATGCCTCAAACAACAAATATTATTGCAGATGCCCTAAATTTTAGTATAGACAACGCAAGCTATAAAGAGCTTGTTCTGAATAAAAAACTATTGAAACTATTTAATATCAAAGTTGTTCCGCCGCTTTTTCCTCGTATTGAAGAGCCTTTAATGCCGGAAGCTCCCCTTGCTCAGCCAAATGCCAATAAAGAGATTGCACAAGAGGTTGAAAAGTGTTCAAGAGAGCAGGACAATCTTATAGAAATAGGTCAATTTTTTGAAACATCTCTAAAAGTCGGTGTTATTGTGGCTGCTGAGGAAGTGCCAAAGAGCAAAAAACTTCTAAAACTTCAAGTTGATTTAGGCGAAGAAACGCCAAGGCAAGTTGTTGCAGGAATTAGAGAATTTTATAATGCAGAGTCTTTAATTAACACGCAAGTTTGTGTTGTTGCCAACTTAAAACCTGCGAAACTTATGGGGATGGTATCTGAGGGAATGCTTCTTGCTGCGAAGGATGAAGATGGTTTATGTTTGATTAGACCGGAAAAACCTAAGAAGGTAGGCACACCTATTGGATGAGACTTGAAAACTTTCTAGCACTCACGCAAGCTACGCTTGTAAATGAACCATGTATAAACAGTTTTGAAAATATTATTTTTGAGGCTTCCAAAGTAAAAAGAGGTGACCTTTTTTTTGCTTATAACCATGACGAAATTGAGTTAGCGGTTGCAAATGGTGCTTATTGTATAGTTTTTGACAAACCTGTCAAGATAAATGATAGTGAAATAGCATGGATACATGTTAGCAGTTTGGATTATGCACTAAAAAGGCTGCTTCGCTTTAGAGTAATAGAAAAAGAGATTATTGCCTACGAGTGTAACGAGATTATTTTAAAGCTATCACTGCAAGTTGTCACTCAAACAAATTTTCTTTCGCTGAGTGGAGATTTGAGATCAATTTTTAAATCTATTTGGGATATTGAAAACAGAACAACAGTCTTGTTTAGCCCTGCTCTAAGCGATAGAGAAATATTTGCAACGGTAAAAAAAATGCCAAATACACCTTTTGCTCCAATTGAAATTATGGAGCAAACTCTATTTGAAACATCATTTATTTATGATGATGTTTTTTATGAAAGACAGCCGATATCTCCATTTTTTATTCCATATTTAGAAGAGCTTCTTCATCTCTATAAAATATTAAAAATAAGTTATAAGTTAAAAAAATTTACTCCAATAGAACATTTTGAGCCTGTATTTACAAATAAAAAGTTTGAAATAAAAAACTTCGGTACTAGCGATAAAGTGTTGATATTTGAGCCAAATATAGAGTTGATAGATTCTCAAATTTTATTTTTGCAGCGCCATGCCTCATGGGCCAATATAATTTTTATTACCCCATCAAATGTCAAAACACAAGAGAACAAAGATATTTTTACCTATAAAAATGAAAAAGATATCATCAACATACTAAAGAGTAACAACTTTAACTTTGCATTGATAGCCGGTGTCGATAAAACTTTGTTGAGCAAGCCGTTGTCAAACCAGACTCAGCTCACTATGGATTTTTAGAAATCATGTATAATGCAATATTTATTTAAACTGGCGGTATAATTTGAGACATATTTTATTTACACTATTTGTATTTAAGACACTTCTGTTGGCCTCTTTTGCTGGAACTATTACAGACAAAACAACTTCTGCTCCAATTGAGAATGCAATTATTAGCGATTCAGCCATCAGCGTAAATAGCGATAAAAGCGGCAAGTTTTCAATAAACAGCAATGAAAAAGCGCTTTTTATTAAGGCTTACGGGTATAGACCATACAAGCTTGAGCAGATGATAAGCAATATTGCAACTATACAGTTGGAACCGATAACAGTAAAAGCGCTATATTTAACATTCTGGGGTGCTAACATAAACTCTAAAACTATGAAAAACACACTCGATATCATAGATAAAACAGAAATTAATGCAATAGTTGTAGATATAAAAAATGAGTATGGCTCAACATCATACAGAACATCTTCTGATAAGGCAAACGGTTACGGAGCGGCAAATAACAGAACTATTAAAGATATAAAATCTTTTATCTCTTTAATGAAATCAAAAAATATCTACACAATAGCTAGAATCGTTACTTTTAAAGATGAACTGCAAGCTATGAACAATCTAGATTATGCGATTAGAAATAAAAATAATGAACTCTCAAGAGACAGTG
The DNA here is from genome assembly GCA_041654255.1 of Sulfurimonas sp. Lineage (GTDB taxonomy): Bacteria > Campylobacterota > Campylobacteria > Campylobacterales > Sulfurimonadaceae > Sulfurimonas. Next base: position 129,537 of record JBAZDX010000001.1, read on the forward strand.
ACAAAATGGCTTGGATTGACCCGTTTGATAAAAGAAGCCATGAGTATACGGTTTCTATTGCAGAAGATGCCGCTAATGCCGGATTTGACGAGATAAACTTTGACTACATTCGTTTTCCTGCAAAAACAGAGTTGAAACTAGCAAAAGAGAGTACTGAGGAAAACAGAGTAAAAGCAATAGAGGATTTTTTGATTCTTGCTAAAAATAGACTCAGAAAATATGGTACTTTTATATCTGTTTCAATCTATGGAAATGCTTGCTGGCAAGAAGATGATACCGGAATCGGACAAAAAATAGAATCCCTTGCAAAGCATGCCGACTACATCACTCCTATGTTATACCCTTCAGGATTTGTTTCAGGTTCGTTTGGCGTAAAATATCCTGCAGACTATCCATATATTACCATTTATAGAAGTATAAAAAACATAGAGGGTAAAATAGATTCAAAAAGAGTCAGACCTTGGCTGCAGTCATTTAAAGATTATGCCCACTCAAAAAGACACTATAAAAAATTTGAGATAAGAGAACAGATAAAAGCGGCTGACGATGTAAAAACAAGCGGGTGGATGATGTGGTCGCCATCAAGCAAATATGATATTACATGTTTTACAAAAGATAATGAGCAACGCCCTTTAACTCTTGGTTCAAAGCTTTAGCATTTGGCATATACCGCTCAACAAGAGAGTGAAATCTTTTTGAGTGATTCATATGTACTAGATGTGCCAGTTCATGCACAACGATAAAATCAATTAGCCTTTTATCTATTTTTATCAGTTCACTGTTTAAGGTAATTACACCTTTTGAGCTGCAACTTCCCCATCTGCTTCTCATTTTTCTGAATTTTATTTCACTAAAATCTAGCTCCATAATCCGTGAATAGTGCTCCACTCTTGGGATTAAATAATTTTTTGCGTAAATTTTATAAAATTTATCATAACACTTGGAGATATTGTCAATATTTGATATATCAATCTTTTTTAGGTAGTTTCTCAGCTCTTTTGCTTCGTCAATGTCGATGCTGAAAATCTCTCCAAATAGTAAAACTTCATCCTGAATGTTAACTCTTAGAGGTGGATTTTTTTCTACTATTTCAAGCTGTTTTCTTATCCAAAGCTCTTTTTTTGTAAGCAGATTTTGAATATAGTCATTTGAAACATTTGATGTTTTTAGCGTAATAAGCCCATTTTTCTTAACACTGATATAGCTGTTTTTTAGAGCTTTGTTGCGTACATGCACTATCTCTAAATCATTAAAATTTATTTTATTGATACTCAATTGGATCTTTTACTCCGGCTATTTTAAAGCCATTTAATCTCAGGCGGCAGCTATCGCATACACCACACGCTTTATCTTCATTTTTATAACAGCTCCAAGTAAGAGAAAGCGGAACATTCAGCCCAACAGCTTCTTTGACAATTTGGGATTTTTTTAAATGAACCAGCGGCATATAGATTTTAATTTTGGTTTCATCTTTTGTCCCAAGATTGATACTTTGCTCCATATTTTTAATATAAGATTCTCTGCAATCTGGGTACCCGCTGCTGTCCTCTTCCACTACGCCTATGCTTATGGCATCTGCACCCTCTTTTTCTGCAACAGCCGCTGCAATGCTTAAAAATATGCCGTTTCTAAAAGGTACATAAGTTACGGGAACACCATCTTGTAAACCGCTGGTTGGCACTTCTATGCTTTTGTCGGTTAGGGCTGAAGCGCCGATTTGGGCAAAAAAATCCAAATCCAAAACATATCTGCTTATAACACTAAGGTCATCGCAGACTGCATGAAAACATGAGAGCTCTTTTTTTTGCGTTCTTTGTGCATAATTAAAATGCACAGCCACAACCTCATATCCCATTTTTTTCATCATATAGGCACTCAAAGTAGAGTCCATACCGCCACTCATAATGCAAATTGCTTTTTTATTTTCTAAAATCATGAAGCAATTTTAACATAATATTTTAATCTTCATTGAAAGAATTAAGCTATAATCTTGCCTATGATTGAACTTGATAACAGAACCCCATTACAACTTAATACAGATATAATAGATGCTATTGCCCATTCTCTTGCAAAAAAAGAGATAGAGCTTATTATAACCGACGCTGACGAGATGAGAGAGATAAACAAAACTCATCGAAACATCGATAAAGCTACGGATGTTTTAAGCTTTCCTTATGAAGAGATGCCCATGAGTCCGCTGGGAAGTATAGTTATCTGCTCTTCGCATGTTGAAGAAAAAGCAAATGAATTTGGTCACACTCAAAGTGATGAGTTTGCTCTTCTTTTTATTCACGGTCTGCTTCATCTTTTAGGATACGACCATGAAATTGATGATGGAGAGATGAGAGAAGAAGAAGCTAGGCTTATAAAAAAATTCAATCTGCCGCAGAGCCTAATAATCAGGACAGAGGGCTAATTAATTTTAGCCTCCTGCTCTTTAATATATCCCAACTCCAATAATTTGTTATATATATTTGAAACAATATCTCCCGTAGCCGCACCGCCGTGCCCTCCATGCTCAACCATGGCCAAAACAACATACTGAGGATTGTCAAACGGCCCATAACTTGTAAGCCAAGCATGCGAGCGGGTATAGTACTCCATTTCATGTTCCAGCTCTCTTTTTTTAATATCTTGTAAAATACCAACTACCTGAGCCGTCCCAGTTTTGCCGGCAATTTTAACTTTTGATTTTATGTAATTAACCGCTGTTCCACCGGGACTATTGCAGACTTCATACATAGCATTTTGAATAATTGGTAGTTTGTTCAACTCGCTTTCACTAAGAACATCTTCATATTCAGGTTCAATAACTTTATCGCCTATCATATTTGCAAAATGTGGACGAGGAAGTTTGCCTACTGCCATAAGTGCTGTAAATTGAGCCATTTGCATTGGTGTAACCAAGAAATCTCCCTGCCCAATAGAGGTATTTACAGTTTCTCCGATATACCATTGTTGATTATGTTTTTTTCTCTTCCATTCACGAGACGGAACGGTGCCGACAAACTCACTTGGTAGGTCAACCCCTGTTTTTCTGCCAAGACCGTATCTAATCAACCCGTCACTCATTTTTTCAATACCAAGTTTAAGACTTCCTTTGTAAAAAAAGTCATCACAACTCTCTTTAACGGCTTTTTTGATATCCACGCTTCCGTGTCCATCTTTTTTCCAACATCTAAATACTCTTGATCCAAGCGGCATTGATCCCGTACAGTATGTATTCCAGTTGGGACCAATTTCAGGCGAAGAGATATATATCAGCCCAAGTCCTGTTTTTATAACTGAACCTGGAGGATAAAGTCCATGAATCAGCTTGTTTGTAAAAGGTTTTTCAAGACTATTTGAAAGCTTGTCCCAAACATCATTGCTTATCCCTGCGACAAAAGTATTTAAATCATACTCTGGGAAGCTGCTAGCGGATAAAATAGAGCCATCCACTCCCATCACTATAACTGCACCGGATTTATTTTCAAAAAGAGTTGATATATATTTTTGAAGTTCTATATCTATGTTGAGAGTTAATTTTCCGTCTTCTTTAGCTTTTTTATATGAGAGTTCTTCCACCTCTTGATTGTTGGCATTTACTTTTATTTCACGCTCACCGGCTGATCCCTGAAGATATTCATTATAATATTTCTCTATACCAGTTTTTCCTGCATAGCCTATGAGCTTCTTGAGATCATCATCTAAAATATCACTTTTATTGGCACTGGCTACATACCCAATAGCATGCGCGCCAATTTCTTTATATGGATAGTACCGTTTTGGTGAAGAGACAATGTTTATGTTTTCTCTTAAATTTAATATAGAGTAAACAGGCATTATCTCTTCGTAGGAAACAAACTCAACTATATCAATGAAGTTATGATTGTAGTATGAATCAATTTTTTTGTAATCTTTTATAATTTTCTCTTTATCTAGGTTTGGCAACAGTTTAATAAGCATATTTATCTCTGCCTCAAATATATGCAGATTTTTTTTCAATCCAAGATGCGGAGCCAACTGTATTTTAAAGCCAAGCTTATTTATTGCAATTGGTCTATTGTTAATATCAACTATTTCGCCTCTTACCGGTGCAATTTGCTCAATTTTAATGGTGTTGTCGTAGGAGAGCTTTTCATAGTAGGTATTTGATTCTACCGACAATAAAAAGACTCTTACCAACAGTGCCAACCATGTGGCGACAAACATAAAAAGTATAAATTTTATTTTCATAATATGCTCATAATTAAAAATTCAACTGCTATGTAATAAATTACATAGTAATTTATACTCGGTGTCGGAAGCAAAAATATATTTGACAAAATTGAGTGAAAAATAAAAAATCCTATGTAAATAATAATAACGGTTAACAGCTTTATACACTCATTGCAGCCAAGATTTTGAGTTATCTTAGGCATAACATATCTGTAAATAATGGCAAAATAGATAACAGTACTAAATAGTGCATATCCATTTTCTGCTTCAAAAAGTAGCAGACAAAAAAATATCAAAAAAAGAGAAACCGAATCCCCTTTGGTAAGTGCTTTAGAAAAAAAGATAAACAGTACCGCAAAGAGTGGCGGAAGAAACAGATATACGCCGCTTAATGCAGTATATATGATAAATATAACAACATATAGATATGGTGTTACAGGGTTTTTATAAGAGATACTTCGTTGCATACAGGAAAATGTTTACATTTAATACAGTCAGCCCAAATTTTATGTTCTGGAAGCGACTCTTTTGGAATTTCAACAAACCCAAGTTTTTCAAAAAAAGATTGTTTATAGGTCAAGCTAAGCACTTTTTGAAGCCCAAGCATACGAGCCTCTTCTATTGCTTTTGTAATAAGACTCTGCCCTATTCCCATACCTCTTTTGCCCTCTTTTACAACTAGAGACCTAATCTCTGCCAATGATGAAGTATGAATATGAAGAGCGCAAAACCCAACTATTTCATCACCCTCTTTCGCAAGTATATATGATCTTATATTTGTTGCAATCTCATCAGAACTTCTTGCAAGTATCACTCCAGCTTCGACTTCTGGAATAACAAGCTTTTGCATATTTTCAATATCGGAGAGTCTAGCCTTTGTTAATTCAATACTCATTGAGAGGATTCCTTTAAAATATTATGTATTATTGTTACTACCTTTTCCAAACCCTTTTTTTTAGAGCTAGAAACCATTAAAGCTCTAGGAAACTCTCTTCTGAGAGCATCTTGTTCTTTTTGATTTAACTTGTCTATTTTCGTAAAAATCTGCAATATGTGCTGGGTTTCATCTGAAAATTCAAGTAAAAAATCACTTACAGATTTATCAATCTCTAAGAAAGGGTGCCTACTGTCTATCAGATGAATAAAGAGCTTTATCTGTTTTCTAGATGATACATAATCAGTTAAGTTTTTTTCCCAATCATATTTTATTGATTTTGATACTTTTGCATATCCAAAACCCGGTAAGTCAACAAATTTTGCAAAACTTTTTTTAGCATCATCCCTATCTATAAATGTAACATCAAAATAGTTAATAAGCCTTGTTTTACCGGGTGTTGATGATACTTTTGCCAAACCCTTATGGTTGGTAAGCGCATTTAACAGAGAACTTTTCCCAACATTTGAGCGAGCCATGAAAACAACTTCATTTTGCTCGTCCGTGTCCGGTGCACCATTTATGTTTGCCGCAGATGTCACAAACTTTGCATCAACAATTTCAATCATTTTTATCTACTGACTTATTATCATCTAACTTTTTATTTTCTGATTTTTTATCATCAGGCATATTGAAAATCATAATAACAGGCTCTTTTTCAGCCCCTTTTGCATATGCTTTGCCTTCTATTGTTTTTAAAACAACCTCTTCGCCTATTATCTCTTTTTTCTCATTGATTTGTCTTAAATAAACCTCTTTAAAAAAGTGATACTCTTTCTCTTGCGGAAGATAGACAACTTTTTGCGCTTTTCCTTTATATGTAGCACCCTCTAGTGTTTTTATATTGAACGAAGCATCCCCCTCTGCTACAAACTTTGTAGGCTCTTGATTGCTATTTGTGTAAATTGTGACTTTTGATGCATTCAGCTCATCGCTTCCTCTTATAATATTTACGGCGCCTTCAAAAACAGAGATACCTGCTTTTTGATCTGCATTAAACACCTTTGCCTTAACTTGTAACTCTTGTGAAAATAGTGATGCTGCTAAAAAAATTGTTAAAAAAATTCTCTGTTTCATTTATTCCTCTTTTCTAATTGATATTTTACTGTTACGTTTTTTGACGCTACTCTATCTAGAGAGCTGTTATACTTCAACTCTTTGCCCGTAACTATATTTGCGCCTCTGTAAAGCACAAAATTACCCTCTGCCATTGCAATGCTTGTTTTTTTATCGTAAGTAGCTTTTTGTGTTTCGAAAGTCAAACCATCTTCTCTGACATATAAAATATCCCCATCTAAATAAACCACATCATTTTTATATATGCCGCTATTTGACTTCATATTTGCTATATACTTTTTAGAGCTATCTGTATAATCTATCTTTTCAACGCTGTATCTGTCTTTATATCTGGTTGCCTTTGCGCCATTCATTAGAGTAATAAGCCCTTTTGAATCGAACTCATACATTGTAAAGGATGAGATGCTAAAGAGAGGCACATCTACAAATGATTGCTCTTTTATCTCTAACGGTTTAAATAAAAACAGTATCATAAACAGACAAATAGACGCAGCTAGAAAAAAATAGTTAATATTCATGTGATTATAACCAAACAGCCATAAATTGCTCTCTTAAATCACTCTCGTCAACTAAGATATCTATCATCTCTCTTACCGCGCCGTTACCGCCATTGCATGTAAGAACAGTATCAACAAGTTCTCTAATCTCCTTTACTCCGTCTTTTGGTGTAAAACTTCTGCCTACATTGCTTAACATTTTAAAATCGTTTAAATCATCGCCGATAGCTCCAACCTCATAATATTTCAGCCCAAGCGAATCAATCAGCTCTTTTAATACCTTTTCTTTATCTTTAACACCTTGAAATAGATGCTTCACACCGAGCTCATTTGCCCTAGTTTCAACTATTTTAGAATTTCTGCCTGTTATTATTGCAACATGGTTGCCCATTCTAATCCATGAGCTTATCGCAAGACCGTCTTTGACATTAAAATTTTTTGTCTCGCTGCCGTCTGATGAGTATATTATTCTGCCGTCAGTGAGGCATCCGTCAACATCCAGTACAATCAACTTAATCAAAGCACATCTTTTGTACTTGGAATTCCGACTCTCTCGTTTTTTTGCATAGCGCGGCGAAGTGCTACGGCAAAAGATTTAAAAGCGGCTTCTATAATATGGTGTCTGTTTTTCCCCCTAAGCGTTACCAGATGTGCACTTATTCTTGCGTTTGAGACAAATGCTTTAAAAAATTCTTCGACAAGCTCTGTATCAAACTGCCCAACTTTTCCGTTAACATCAATTTCATAAACTAGATAAGGGCGATTGCTTAAATCCAAGTCGCAACTAACGCATGCTTCATCCATCACGATATTTGCACTTCCAAAACGCTCCATGTTTTCAACAGGATATATAGCCTGTGCCAAAAGTGAGCCTAAAACAATGCCGATATCCTCTACGCTGTGGTGATCATCTATATGCGTATCGCCCTTACATGATATATCCAAATCAATCAGAGAGTGTTTAGAAAAGCTCTCCAGCATGTGGTCTAAAAAGCCCACGCCTGTATCTATTTTGCTTTTACCGGTTCCGTTTATAGATAGTGAAACCGTAATATCCGTCTCTTTTGTTTTTCTGCTTTTACTAATCATTATTTCTTTAATCCTCTCTCACAATAAATGAGTTTTTAAAATTTCCAAGTGCCAAATAGTCCCTTGCTTCCGCTTCGCTTCTAAAGCCTTTTAGCCAAACCTTAAACATTCTGCCGTTTTGTGTCTCCATGTCTTTAATAACTGTTTTATATCCATCCGTGTTATCATATTTTTTTTGAGTCGTCAATGCACCCTCAAACTTAGAAAATGATGCAATCTGAAGAGCAAAACCATCTAAGATTTGATCTTGAGGAGAATCTTTTAGATCTTTTTGTACAGGAATATTTTTCTGCTCTTTTGAGTGAAAGCCTAGTACTTCAACAGTTACCGGTGCAGTTCCTGCACCGAGCATGTCAATCTTACGGGCCGCAGTGTTTGATAAATCAATTATTCTTGTATCAATAAAAGGACCTCTGTCATTTATCCTAACAACTGTGCTTAGTCCATTTCTTTTATTTGTTACCTTTACGATTGTGTTCATAGGCAGCGTTTTATGAGCGGCAGTCATGTCATGCATGTCGTATGTTTCACCGTTTGATGTAAGCTTGCCGTGAAAATCCGGACCATACCAGCTTGCATTACCACTAAACTCATCACCAACGTTTACAACGGTCGGATAATATTTTATGCCTCTAATCTCATATGGTTTCATCGTTGGATGAATATAATTGCGTGAATCTTTATCTTCCGAGTAACTTTTTGTCGCTCCAAGATTCGAGTAAGCCCTGCTGCCCCTTGAACTACAGCCTGTAGCCAAAATCAGCAATAACGCAATAGAAAAAATAGATATTTTATTCATTATAGTTTTAATTTTTTCCCTTCTTGAATTGAGTTGCTATTAAGCTTGTTCTGAACTTTTATATCTTGAATACTGACCCTATGCTCTTTTGATATAGATTCCAAAGTATCTCCTTTTTTAACCATATAGTAAAACTGACTACTCATTTTTTTAACATCAGCTCTGTTGTCCAAGGGAATAATTAGTTTTTGATTTAGACTTAGTTTGTTTGCCTTAAGGGCGTTAAAATCTTTAATTAAATCATGTGCCACGCTATACTTTTTACCAATACTATACAGACTATCACCCTTGCTGACAACATGTATTTTGTAAATATTGTTAGTTTTTTCCTCAAAATATTTTTGCTTAAACTCTGAGAGTTTAATATATGGAATATATATATTATAGCCACCTAAATATGGAGGAGTAAAATCATTTTTTAGATGTCTGTTTAATTTTTGTAACTCAGCAAGTGGTATTCCAACTAGGTTAGATACTCTTTTTAGTGATTCGCCGCTTGGCACTTTAACGGTTGAGATGGAGTACGCATTAGCTCTGTTTAGCAGATGCTCATACTCACTTTTTTGCAAAAACTGTTCATCGTTTCCAATCATTGCCAATGCAATTACTCTTCTAATATAAAGTCTGCTCTCTTTTGGAATATATGTTTTTTCCGGATCTAGCAAAACAGAGAGCTCGTCACTGTTGGCGCTACTTATGGCTCTGCTTAATTTTCCGCTGCCGCAGTTATAAGCAATGGCAGCTAAATACCACTTTCCGAATTGAGCATAAAGATTATTAAGGTATTTTGCGGCAGCCTCCGTTGATTTTATCAAATCCATTCTTTCGTCAACGTACTTATCAATTTTAAGCCCATATAATTTCGCTGTTTGTGGCATAAACTGCCATAAACCGGATGCTCTTTTAACTGAATATGCTTTTGCTGAAAAATTTGATTCTGCCATTGCAAGAAAAAGAAACTCAGGCGGTATTCCATGTTTGGCTAAAATATTTTTTACTATCGGAATAAAAAGATGAGCGTCATCCATCGCTTGAAAAAAATGTTCTTCTTTATAGATCTCTACATTGCTGTTTCTCATTTGATTCATTACAGGATCATATAAAAAGGATGCTTCTATATCAAAAGAGTCTAAAATAGCTATCTCTTGAGTCTGGTTTGTGCTGTATAAAAGATTTGCGCTTAAGAAATATGGTAATAAAAGGAGTATTATGTGTTTCATTTTAGCAGCTCTTATTTTGAATTTAAACATTAGATTTTATCTAAATAAAATTAATAAAAAATTAAGAATTCTTAATATTAGGAAATATCAAAGAGCCTGAGGGCGTTCTGAGAGGTTGTATTTTTTATATTTTCCAGTGAGATTTCTAAAAGTTCAGACATTTTTTTTGCAACAAAAGTTGTATAAAAAGGCTCATTTCTCTCGCCCCTATGGGGAGATGGAGTCAAATATGGACCATCTGTTTCGATAAGAAGTTTGTCATGTGGAATCTTTGGAAGTGCATGTATAAGTTTTTTTGCATTGCTAAACGTCAAAACACCTCCAATTCCAAAATAAAACCCATCTTTAGCAAGGCTTAAAAGCTCCTCGTCAGCATTATAGCAGTGCAAAACTCCTCCGACCTCTGTAGCATTGTATTTTAAAAGTATCTCTTTTGAGTCTCTTGATGCATCTCTGATATGCACTATAAGCGGCTTTTTGTACTTCTTTGCAAGCTCTATCTGAGCAATAAACACCTCTTTTTGGCGTTCTTTTTCTCTCTCTTTCTCCTCATCGCTTCCCTCTAGCCTGAAATAGTCAAGCCCGCATTCGCCGACTGCAACGCATTTTGGATGGCTTATGTACATTTGAAGCTTTTCTATATCAAACGCATCCATATCATAAGGATGAACACCGACTGCGAAGTAGACGTCGCTGTTGTTTTGTGCAATCTCTATGGCTCTTTGGAGGTTTTTCGGATCAGCTCCGGGAATAATAAATCGTTCAACTCCGCCCTCTCTGGCTCTGCGCAGAACTTCATCCAAATCATCTCTGTATCTCTCATCATCGAGATGTACGTGTGTGTCAACTATCATGATTTCTCATTTACATTTAAATTAAGAAGCTCTTTGGCAAACCCTCTAGCCTCTTGCGTGATGCTCTCGCCGCTTATTATTCTGGCTATCTCATCAACTCTCTCATCAAAACTAAGTTCTCTTGCGTGCGATTCATCGCCATTTTTATAGACCAAAAAGTGCTGGTCGCCCATCGAGGTAAGCTGCGGCTGATGGGAAATTACAAATATTTGAAAATGTTTTGAGAGCTGTTTTAAGACCTTTGCAACGCTCATGGACTCTTCGCCGCTTAGATTTGCGTCTATTTCATCAAGCATCAATACTCCGCCTCCTCTGCTCATAAGCTCGGATTTAAGAGCCAAAATAGCAAGACGCAGTCTGTTAAACTCACCGGTACTTACCTTTTGCAGGTCGGTTGAGTTTAGTTTTAAAACTATCTCATCTTTTCCAAAAGGTCCATGCTCTGCATCTTTTATCTCTGCTTTTGCATCTCGCAGATAGAGCTCTTTTAAATATCTGTTCAGATCGCTGTTGAACGACTCTATCTCGCTTTTGCGAAGAGCACTGAGTTTATCTGCTGCCTCTCTGACTTTTATGCCAAGAGCTGCCTCTCTCTGCTCTAAATCGCCCTTTTCAACCTCTATGTTTTCATATTTTGCAAGCTCCTCTATCTTGAGCTCTTTATACTTTAGGGCATCCTCTATGCTTCCATACCTTCTCTTTAAATCACCCAGAACTTCAATGCGGTTTAAAATATCCTCGACATCAACCTCGTCAAGCATATTAAATCTCTCCTCTGCACCATCCATAAGCGCTCTAAGCTCATTCATACTATCGCCAAAAAAAGAACTCTCGATATTCAGCAAATCAAGAGCATTAAAAACATTGTGCTCATGTTCAAAAATTGCACTTGCTTTTGATATAGCCTCAACTGCTTTTTCCTTTTTTGAGAGCTCTCTTTTAATCTCTAAAAGCTCTATATCTTCTGATATTTTGGGATTCACATCAGTTATTTTTTTAATCTCGTAAGCCGCAAACTCTTTTAGTTCTACAATTTTTTTCTGCTCATCTTCAATTGTAAGAAGCTCTTTTTTGACCTTTTGATACTCTAAAAATGCCTCTTTGTACACGTTCTTGAGTTCATTTGCATTATGTTTTTTCGCATCCAGTCTGTTATCCAAAATAGATAGGAGATTTTCATTTTCAAAATCGCTGAAATCCCTTAATGAGAGGTGTTTTAGGTATGTAGAAGCAAGAGCGTTTATGGCTTTTTTGGAGATACTTTGATTGTTTATGAAATATCTTGATTTATCTTTTTTAATATGTTTAAAAATATTTACGTCGTCAAACTCTATGGCGTCATCATCTGCACTTAACTCCCAAGTTACGGTGGACTCACAGAGCGCCGCATCGCATGATTCGCCGCCGAATGTGGATAAAACCGAATTCATTAAAATCGACTTTCCGCTTCCGCTTGGACCCGTAAACACCACCAGTCCTGATTTTAAATTCAGTTCAACCTCTTTAAAACTGAGGTATTCTTTTAAGTAAAATCTCTCTATCATCTTCTCTATTCACCCCATCTCAGTTTCTCTTTTAATACATCAAAGTAGTTGTACTCCTCTTTGTGTATCAATTTAACCGTTTTTGCTGCTAGTTTTATATGTACGCTCTCTCCGAGTTCCAGCTCATGTACATCTTGACCGTCTATGATTATCAATGCTCTCTCTTCTGATGTTTTCATCTCGATTGCAAATTTTCCAGGAAGCACAACCGGACGCTGTGTTAAAGAGTGCGGGCATATAGGAGTCAAGGCAAATACGTTGCTCATGGGAAAGAGAACAGGACCTCCGGCTGAGAGGTTGTAAGCAGTGGAGCCTGTTGGAGTTGAAACGATGACCCCGTCACCGTAGTATGTGTTAAAAGATTGCGAATCGATTAGAGTCTCTATGTGTATCATGTTTGAAACTCTTGTGCGGGTAAGAACAATGTCGTTAAACGCGTAATATTTTACTTTTTTGGAGTTTTTTATAACCGTGGCTTCAAGCATCGCCCGCTCATCTATTCTATATCTGTTTTGAATCATCTTTTGAACAAAGCCATCAAGCTCATCAAGAGACAAATCTGCCAAAAAGCCAAGAGTTCCGGCATAAACGCCAAGTATCGGGATATCAAAGTCAAATGATTTTCTAACAGTAGATATCAAGGTTCCATCACCGCCAAAGCTGACCAAAAAATCACACTCTTTGCATATTTTTTTAAAATCAAATCCCTTAGCGCCTATCATCTCGGCGCTGTTGGTCTCAAGAAGCACCTCAATGGCGTATTTTTTAAAGATACTCTCCATCTTGAAATAACCCTCTTTTAACTCAGGGGTTGATGGTCTTAAAACAACACCGATTTTTTTGATTTTTTTGCTTTTCAATACAACTCTTTTTAAAATATTTCGTAAATTATACACTCTTTGGCGTTAAATTATAAAAATATTTAAATCAAAAAAGTCAACTAATTGTTCAATAAGAGAAGTTTGGATATAATCGCCAAAAATTATTACCTAGGACTCTATATTTATGAGAAGTCATTACTGTACAGATTTAAGTGAAGCAAATGTAGGACAAGAAGTTGTTCTAGCAGGCTGGGCGAACAGCTACCGCGACCACGGCGGGATTATTTTTATCGATTTAAGAGACAAGAGCGGTATAATCCAGCTTACATGTGACCCTGAGGACAACGTTGTAGCACACAAATCCGCTGACGGTGTTCGTGATGAGTATGTTCTTATAGCAAAAGGAACTGTTCGTCACCGCGGCGAGGGACTTGTTAATCCGCGTCTTAAAACTGGTGCGATTGAGATTATCGTAAAAGAACTTATTATTGAAAACAAGTCGGCTCCGATTCCGTTTATGATCGGAGACAAAAATGTCGGTGAAGAGACAAGGCTTAAGTATCGCTATTTGGAGCTTAGAGACCCATCGATGTACGAGGCGTTCCGTCTTCGCTCAAAAGCGGCAATCGCCGCTAGAAATATACTTGATGAAAACGGTTTTTTAGAGGTTGAGACTCCAATTTTGACTAAATCAACTCCAGAGGGTGCAAGGGATTATCTGGTTCCTTCTCGTGTTCACAGCGGCGAATTCTACGCGCTTCCTCAATCTCCTCAGCTCTTTAAACAGCTTTTAATGGTTGGCGGATTTGACAGATATTTTCAGATAGCAAAATGTTTCCGCGACGAAGATTTAAGAGCTGACCGTCAGCCTGAATTTACTCAAATAGACGTTGAAATGAGCTTCTGCGACCAAGAAGACGTTATAAAAGTAGCTGAAAAACTGCTAACTGCTATGTTTAAAGCTTGCGGTGTAGATATTAAACCACCGTTTAACCGTATAACATACAGCAATGCTATGGAGTGGTACGGCTGCGACAAACCTGATTTGAGGTATGACCTTAAGATGGTTGATGTTATCGATATATTTCTTAGATGCGACAACGAGATATTTACAAATATAGCTAAAAAACCTCACACTAACCGTATAAAAGCCCTAAAAGTTCCAGGCGCTGATCTGGTTTTCTCAAAAAGAGAGATGAAGAGTTTTGAGGATTTTGTACGCCAGTTCGGTGCTCACGGTCTTGGATATTTTCAGATGAAAGAAGATGGTCTTAAAGGTCCTCTTGCTAAGTTTTTCAGCGATGCAGACATTGCACTTCTGGTTGAGAGACTAGATATGAAACTCGGCGATGTCGTTTTCTTTGGCGCAGGAGACAAAAAAACAGTTTGGGATTATATGGGTCGTCTTAGAATTTTCATTGCAGAGCATGAAAAGATGAATCTTGTTAACAAAGACGCCTACGAATTTGTATGGGTAGTCGACTTTCCTATGTTTGAAGTTGAAGATGGAAGAGTAAAAGCGCTTCACCATCCATTTACACAGCCAAAAAATACAGATAAGAATGATGTAGAAGAGATAGAGTCTATCGCTTACGACATAGTTTTAAACGGTACTGAACTTGGCGGTGGAAGTATCCGTATCCACAAGCCTGAGGTTCAAGAAGAGGTTTTCAAACTTCTTGGAATCGAAGAAGAGGAAGCTAAAGAAAAGTTCGGTTTCTTGCTTGACGCTCTAAAGTTCGGCGCTCCTCCGCACGGCGGATTTGCAATCGGATTTGACAGACTCATGATGCTTTTAACCAAAAAATCAAGCATCCGTGACGTTATAGCATTCCCTAAAACACAAAAGGCTTCTTGTATCCTTACAAAAGCACCAAGCTCAGTTGATAACAATCAACTTCGCGATTTACACATTAGACTACGTGAACAAGTAAAATAGTGATAAGAATTAAAATTCAATGCAGCGAGGCACTAAATGCCGAGTCGTAAAAAACTGTTTTTAATTATCGGAGCACCCGGCTCCGGTAAAACTACCGATGCAGAATTAATAGCAAAACAAAATGACAAAATAACACATTACTCCACAGGTGATATGCTTAGAGCGGAAGTTGCAAGCGGAAGCAAACTTGGCTCTGAGATAAATAACTATATATCAAAAGGTCTAATAGTTCCGATAGAGGTAGCCATCAAAACTATCACTAATGCTATTAAAAATGCCCCAACAGATATAATCATCATTGACGGATATCCTAGAAGCATGGAGCAGTTAAACGCTTTAAATGAATATTTACATGTAGATTCGTCTTTAGAACTCGTAAGCGTTATAGAAGTTCAAGTTAGTGAAGAAACCGCTCGTGATAGAGTTCTTGGTCGTGCTCGTGGAGCTGATGACAACACTGAAGTATTTGACAACCGTATGAAGGTTTATACAGAGCCTTTGGCAGACATACAGGCGTTTTATAAGGCTAAAAATCTTTTACATGTAATATCTGGCGAAGGAACTATTGAGGCAATAGTTTCTGAGATGGGAACTTTTATAAACTCTAAAATATAATTGAACCCGACAAAGGGCTCAATTAACCTAATTTTGAAACGATAGCCGCTTCAACTTCTGATATATCCGCAGTCCCGTCAACAGTTATGTATGTCAGAGACTCTATCTTTTTTGACTGCTCTTTGTAGTAACCGATAAGCGGTTTTGTCTGCTCATGATATACTTTTAGCCTGTCAAGAACGACTTCTTCTTTATCGTCATCTCTTTGAACCAAATCTTCGCCCGTTATATCGTCTTTGCCATCTACTTTTGGCGGATTGTAAACAATATGATAAGTTCTCCCACTCGCCAAGTGTGCACGACGGCCTGACATACGTTTTACTATTTCAGAATCTGGAACATCTATCTCTATAACCGCATCAATTGCTATACCCGCATTTGTAACGGCATCAGCCTGAGGGAGCGTACGAGGAAAACCGTCTAACAAAAAGCCGCCTTTACAGTCATCTTCTTTGATTCTCTCTTTTACAAGTCCTATAATAATATCATCTGTCACAAGCTTGCCTGCGTCCATCGCCGCCTTAGCCATCTTGCCCATCTCAGTCCCCGCTTTTATAGCAGCTCTTAACATATCTCCCGTAGAGATTTGAGGAATGTTATATTTTTTTGTTAAAAAACCTGCTTGAGTACCCTTCCCCGCACCCGGAGCTCCCAGTAATATTATTCTCATATTTATCCTATCTGTTTTATTGACGTGATTATATATAAATGTAGTTAAAACTAGCTATAAATAAACCTCCTCTGAAGCCTAAATTTCATAAAATACGTTCAATTAACTAGAGGAAGACAAATGCCATTTTCCAAACTTGGTCTATCACCGCAAATCCAAAGCACACTTAAAAAAAGCGGCTTTACAACGCCCACTCCTATTCAAGAAAAAGTTATCCCTCTTGTGTTAAAGCATAACGATATTATGGCGATGGCGCAGACGGGAAGCGGAAAGAGTGCAAGTTTTGTACTGCCGATTTTGGAACTTTGGGCTAAGAGTGTTAGCGAAGGAAAGTCGAAGATTAAAGCTCTTGTTTTGACTCCGACTCGTGAGCTTACTCTTCAAGTCGCGGATGCTTTTTGCACTTTTGGCGCGGATTTGAGTAGAAAACCAAAAGTAGTCAGCATTATCGGCGGAGAGAGCATCGGCGAGCAGATTTACGCCATTCAGCAAGGGTGCGATATTTTGGTTGCTACCTCGGGAAGACTGCTTGACGTACTTAGTAAAAAACAGACAAATATTTCACACTTAGAGTTTTTTGTTCTGGATGAGGCGGACAAGATGCTGAATCTTGGCTTTTTTGAGGAGTTAAACGCCATCCTTGAAGCAATTCCGCAAAAGCGTCAAAATCTCCTCTTTTCCGCAACCTACCCTCAAAAGATTTTAGATATTGCTTCAAAAATCACACAAAATCCGACTAGAGTAACAATAGAGCATGAAGTTCCGACTGTTGAGAGTGTTACTCAACGAGCCATAGAAGTAAACAGAGAAAATCGCGGCCCGCTTCTAAGACATCTGCTTGAGAGTGAAAAGCTAGAGCAGGTTCTTGTATTTATGGCAAACAAAAGAGCCACTGACAATATAGCGGCTAAGTTTAAAAAGTACGGCTACAAGGCAGAGTCGTTTCATGGAGATCTGCTTCAGGATGAGCGCACCTTGACGCTAAATGAGTTTAAAGCCAAAAAGATACGCATACTTTTTGCAACGGATATAGCAGCTAGAGGATTGGATATAAACGATGTGTCATGCGTTATAAACTTTGACCTGCCTCGCTCTCCGACAGACTACATACACCGTATCGGTCGTACTGCAAGAGCAGGAAAATCGGGAACAGCTATATCGTTTATATCCCATGAAGACAGAGCGCATTTTGACATTATTCAAAAGCGTTGTAAAACAAATCTGAGCATGGAGCAGATAGAGGGATTTGAGCTAACGGGAGAAGCTCCCGCAAAGGTGAAAGGTCCTAAACCAATCAAAGGCAAGGGAAAGAGCAAAAAAGACAAAGCGAGAGAAAGAGCTTAATCCTCTTCAAATCCGAAATCGTCTTCGTCGTCACCCTTTTGAGCCTCTAAAATATCATCAATCATCTCTTTGCACTCATCTTCTTCGATATCGCCGTTTGCTATATCTTCCAAAACATCTTGCAAATCTGCTTTGAACTCGCGAAGCTCTTCAATCTCATCTTTTGCATCAATAGTTGCTTCTTTGCTGTCAGAAATCTCTTCAAAAATTTCATCCAACCTATCATTTATATCTGGAATAACACTCTTTGTTATTAACTCTTTTAATTGTTCTGCATAAGACATAAAAATCACCTTTTATAATTTAGTTCTGTAATTATACTCTATATAAGAGGATTCTAACAATCCATTAACTATAATTGATGAAAAATAAAAGAGCAATATGAATTTTTACGCTTGTATAATCGGAAGTGAGATATTAAACGGACGCAGAGAAGATAAGCACTTTGAGTTTTTAAAAGACGAGCTTCAAAAGTACGGACATGAACTTTTTGCCTCTTTCATCATAAAAGATGATGAAGACTTGATTAAAAAAATCTACAAGCTTATAAAAGATGATGAGCAAGGCGTTATGTTCTCTTTTGGCGGTATCGGTGCCACACCTGATGATTTGACAAGAGCTGTAGCCGCGGAAATTTTTACCGGCAAGCCGCTTGAGAGGCATAAAATTTTTGAGCAAGATATTATAGATAGATTTAAAGAGGAAGCATATCCTCATAGAATTCACATGTCGGATTTGCCTCAAAACTCTAAACTTCTATTCAATCCAGTAAATAATATGTCAGGTTTTTCACTAGAGGATAGATATTTTTTTACTCCTGGATTTCCTCAGATGTCTCATCCGATGATTAGCGACGTAATTGAGAAACTATTTAGCACTTCTGTGCAAAAATATAGATTGACTCTTTTAGCTCAAACAAGCGAAAATACGCTTATAAATATCATGAATCAGGTTCCATCTGACATCGAACTATCATCCCTGCCGATACTAAAAGATATAAAGGCTTCAGTGGAGATATCGTTGTGCGGGGTTGATAAACTACATGTAGAAAAATATTTTAAACTTTTTAGTGAGTATCTTGAGGAGATGAATATTAAATATAATTTAATTTAATTATCATATTGTCGATTTCGTCAAATAAGTAAAAATCAAGGAATTGCATTATGTTGATTTGGCTATTGATATTGTTATTGGCAAGTGCATCTGTTTATGTTATTTATCGTATCTCATTTTTTAGTAAAAAAGAAGAAAATAAAGAAATTACTCATCACTATACATTTAAAATTTAAGAGGATAGAATGGCTATCAATAGGAATAATCATGCTTTTAAAGGTCACAGAACGTTGCTTGGAACAAAATACGTAACTTACGGCGAACTGGAACTTCCTCTTAGGTATGATTTGTTTGCTCTATCAAAAAATGGTTTTGATTGGGGACACAGCGGTGTTAGCGCGCAGCAGCTCGCTTTTTCTATGCTTTATCAACTTACAAATGAAGAGTTTGCAAAAAAGAATACTCCGCTATTTACAATGGAGGTTGTTTCGAAGTTTAACAACAGAGATTGGGTTATAAGCGGCTTTGACGTTTTAAAATGGATAAACAAAAATACTCACCAAGCAGAACCTGAAAAAAAAGTTCAAGAGGCAAATGAAGCTTCAAGCAGTACGCTGGTTTTAAATTCTCAAAAAAGCACAAAAAAGCCAAAGCCAAAAACAAATGTCGTTAAAGATATATGCGACGAACTCCAAATTACACAAAAACAGCTAGCAAATATTTTAGAGATTCCCGAGGGAACGGTAAGCAGTTGGGCTGTAAAAAATGAGATTCCGCGACTTGGAAAAAAAGCGATAGAGTTTTACACTCAAAGCCAAAAAAATCAAAAAATTGTAGAGAGCTACAAAAGTTTTGTAAAATTACTTGATATATCTTAGATTTAAACTCTTTTTATCTAGCGTAACTTCTGTTTTTAGGAGCATTTTCGTCATAATTCAGCAGCTCTAAAATGCTCTTTTTGTTCGTTTTTCTGGCAAAATCTATTACGCTGATTCCTTTTGAATCGACTGCGTTTTTATTTGCCCCGTGCTCTAAAAGAAGTTTTACTATCTCATATCGTCCATAGCAGACTGCTGCCATAAGCGGAGTAAATCTGCTTCTTCTTTTTGTACTATCGACATCTATGCCTTGAGAAATTAGATATTTTACGATTTCCATATTATCATACGTTACTGCCATGTCAAAAATCGAGACGCCCTCTTCATCAAAATCATAAATATCCGCACCGCTCTCAATTAGAAGCATGATTAAATCAAAATCAGACCTATGTCTTAGAGATGAAGCTAAGACCGACTCTCCAGTTTCATTTGCTTCATTAACGTCAGCACCATCTTTTATATACTTCCTGATGCCTATAATGTCATTTTTTTTTAATAGTTCAATCCAAGTGTTCATAATAATATCTTTTTTATTTTATAATTTTTTAGTAGGCAAAGCCAAAAACGGTAGTATATACCAAATAGATATTAGTAATGTTTAAGTATAATTCTTTCAATAAATTATTTAAGCGAGAATTCATGGAAATCATTCAGACTACAGATGCTTTTAAAGCACTTATCGAGAACATCAAATCATCTACAAAGGGATACAAAGACCCTTTGGCATTTGGTATATGCCGCGTAGATATGGGACAGTTAAATCTTGGAAAAACTCTTCAGGCTACTTATCCGGTAATTAACTGGAATGAGAACTTCGGTAGCGCGGCTATTTTCATAAAAGCGCTTGAGGAACAAGGGATAGATGTGGATTTTAACGCAAGCGAGGCTGTTTATGATATAAATGCAGCTTTTTTAAAGAGCTGTTTAAATGCATTTACACCCTATTCGGATGAGGCTTACGGCGATGCGCATAAAAATATTCAGGTAGTCTCTGCACTCTACAATCAACTAGTAACTAGCGGCTCAAAAGAGGGAGAGTTTAAAGTAACATTTATTTTTGCAGATGAGCCGCTAAAGAGCGTTGAAGCAACTTACTTAAAACTGTATGCAATGTCGCAGGCAAAAGTTGCAATAAGAAGCATTAATCTAAACGGCGCATTCGGCGCACTTCCAAATGTTGCTTGGTCAAACGGTCAGCCGATAGAGCTTGACTACTTAAGAGAATTTGAGATTGAACTAAAATTATCAAACGAATATCCGCATATTGATTTTGTAGATAAATTTCCAAGATTCCTGCAACATATTATTCCTGCGGACAACACTAGAATTTTAGATACGTCTAAAGTTAGATTCGGCGCGCAATTAGCTGCCGGAACAACCGTTATGCCTGGTGCGTCATACATAAATTTCAATGCAGGAACAACAGGTCCTGTAATGGTTGAGGGCAGAATTTCAAGCTCCGCAATAGTTGGAGCGGGCAGCGATGTCGGCGGCGGAGCTTCAATACTTGGCGTTCTTAGCGGAACAGACGGAAATCCGATCTCAATAGGCAAAAACACACTTTTAGGTGCAAACTCGACATGCGGAATTCCTCTTGGTGACGGTTGTATTATAGACGGCGGTCTTGCAGTTTTTGCAGGAACAAAATTCCATATAAATGATGAAGAGATAGCTGAAATCGAAGCTGTTAACCCAAACGTAAAACTATCAAATGTTATGAAAGCGTCACAGCTTGCCGGACTTAACGGACTTCATTTTAGACAAAACTCTCAAACCGGTCAATATGTAGTGCAAAGAAGCACAAAAGAGGTTAAGCTTAACGCTGATCTGCACTAGAAAAAAATTATATTTATTTTAGCTTAGTGGGATTATAATTAATCCCATTAAGTAGAAAAAAAGGTTTTACTATGAATATATCAAACAATATTTCATCAATACAAGCTCATCAGAGTATGATGAATACAAGCGCAAACAATGTCGCAAATGTGAACAGTGACGGTTTTGTTCCAAGAGATACGAGGATTGTTTCTTCGGAAAATTCTGTGAGCGCCAATACTAGAAAAGCTGATAACAACGGCTCAACTAAAAGTCAGACAGATTTGGCAAAAGAGATTCCGGATCAAATAATAGCGCAAGATGCTACGGCAGTGAATGTTGCTGCTATAAAAACACAAAACGAGATGTTTGGCTCACTCCTAGATATAAAAGCTTAACGCACTAGGCTCCACAATAATAGCTACTGCGTTAGGATGTTCATACTAATCAAATTTCTAAGCAGTTCAGCTTCTTCATCAAAATTATTTTCCCCTCTGCCTAGCCTTAAAGTACTAAAAATAGGTTTTCCAATTATAACTCTGCCCTCGACGCCATCTTTTTTAGTTTTTATGCCCCAAACATTATGAAATACTATAATTTCATCATCATGTGTTCCAACATAAAGAACGATATGCCCTTTTTTGTACAAAAGAGTTTCAAATGGCACAGCCTTCTCTTTTATAACACTTATCTTCTCTTCATCGCTTAAGTTTTTAAAAGTTATAACTCTGCCTACTTTACTTTGCTGGAATGAATTTCTAGGAAGCCAGATGCCAAAAGGTGCAAACATATCTCTAAGCATGGATGAACAGTCGCGCTGCTCATACATTCCGCCCCATCCATAATTTGTCTTTGATACTTGGTTGATAACCGTTGCTAAATTCGCTTCATTTAGTTTAAGTACCTCTTTAGTGGCTATCTCTTTTGATATTTTAGACTTAAGGAAGAGCGGTTTTGAATTTTTATATGAAGATACAGTTAAAATAGTATATGCCTCTTCATCTTCAGAGACAAGTGCAAACACCATTCCAATTTTTGATTTAAACAAAAAATTGCCCTCAATGTCATAAATAGGCTTATTTTCTTCAGTAATGGCAACCTGTTGTGCTTTTTGCCAAGTGTCTATATGTTTTTTCTCTAAAATAACAAATTCACTACTCCTAATCCAACCTGATGCAAAACTGCTGAATACATATGCCCACTCCCTGTCTTTAGAATAATGTGAAATGAAAATAGGGCTATTCGCGTGCACGGTACTGTTTTGGAGATAATCAAACGGAAACCCCTCTCCAGCAAGTGATGGATTTTTCAAAAGCGGTCTTATGGTAGGAAATGACCTCATATTACTCTCTTTTAGTGTCACACCCTTTGCGTTAAGCGTTGCATACTCTTCAAAATTTGCATTGTTCTGCATCTCATCAAAAAAACTTTGCTCCAACAGTTGTAAATTTTCACCATAGCTTTTACCTGCGCAGTATGAGAAAAATGGCCACTTTACAGATTTTAAATCCTCTTTTGGTCTCTCCATATTCCATATATTAAAATAGTATCGTTCAAATCTACTCTGAATATCATAAAGAGGAGGATTTGCGCTGATATTTTTAGAAAAACTTGCAACATTCTGAGGTATGTTACGTAAATCATCTATTTTAATTGTTTGCGGAAGCTCTTTTTTTGGCAACTCTATACAGCTAAGATTTTCATCAATCTTAATCAAAATATCTTTTTTTACATCCTGAACAATCGGAACAGCCGGTTCAACTTTGCTAGAAGAGCAGCTTGTAAATAGAATTGCCAATAATAATATATATATGTATCTCAATGCAAAACCCTTTTTAATCCACGCTGCCAAATCTGCTGACAACTCTTCCAATCACCTCTATCTCGTCAGGATTTAATGTTTGAGTTGAGTAAACCTGATTGTCGGATATTACATCTATCTTGCCGTCTATTCTCTTTTGAACTCTCTTTATAAAAAGTCCGGCCTCTGTTCGTATGGTGAACACACCGCCTCTTTGAAGGTCCGTTTTAGCTCTATTTATAAATACTATATCATTGTAGCTAAATGTAGGTTCCATAGAATCTCCTGATACATTTATGACCTCTATATTTTTTAGCTCTCTCTCGCCGCCAAGCATCATGGCAAACTCATGAGGAATCTCTATACCAGCTACATTCTCCTCATCGGAATCTGCTCCGCCGCCGGCAGATGCATTTATATTGCTAAAATATTTAACCATAAAAAATCTGTTTGTCGCTTCTATAAGGCTTTCCGGTGACTGCCCGTAGAGCAGCCAGTTTATAGATATAGATTTTGTTGCACAAAAATCCAAAAGCTCGCCAAAAGGAATCTTATTTCTTTTTTTCATAGTTGCAAAGTTCATCTGGCTAACACCCAAAATATCCGCCACATCTTTATCAAATATCTTTCTGCCGTTAAATTCAGTCGAGACAATACTTTTTATCTCCTCTACTATATCAAGAAAATTTTTCATATAACCCTCCAGCTATTTGTTCAAATATTTAAAATTATAATACTTTTTTGCAGTTTAGTCAAAGATTATATGACAAAATGCAATATTTTTAATTGCAGTGTGAAAAAATATGTACTATTTGAAAATAAACGAAAAGGATTTAAAATGAAAATCATAGTAAAAAACGTAGAAACTCTGTTGGAAAAATTTGAAAATTCTCTGGAGAAGTGGGCTGATATTTTATTTTAAAAGAGCCTCATCTTTGTCCTTGATTTTTTTCTCATCAGCTTCTCTTTGTAGCTCTCTTTGTGCTGATTTATTTTTATGATAACCGCCAAATATAAAAATCATAAAAAGTAAAAAAAGAATTATCATAACTATATTGACAAATAGGCTCATAGCTTCTTTCCAAATGCGCCATAGTTTTGTCTTATGGCTTCATAAAGTACTATACCCGTGCTAATAGCCAAGTTTAGGCTTCTGCCCTCTTTTGTCATCGGTATGGTGATATTTTGCTCTTTGTATCTGTTTAATATATCTTCCGGAATTCCTGCCGTTTCGCTGCCGAAAAATATATAATCGCCATCTTTAAATTGTGCGTCAAAATATGGCTTGTCTGTTTTTGTAGTAGCAAAGTGGGCATTATTACCGATTTTATTGTTTGCAAAAAAATCATCCAAACTCTCCCATACATGCAGATCCAGTTTGTGCCAGTAATCAAGACCCGCACGTCTTACGGCTTTTTCGTCAATATCAAAAGCTATGGGTTTAATAATATGCAGAGCAGCACCCGCATTTACGCAAAGCCGCCCTATTGCACCGGTGTTGTTTGGAATTTGCGGATTTACTAAAACAAGGTTAAACAACTGTTGCCTTAAAAAATAACTGTTTTGTTTGCAAAAACAAAAATTCTATCTTCAACAGCCAGTTTTAAGGCGCGAGAGAGGACCACTTTTTCTACATCTTTGCCTGAACGCTGCATATCTCTCCAGCCATAGGCATGATCTACATGTATAACTTCTTGAGCGATAATAGGACCCTCATCAAGATTGTTATTTACAAAATGCGATGTCGCACCTATAATCTTCACACCTCTGTCATAAGCCTGTTTATAAGGGTTTGCGCCTATAAATGCGGGTAAGAAAGAGTGGTGAATGTTTATAATTCTGTTTTCATAAACTTCTATAAATCTAGGAGTTAAAATTCTCATATATTTTGCCAAAACAATATAATCTATCTCTTGAAATCCCGCTAAACACTCAAGTATCTTATCCTCATGCTCTGCCCTGTCAAGACCTACATGCGAGATTTCAATAAATGGGATATTGAACTTGCCTACAAGGGATTCTAAGTCGCTATAGTTTGATATTACGGCCAAAATATTTGCCTCTAACTCTTCTGCCTCATGACGTATCAAGATGTCGCCAAGCGCGTGCATCTCTTTTGTGGCCATTATTATTATATTTTTCTTTTTAGGTGCGATAACTTCTATATTAGCACTTTCAGGCATAACGTCTGTGATTAATTGATACAATTTATCAAGAGCTATATCGCCATCAACAACGCTTCTCATGAAAAACTTATTGTTTTCTTTATCAACAAACTCGCTATTTGATAGGATGTTCAGATCATTTTGATAAAAAACCGTGGATACTTTATGGACTAATCCTTTTTCATCATTTGCATCTATGAGTACTCTGTATTGGCTCATTTTCTATTTCCTCTCTCTAGCTCTTCAACTCTTGAATCAATGCTTACCAATATATACTCCAAAAAGTTTAGCGTCATATCGACTTTTGCTTCTATATTTGTGTTGTTTGGTGCTTGAAAACCCTCAAAAAGCACAAGCAATCTCTCTCGCATAGATGTCAAAAACATCATCTCGTTGCTAATTATCGGCTCTTCTTCGGAAGTTATCTCAATTTTTAGCTCTTTTTTTACAACAGGCATAAAATCAATTATAGTTTTTTGGTCATCAGTATTTGGCTTTATATCCTCCAACTCTGCTAAAGTAGAGAGAATTACATCTTTTAATTCCATAGCTTTAATAACCACCTTTCAAATTCATTAAATTCGACATCATCCTGCATTTTTACAAAGTACTCTTTCATTTGACTATTTACATGTAAAAACTTTTTTCTCATGCCTGAGAGCCTTCGTATTGCAATTTTAGCGTCACTATTTGAGGGCTCTTTTTTCAAAATCTCTTTATAAATTTCAAGAGCTTCTTCTTTTAAGCCTTGGAGTTCATAGATATTCGCTAATGTTAATGTTTTCATTTTGCCGCGTAATTAGCGATTATTGAACCCATCTCACTAGTAGAACAAACCTCTTTTGCATCGTACTGAGCCAAATCTTTTGTTCTATACCCCTCTTTAAGCGCTCTTTTTACAGCAGACTCTATTTTGTCGGCTGCAACGTTTTCGCCAAGCGCATATCTAAGCATCATAGAAGCCGATAAGATTGTCGCTATCGGGTTAGCAATTCCCTGTCCTGCAATATCTGGAGCAGAGCCGTGAATAGGCTCATAAACACCTATTCTTGCACCTACTGAAGCTGATGGCAAAAGACCGATAGAGCCGGAGAGCATACTTGCCTCATCGCTTAGTATATCGCCAAAAATATTTCCTGTAAGCATTACGTCAAACTGTCTTGGGTCACGAATAAGCTGCATAGCGGCATTGTCAACATACATGTGTGTTAGTTCAACTTCAGGATACTCGCGTCCTACCTCTATTACAACCTCTCTCCAAAGCTGGGAAACATCCAAAACGTTAGCCTTGTCAATCGAGCAAACTCTTTTGCTTCTTGTCATAGCAATTTTAAACGCCTGATGAGCAATTCTTACAATCTCATCGCGCGTGTAAACCATAGTGTTCCACCCTCTGTTCTCATCACGCCCTTTTGGCTCGCCAAAGTAAATTCCTCCGATTAGCTCACGAACTACCATTAAGTCAACGCCTTTTATAACTTCCGGCTTTAGCGATGAAGCATTTATTAGCTCATCAAAAACATTTGCAGGACGAAGATTTGCATAAACTCCAAGCTCTTTACGGAATCTTAAAAGCCCGCTCTCAGGTCTTTTTTCACGAGGCAGATTATCCCATTTTTGACCGCCTATTGCGCCAAAAAGTACAGCGTCACTGTTCAATGAGATATTAATTGTCTCTTGTGGAAGCGGGTCTCCGGTAATGTCATAAGCACAACCGCCCATTAAAGCCTCTTCGTAAGAGAACTCTATGTCACAGCATGAAGCCACGGCATCTAAAACCTTTACAGCCTCGTCTATAATCTCAGGACCGATTCCATCGCCTTTTATTAGCGCAATTTTATAAGTTTTCATTATTTACCTTTAATTTCGTTTTGTGCGTAGTTCATAAGTCCGCCTGCGTCTATAAGCTCTTGCATAAAAGATGGAATCGGAATAAAGCTATATATTTTGCCTGAGGTTTTATTTGTAATCGTTCCATTGTTCATATCGACGCTTATCTCGTCACCCTCGGCAATCTCTGCACTCTCTTTGAGCTCAAATATAGGAAGTCCCATGTTGAATGCGTTACGGTAAAATATTCTTGCAAAAGTAGGAGCGATAACTGCTGCAACTCCGGCAGCTTTTAGAGCTATTGGCGCATGTTCACGCGAACTTCCGCAACCGAAATTCTCACCGGCTACTATAACATCGCCTCGGTTCATTTTTTTTACAAACTCCGGGTCCGCATCTTCCATAACATGTTTAGCTAATTCTTCAGGAACAGAAGTGTTTAAATAACGAGCTGCTATGATTAAATCTGTATCAATATCTTTTCCAAATCTCCAAACCTTACCGTCAATATTTGCTTTTTGCATATAAATTCCTAACTATATTTAAAATAATTTTGTGATTATAGCTAAAATGAGATTTTAGTTTTCTAAAAGGAGTATAAAGCAGTTTGATATTAATTCGTATCAAGCTGCTTTTATGTAGTTATTATCTTTTTAATCCGTTTACGGTTTGAAGCATTTCATCACTTGTTGTGATTACTTTTGAGTTTGAGTCATAAGCTCTTTGACCTGTAATAAGGTCTGTCAGTTCAACAACAAGTTCAACGTTACTAAGCTCGACAAAACCCTGACGAAGTACTCCAAGACCATCTAGTCCGGGCGTTCCCTCTACTGGTTGACCTGAACTGTCCGTTTCTAAGTAGAGATTATCTCCCATAGAGTGAAGACCCGCAGGATTTATAAAGTTTGTAAGTGTAACCTGCCCTATCTGAGTTGCTTGTGTTTGACCGGATTGAACAACCGTAACAGTGCCGTCGGTACCTACGCTGATATTTGTTGCATCAGGCGGAACAACAACCTCAGGAACCAGTCTGTATCCATCACTATTTACAATTGTTCCATTTTCATCAATTTTAAATGCACCGTTTCTAGAGTAAACTTCAGTACCATCCGGAAGTTCAAGCTTAAAAAAGCCTTTCCCTGTTACAGATAAATCGAGCTCATTGTCTGTCTGTTTCAGACTGCCCTCTGAAAATATTTTATTAATTGCAGTAGGACGAGAGCCCAGACCAACCTCTATACCGGTAGGGCTTTTAGTAACATCGCTTGTAGATGTTCCCGCATACTCCATAACTTTGTACATTAAGTCGGCAAACTCTGCACGCGATTTTTTAAAACCTATTGTGTTTACGTTGGCAATATTGTTCGCCGTCGTATCTATTTGTGTCTGCATACCCAACATTCCTGTTGAAGCAGTATAAAGTGATTGCATCATTGTCTAAACTCCTTAAGATTTTTTAGCAATTTTTTCAATTGCGTCACGGTTCATGTCATTCATCTGTGTATCCATTGCTTTTTGATACATCCCGACCAAACGATTTGTCTCTATCATCTGTGTCATCATCTTTACTGCATTTACATTACTCTTCTCTACAAACCCCTGCATAACGGCTCCGCTATCGCCAGAGTTTTGAAACTCCTCTACACCGTCATATCTATAAAGCCCGTTACCCTCTTTCTTTAGAAGATCAATATTATCAGGCTGCGCTATAAAAAGCTTAGAGCTTGGAGTAAGCATTGCACTATTTGGTATATTGGTAAAAATCTGCCCGTTTTTGTCTATCTCAACAATACTGTCTTGCTGATTTAGCATAATTGGCTGATTGGTTACAAAATAGTCGCTTGGAAGAACTTCATACCCACTTTTTGTAATCAGTTTGCCCTCATCGTCCTTTGTAAACGATCCGTCTCTGGTCAGCCTAACTCCCTCAGGTGTTTTAACCAAGAAAAAGAGACCCTCTTTTGAGAGAGCCATATCTAGTGAGTTGCCGCTTTTTTGTATATTCCCAATAGAGTAATCAGTATAAGAGTCCACTATTTGCGGTGCTTTATTCATAGCTCTGTTTAAAAACTGGGCAGCCTCTTTGGTATGATTTGGATTTGGCAACTCATCCCTAGCCTCTTTATATAGACGCAAGAAATCGCCGACAACAAGATTGTCCTCTTTGAAACCGACCGTATTTACGTTGGCAAGGTTGTTAGCAATAGTGTCAAGGCGATTGAACTGGGCAACCATTCCTGCTGCTGAACTATAATATCCGCTTTGCATAAAATACCTTTGTTTGCATTTTTTATGACAAAAGCAAACCGTGTTCCAACATTTTAGGAAGAAAAAGTTAAGACTGTTTGGATATAATCCACCTTTGAAAAATCTTATGACAAATCAACAAAGGTGTATTTTATATGACAGCTAAAGAACTAAATAAAGCTATTGAAACATTCTTTGCAAGTCAAAAACCAAAAGAGTGCTCTACATATGAGTCGCTTATAGAGCTTTTTGACAAACAACCTACTTTAGCACAAGCGGCAAATATTCATAAACTTATACAAAAACATAAAGCTTGTATCTACACGTCATCTGAACACGCAAAACTTCTTAACGATAAAGAAGCTGAGGCTAGAAAAAGCGCTCAAAGAAAGATGATTGAAAACAACGAGACTGACAGCTTTGACATACTAAAAGAGCATGAGCTGCTTGAATGGTCACGTTCTGACTCTCCGGTTCGTATGTATCTTCGTGAAATGGGACAGATTCCGCTTTTAACAAAAGAGGAAGAGATAGAGATATCAAAAAAAATCGAAGGAGGAGAGAGCATAATAATTGACGCGATATGTTCTGTTCCATACCTGATAGATTTTATTTTAGATTACAGAGAACCTTTAATCAATCGCGAGAGAAGAGTAAAAGAGCTATTTAAGAGCTTTGAAGATGAAAAAGATGAGAGTGAAGATTTAGATGTAAGCGATGAAGATGACGAGCTTGAAGATGATGGTGTTGAAGTTGAGAAAACATTAACCGCAAAAGATAAAACCAGAGTTGAAAAGGTCACAGTAAGTTTTAAAGCTTTAGAAAAAGCTAAAAAAGAGTGGGTTAAATTAGCGGAAAAAATACCAGAAAACATAGACGGAGAACTTACTCCTGAGACTGTTCTGCACTATTTGAGTGTTACATATAAAAAAGGTGTCTTAAAAGAGAAATTATTAGATCTGGGTCCTACATCTAAACTTATAAATGAGCTTGTAAAAGCGATGGAAACAGCGCTTAAGAGCGATGAAGGTTATGATAAAGAGCTAAAAAGATTGGAGTACAAGCTTCCGTTGTTTAACTCAACTCTAAAAGCAAATCACAAAGTTCTAGTTGAGAGAATTTGTGATTTAAATAAAGAAGATATCGCAGCTATGGTGCCTGAAGCTACAATGGTCAGCACATATATGGAGATTAAAAAGCTTGTGCAGACAAAAGAGGCTTCAAAAAACAGTTTCGATATGGAACCTGAGAAACTGGCAGATATTTTAGAGCAAATCAAGCGCGGTAAAAATATCTCTGAGATTTCAAAAACAAAAATGGCAAAATCCAATTTAAGGCTTGTAGTATCTATCGCAAAAAGATATACAAATCGCGGATTGCCTTTTCTAGACCTTATTCAAGAGGGCAACATCGGTCTTATGAAAGCGGTTGATAAATTTGAGTACCAAAAAGGTTATAAATTTTCAACCTATGCAACTTGGTGGATACGTCAAGCAATCTCTCGTGCAATCGCAGACCAAGCTAGAACCATTCGTATTCCGATACATATGATTGAAACAATAAATCGTATAAATAAAATTATGCGCAAACACCTGCAAGAGCACGGCAAAGAGCCTGATGTTGAAGTAATTGCACTTGAAGTCGGACTATCTGTTGAAAAAGTAAAAAATGTAATAAAAATTACAAAAGAGCCAATAAGCCTTGAAGCTCCTATCGGAAGCGAAGATGATGGACGTTTTGGTGACTTTATTGAGGATAAAACATCTCTATCACCGTCTGATGCGATATTAAAAGATGATTTAAGAGTTCAGATAGAGAATGTTTTAGAGCAGTTAAATGAGAGAGAAAAAGCCGTTATTAAGCTCCGCTTTGGAATTATGGATGATGAGTCTGACAGAACGCTAGAAGAGATAGGCAAAGAGCTAAATGTAACACGCGAGAGAGTTCGTCAGATAGAGTCTAGTGCTATTAAAAAGCTAAAGCACCCTAAAGTCGGAAGAAAACTTAAAAATTACATAGAAGAGTAGTTAATTCACATGACTTTTGAGCAGCAATGGATAGAGTATGACTATAACCCTTTTGTGCTCTTTAGCTCAAGCGGTAAAATTTTATCACTAAACTCTGAAGCGCAATTTTTACTTGGCTCTATCACGACCGAAGAACTTTTTAGCCTTGCAACTACTTATGCCAGCATTTCATTTGGCTTTAGAACAACATTTTTAGAGTTGGATTTTGGGCGTTATAAATTTTTTGCTATAACTGTTGGGTATGAAAATGATGAAGCCATAGGTATTAAACTCTATCAATCCCCATCTTTCAAGCTCAATAAGCCTAAGCCCATCGGTGATGTAACAAATATATATGCATTAGTTGATTTATGTATATTAACATACTCTATAAACTCAAAAATTGTTTTTGAAAAAGATTTTGACCCTACTATTCCTGAAATTATTATTGACTCCAATAACTTCATAAAGATACTAAACAAAGTGTACTCTTGCTACGAAAAAAACGAGAAAATATTGACAAAAATATTCTACAGAGTGGGTGAGCATATAAAATTTGAGGATAAAAAATACAGCATCTTCTCTGTTGAAGTTAATGCACAAAACATCAACGAAGAGAGAGTTAATGAGTTGAAAGTACTAGCGGCCAATGCAAATTTTTACATAGATATTAAAAAAAAGATAACCATAAATATACCTATGATTATCGCCTAGATTTTATAAATCTTTTGAGATAAAATGGCCTGCTATAATCCCAATTAGAAGTGATGGAAGATATATAGATATATCTAAAAGCCCATTATTTTTAAGCGCTATAAAACCAAAAATCAAAAATAGATATGGAACCAATCTATATAATGAAATGCCTGCTTTGCTACCCTTTTTTATATCTTTTATATTTAAAATTTTTATTTTTTTCTTCTCTTCTATGACAATAGCTTTTAAATCAAGCTCGTCAGCAGGAGTTTCATTTATTGGAGTTTCGTCATAAAGCTCATATGGATCTTCAATCTCGTCTAAAATATCTTTTTTTTCATCTATATTTTCAAGAGCAATTCCACTATTTATCATTTTTTTATAAGCGTATGCAGAGCCTGCTATTATAAAAAAACTGCTCAAAAAGGCGACTTGCAGATTTATAAAAAAAGAGAAAGAGAAAACTGCACTTAGCAAAATTATTAGCTCAAGTGCAAAAAGAAATTTAATGGTTTTTTTCACCATAATCCTCATCGTCTTCGTCGTCTTGAAGCTTCTTTTTAATGGCATAGCGTGGCTCTTTCGCCAACTCTTCATACTCTTTATACTGTTTTGAGTAAGCTTTATAGACATTCAGCACAGCTGCGGCTATACCTATAAAAACACCTATCCAAAGAGTCCAATTTGCCCCTGTGATATTTTTAAGCAAAATACCTATTCCAACACCCATGAGAACTGCCACAACTATTGATATACCCAATGATAAGTTGTCAGCCGCTTCAATAATAGGTTTTATTCTAGGAGCTTTTTGCTCATTTTTATCACTATTTTGCATTAGTTATTTCTTTAAATATTTCAGCACTTGCTCTAATTGTATCTTCAATCATCTCATCTGTAACGGCAGTTGAGATAAATCCTGTTTCATACAGTGAACATGCAAAATAGAACCCTTTTTGTAGCATCATGGAGTGGAATTTTGCAAAAAGTTTTGCATCTGAGTTGCATGCATCGGCAAAGTTTTTAACAGGCTTGTCATTAAAGAAGAAACCAAACATACTGCCTCTGGTGTCTATCTGCATTGTAATTTTGCAAGCAGCAGCCTCTTTTTGCATCCCCTCAACCAATCTTTTTGCACGCTCATTTAAAACTGCAATAACCTGAGCATTTTTCTTTAGCTTTGTTATTGCCGCAAGTCCAGCAGCCATTGCTACTGGATTTCCGCTAAGTGTGCCTGCTTGATAAACAGGTCCCTCTGGTGAGAGTTTTGCCATTATCTCTGCGCGTGCTCCAAAAGCACCCACAGGCATGCCGCCCCCAATTACTTTTCCAAGAGTTACAATGTCAGGTTTAACGCCTGTTGTTGACTCTGCACCATTTATTGTCGCACGAAAACCGCTCATAACTTCATCAAAAATAAGCAGAGTTCCATTCTCATCACAAATTTTTCTAAGTTCGTGTAAAAACTCTTTATCGGCAGGAACAAGCCCCATATTTCCTGCTATTGGCTCTATAATAACGCACGCGATATTTTTAGAATCTGCAAAACACTTTTTTACGCTCTCAATGTTGTTATATTCTGCTAAAAGAGTGTGCTTTGTAAAATCGGCAGGCACACCCGGTGAACTTGGATTTCCAAAAGTTGCAGCTCCGCTTCCAGCCTGAACTAGAAGAGAATCGCTATGGCCATGGTAGCAACCGATAAATTTTACAATGTCATCACGATTTGTATATCCGCGAGCAAGACGAATAGCACTCATAACCGCCTCTGTTCCGCTGCTTACAAATCTTATCTTCTCTATTGAATCAAACATGGAGATGACAAGCTGTGCCAAATCACTCTCAGCCTGTGTAGGTGCGCCGAAGCTAAGTCCGTGTTTAACAGCTTCTATTACGGCATTTTCAATTGATTCATCTCTATGTCCAAAAAGGAGCGGACCCCAGCTCTGCACATAATCTACATACTTGTTTCCGTCAATATCAGTTAAATATGCGCCTTTGCCCTCTGCTATAAAAATAGGTGTTCCCCCGACACTGCCAAACGCTCTAACCGGAGAGTTTACTCCACCTGGAATTAAATTTTGTGCCTGCTTAAAAGCTTTTACAGAACCACTTATACTCATTTAAATTACCTTAATATTTTTTGTCATTATAGCAAAGTTGTATTAATCTATATTAGTTATAATTGCTCAAAATTTTATAAGTAAATGGAATCTCTTGAATCGTTCACATTTTGCCCTGTTTGTTGCCATTTTAATACACTTTATACTACTGCTTCTGTTTTGGCTTCTTGGAACAGTCACGCCCGAGACAAAACAGCAGGAAAAACCAAAAGAGAATAGAATAAAAGTCTCACTAAAAGAAGCACCGAAGAGAGTTGAGAAAGCAGAAGATAGAAAAGCACCCGCGATTGCTCCTCCTATGCCAAAAGGCTCTCAGCTAAAAGAGATAGCCGAGCCTATGAAAAAACCGCCGATAAAATATGAGCCAAAAAAAGTCGAACAGCAAAATAGTCCTAAATTACCTATTATTCCTACAAAAACAGAAGATAAAAAAGAGTCGAAGCCAAAGATTGAACCGCTTCCACTGACAAAGCCATACGTAACGCTAACATCTCAAGAAGAGAAGAAAAAAAAGGAAGAAGAAAAAGATCCGCTTGCTTGGATGAAAGAGGATAAATCATCCGAGGAAGTAAAAGATAAAAAAAGTGATCAACAAAGTGGAAGCAATGTTATTAATTCAGACCTTAAAGAACTTTATGGGAGTGAATTTGGCAAACTGACACCAGGACAGCAAAAATATCTTATTGACAACCAAGAGATTATGAGAAGAATTACACAGGAGATTTTAAACAGGATTGCCAGAGTAAATATTCGCCACGACATGAACATAAATAGAACAAATATTGTAGAGTTTTACCTTCATCCAAATGGAGACATGACAGACTTTAAATTTCTTCAATCAAGCGGATACCATATACTCGATACAACTACGCAGGAGACCATAGAATTTGCATATAGCCGATATCCGAGACCGGCTGAAAAGATACTAGTCAGATACAATGTATTTTATAATCTGGCTAGGTAGCGGAGCGAAAAAGCCTCTACTTATCTCTGTTTAACAGAGATAAAGCCCCCTTGTATATCGGTTCATCTATAAACCCAAACTCATCATCTTCAAAACCGGTAACACCCTCTTCTTTTTTTAGCTCAAAGAGTCTGATTATGGTCTTTGCTCTTCTTATGTCTCTCTCGCTATCTGCAAACATTTTATTCACAAGCTTTGCCTGCTCTGGAGAGATGCACCCTTTTGCATCATAACCCATGCTCTTTTCCAAAGTTATCCATTTTTCAAACTCATCTAAGTTTTTAAACTCCTGAAACACAAAAGAGACAGGTCTTACCCCGATAACTCTACATGTAATTAAAAATTGCGACAAAATATGGAGCATCACGGGGTTGTCTTTTGTAATGAGACTCTGAGGCAGATTCATATCAGCAAATAGATCCAAAATACCTAGATAAAAAGTAGTAACTCTTTTGTCGATTTTCAGTTGTGATAAATTTGCCCATGCACTGCTTGTTTCTATGGATAAGTGAAGCTCAGTTTTTTTATTTAATAGCTCATAAACAGATTCTATCTCTTTTACATCTCTTATTTTTGGCACCCTTATGGCATCAGGCATAAACTGATTTAGATAAGTTATCTCCTCATATCCGCCCTCAACCAGAGAATTTACACGAACCACTAGTTTCTTATCGCATCTCTTATGATGAGATAAGAAAATAGCACATAAAACGAGTCCAAACGGCTTATCTTCCTTGCTCACGCCATCTTCAAGATTTAAAACTATGCAGTCTGCTTCAACCGAGTCTATCTTCATTAAATGCTCAAAATTGTTGCATGATAGCATTAAAACAGAGCGAAAATCTTTTCTCTTGTTAATCATCCTGTATGTAGGACTTGCCAATGCATCCAGTGCTGCTAAATCTCTATTTTCATATGCGGCTTTTACTTCTTCAAAATTACTTAACATTTGATATATTGCCTTTTTTCTTCTCTTGTAGATAAAAGTAGAGTGCCTTAATCTCTTTTTGTGTTAAAAAGTATCTCGGCATTCCATTTTTTCTTATATTTAAGGCTTCATAAAATTCATTAAAATTCATGTTGTTTATAACAGGACCACCGAAGCTCTTCTGTTCTTTTTTATGCTCATATCTGGCAACTAATTTGCCCTCCCCAGAGTCGCCGTGGCACTTATGACACCCTATTCCTCTCGGATTTTTATACAATGAAGAAGCATACTCCATAGGCGTTATAAAACTGCTTTTGGCT
This sequence comes from Sulfurimonas sp., assembly GCA_041654255.1. Lineage (GTDB taxonomy): Bacteria > Campylobacterota > Campylobacteria > Campylobacterales > Sulfurimonadaceae > Sulfurimonas. The sequence continues at coordinate 165,963 of JBAZDX010000001.1, forward strand.
AATAGAGAAAATGGCAACAACACAAACAATATTCTCCTCATTAAAGCGTTTTCCCTTTTTGTTTTGACACAATTTGAACAAAGCCCAAATTTGTTACGCTAGCCGCTGTGGCACTAAAACCTGCCTTTTACAAAGTCAAAAACTTCTTTCAGAAGAAGGTTATGAAAGAAGTTTAAACATATAAAGGTATAATAACAAAAAAATAATATTATGAGGTTTAAATGCAACTTCTTGATGGAAAAGCACTCTCAGCAAAAATAGAAAAAAATATTGTAGATGAAGTAAAAGATTTAAAAAACAGGACCGGTCTTGTTCCAGGACTTGCCGTTATACTAGTAGGTCAAGACCCTGCAAGTGCGGCTTATGTAAATATGAAGAAAAAAGCTTGTGACAGAGTTGGTTTTTACTCTGTTACGCATGAAATGCCTAGCGATATCTCCCAAGCAGCTATTGAAAATACAATTAAAATGATGAATAGCAACCCAAACATAGACGGAATTCTTATTCAACTGCCGCTTCCATCCCAAATAGATACTACAAAAATACTTGAACTGGTAGAGCCAAGCAAAGATGTAGATGGTTTTCATCCATACAATGTCGGCAGACTTACGACTGGTCTTGATGGTTTTGTTCCCTGCACTCCTCTTGGTGTTATGAAACTTTTAGCTGAGTACAACATAGAGGTAAAAGGAAAAAACTGTGTCGTTGTCGGTGCGTCTAATATCGTTGGAAAACCTATGGCTTCACTGCTTCTAAACGCTAATGCGACTGTTGAGATTTGCCATATTTTTACGGATGATTTGAAAAAGCACACCCTTAACGCAGATATCCTTTTTGTCGGCGTCGGCGTTATAAACCTAATCAAAGAAGATATGGTAAAGGATGGCGTTATTATTGTTGATATCGGCATAAACCGCACAAACGACGGCAAACTAGTTGGCGATGTTGACTTTGATAGAGTTAGTAAAAAGTGCTCATATATTACCCCTGTTCCAGGCGGTGTCGGACCTATGACTATTGCCATGCTGCTTAGCAATACACTAAAGGCTGCAAAAGCCAACTCAGAAGAAAGAGAGTAAATGAAAGAACTTCTACACAAAACATACAAATTTTCAAACTCATGGACCGGAACTATTATAATTGTTCTATTTGTTATATTTTTTATTGCTCAAGCTTTTAAAATCCCAAGCGGATCTATGAAAGATTCTCTACTTGTCGGAGATCATCTTTTTGCCAAAAAATTTGCATACGGCATTCCCATGCCGCACATTCCATTTTTGGAAGTTTCTATCATGCCGTGGAGCGATAGACTTCGTTTAATGGACGGCGATACGCCGCAACGTGGAGATATTGTTATTTTTAGACCGCCGCACAATACAAAACAGCACTTTGTAAAGAGATGTGTAGCTCTTCCCGGCGATGAACTTTTTCTAATAAATAAAGATTTATATATTCATTATAGCGAGGGTGACAAATGGATTATGGATAATTTTAAAGGGCATGAGATTATTCCTTTTGCCGGAAAAATTTGGGTTAAAAATCCATATTCTAAGGAGCATCCTGGAATTCATCATGATGATAAAATTGTTAATGACGGTCAACACCCTATGCCGATTTTCAATTTTGCTCCGATTAAAGTTGATGAAGACAGCTACTTTATGATGGGCGATAATCGCGATCACTCAAATGACAGCCGTTTTTGGGGTGCCGTGCCTTATGAAAATATTGAGGGAACGCCATGGTTTGTATATTTTAGCATTGACGAAAATTGGGAAATCAGATGGGACCGCATAGGAAAAACTCCAACAGACCTAGAGTCTCCTGCTCAGCTAGAAAAAGCTATTGCAGAGAGAGTAAAACAAGATAAAGATGATTATGGAATTTATTGATTTACTTAAAATTTTAGCAGCTGTTCTGGCTTTAGCCGTAGCTATTATCGGGCATGAGATAATGCATGGATGGATAGCCTATATGTACGGCGATACCATAGCTAAAAACGCAGGCAGACTCTCAATAAATCCGCTTGTGCATGTAGATTTGGTCGGCACTATTCTTGTTCCTACTGCTACCTATTTTCTGCCTATGCTTATGGGTGCGGATAGCGGATTTTTATTTGGCTGGGCAAAACCTGTACCGGTAAATATGGCTACCGTAATAAAAAGAGCCGGCTATAACGGTGCAATGCAGGTTGATTTGGCGGGAATTGTATATAACTTTACAGTGGCTCTAGTCGCATCTGTTTTCATCGCATATATGAGCCAGCCAACGAATGCGGACGATTTGCTCTATATTTTTGCCTATCTTTTTGTGTTTCAACTGCTTATAATAAATGTCGTTTTGGGCGTGTTTAACCTGCTCCCGATACCTCAGTTTGACGGTGCACACTTTATTATGCACCTGACAATGAAATATAAAATAAATTCTGTTGCAGAGTTCTTTTATAAATATGAAAGATATGGAATAATTATAGTCTTAATTATTCTTATGACGCCGTTAAAGAATTACGTCTTAATAATGCCGGTGCAGCTAATTTTAAATCTGCTGTTATCATAAAAGGAAGAGAATGAAATTTTATATTGCAACTGATCACGCCGGAGTTGATCTTAAAGATTATACGGTTGAACTATTAAAGCAAAAAGGTCATGAGGTCGTTGATCTTGGGCCGTTTTCGAAAGAAAGGGTTGATTATCCTGACTATGCCGTAAAAGTATCCAAAGCGGTTTTAGCAGATAAAGAGTCACACGGCATACTTATCTGCGGTTCCGGTATTGGAATGAGTATGGCAGCAAATCGTCATTCAGGGATTCGTGCGGCACTCTGCCATGATGCATACACCGCAACCGTTGCCCGCGGACATAACGATGCGAATGTGTTATGTTTTGGCGAGAGAATCATAGGCAAAGGCGTGGCAGAATCCATACTTGACGCTTGGTGTGCCGGCAGTTTTGACGGCGGTCGTCATACAGGGCGAGTAGAAAAAATAGAAGCAATTCATTAATATTGCCTCTTTGGGCAGAAGAGTTATAATTTTAAAAAAAAGGATTTGCGATGTTTTGGGAATGGTCACTTTTAACACTGCTGTCTATCTTGTCTGTATATCTATTTGTTAAAATGTTTTATTTTAAAAGCATTACGAACAAAGAACAGCGAAGCAATGACTTGATGAAGCTTACTCTTCAAGAGGCAGAAATACTTATTAGAAAGTATCAAATTCAACTCCAGCGCGCACTTGGCAATGTTGATATTTTGAGTGATGAGTTGACAAAATTAAGAAATGAACTTAAAGTTTTAAAGCAGAGAAACACCAAACATAGACAAGAGACAGATCGTCTTAACAATAAAATCAAAGCATTAGAGAGTCGCATAGACGCTCTGATATAAAGGACTAAAATATGACACTTAGCAACAGTGAAAGAAAAATAATAGAAAATTCGATTAGAGATGTAAAAGATTTTCCCAAGCCGGGCATTATATTTAAAGACATCACCACTCTTCTAAGCGACAAGGAGGCTTTTAGCGTAACTATGAACCACCTTTACCAAAGATACAAAGAGTACAATCTTGACTATATAGCAGGCATTGATGCAAGAGGATTTATCTTCGGTGCAGCACTTGCTCAAATGTTAGGAATTGGTTTTGTACCCATCCGCAAAAAAGGGAAGCTCCCGTACACTACAATCAGTGAAAAATATTCTCTAGAGTATGGCGTGGATGAGATAGAGGTTCACATTGATGCGTTTAGCGCAATTCCGAATGCAAGAGTTCTTCTAATAGATGATCTTATTGCAACCGGCGGCACTGCAAATGCTGCTGCAAAGCTTATAAATCAAGCCGGTGCCTCGTGCTTGGAAGCTTGCTTCATAATAGGACTTAACTTTTTAGACGGACAAAAAAACTTAAAAGAGATTACGGACGTATACTCTTTGATTGAGGTAAACTGATGTATATTCCTTCCCCTTCAAAATTTGATCCAGATTCAAATGGACATTTTGGAATTTTTGGTGGCAGATATGTCCCAGAAACCTTGATGCCGGCACTCTTAAAACTTGAAGAAGAGTATAAAAGTATTCGCTTTGACAAGGATTTTTGGAGTGAAGTAGATTACTATCTTGTGGATTATGTCGGACGCCCCTCCCCGCTCTACTTTGCCAAAAATATATCAGATGAACTTGGCGCAAAAATCTACCTCAAAAGAGAAGATTTAAACCATACGGGTGCGCATAAAGTAAATAACGTAATTGCTCAAGGGCTTATGGCAAAGCGCTTGGGGTATAAAAAAATCATAGCTGAAACAGGTGCCGGTCAGCATGGGGTTGCAACTGCAACAATTTGTGCTCTTTTAGGTTTAGAGTGTGAAATATTTATGGGTGCAAAAGATGTGCAAAGACAGGAGCTAAATGTTTTTCGCATGAAACTTCTGGGTGCAAAAGTAAACTCTGTTGAGAGCGGAAGCAAAACATTAAAAGATGCTATGAATGATGCGATTCGCCACTGGGTTACAAATGCAAGGGATACTTTTTATATTATTGGAACGGTTGCAGGTCCGCATCCATACCCAATGATGGTTAGAGATTTTCAGGCTATTATCGGTTATGAAGCAAGAGCGCAGATACTTGAAAAAGAGAAACGATTGCCTGATTATGTTGTTGCATGTATTGGCGGCGGCAGCAACGCTATTGGTACATTTCAACACTTTTTAGAAGATAAAGAAGTTCGTTGCATAGGCATAGAAGCCGGCGGGCATGGCATAGAATCCGGCGAACACGGCTGTTCTCTAAATCAAGGTCGCCCAGGTGTGTTGCACGGGCAGATGAGTTATCTGCTTCAAGATGAAGACGGGCAGATACTAGAAGCACACTCGATATCCGCAGGACTTGACTATCCTGGAATCGGACCGGAACACGCATTTCATCACGATAACAAATCGGTAAGCTATGATTATATTACCGATAAAGAGGCGCTTGACGCATTTGTGTGGTTGTCACGCAAAGAGGGAATCATTCCTGCTTTTGAGAGCGCACATGCAGTAGCGTATCTCAAAAAAATAGCAAACATAAAAGACAAGCTGATTATTGTCAATATCTCCGGTCGCGGCGATAAAGATATGATACAGGCAAAACAGTTACTAAACTTTGACAATTAACTATAAATAGGAAAAAAATGAGCATCAAACTAGTAGATAAAAAAATATCAGAGATAGATTCAGAGATATTAATAGAGTTTTTAAAAAAAGATGAACTTGCAGAGTGTGAGCATTCTGATATTTTGCAAAAAGCCGGATTTAAAGCGGAGCAAGACACAACATGTTTTTTATATGAAAAAGGGATACTGTTTTGCGGAGTTGATAGCAAAAAAAGTGATGATTTAAGAAGTGCGGCGTCTTGCATGATAAAAATGCTCAAGTCTTCAAACTATAAATCTGCAAAGATTAGTGTTATCAGCAAATCTACTATAACTGCCTTAATTGAGGGAGTGGTTTTAGGCGGCTATGAGTTTAACGAATACAAGTCAGAGCCAAAAAAAGCGGCTTTAGAAGAGATCTCTTTGGCTGTAAATGATTTCGATTTTAACGAGCTTGAGACTATTTTCAATGAGACACTTATCGTGGCTAATGCAACATGTTTTACTCGTGATATAGTAAACAGAGCGCCTCAAGAGATAAACCCGCAAACTTTGGCACACGTAGCGCAAACATTGGCATATGACAATTCGCTTTTATGCAATATTTTGCAAGAAGATGATTTGGCAAAAGAGAATATGAACGCTATGCTGGCGGTTGGTCGTGCCTCAGTTCATGGAAGCGCCCTGATTCATTTGGCATACAAGCCTGCAAATCCTAAAAAAGTTATTACGCTTGTTGGAAAAGGCTTGACCTATGACAGCGGAGGATTAAGCCTAAAAGCTCCGACTTCGATGGTTACTATGAAGATGGACAAAGCCGGCGCATGTGCGGTTCTTGGAATTATAAAAGCCGTAAGTGAATTAAAACTTGACATAGAAATTCATGCATTCATTGGTGCGGTTGAAAATATGGTCGGCGGAAATGCTTATAAACCAGATGATGTATTGGTTTCAAGAAGCAAAACAACAATTGAAGTTAGAAACACAGACGCAGAGGGACGCTTGGTGCTTGCTGATGTTCTTGATTATGCACAGGATAAAGTAAAAGCCGACTATATTTTTGATTTTGCAACACTTACCGGTGCATGCATGATTGCACTCGGTCAATATACGACAGGTTTAATGGGGCACTCTCATAAGCTAAAACATGACATTTCACGCGCAGGAACCGACTCTGGGGAGATGATAAGCTCACTGCCGTTTAACAGACATCTTAAAAAGCTACTAAAGAGCGAGATTGCAGATATAAGCAATACGGCTTCAAAACCTTACGGAGGAGCGATTACGGCAGGTCTCTTTTTAGACAAGTTTATCCGTGAAGAGAACAAAAACAAGTGGATGCACTTTGATATAGCAGGAACTGCCTATACCGAAAGCCCGTGGGATTGTAACGTTTATGGTGCAACCGGTGCCGGTGTGCGTTTAATGTGTGAATTTTTAAGAGATATAAAATAGTTAAATCTTTCTTTTAGCAAAGTAGTGTACAATTAGTCAAACAAATGCTGTAATGCTTAAAAAAATATAGTAAAACTACAAAAAAATAAGGGTATTTTATGGATTTAACGGTTGTTTTAGGAATATTGGGAGCAATAGCATCTATTTCTATCGGTGACGTAATGGAGGGTGGAAATCCTCTCCATATTGTCCATATTACTTCACTAATTATTATTATGCCTACCACCTTGCTGGCTTCTATGGTAAGTACTGACCCTGAGCATATCAAAGGTGCATTCAAAAGCGTTGGTATTATCTTTAAAAAATCGCAAGTGGATCTTCATGCGAGAATTAAACAGATTATTGAGCTCTCTTCACGTGCCAGAAAAGACGGCATACTTTCGTTAGAAGGTGAAATCGCACAGCTTGACAATGCATTTATGAAGCAAGGCTTAAGCATGGCTGTTGATGGCAATGAGATAGATACTATTGTTGAGAGTTTGGAATTAACAATTGAAGAGACTGAACACTATTATCACGGATGCGCCCACTACTGGATATTAGCCGGAGAAACATCTCCCGTTCTCGGTCTTATTGGGGCAGTTTTGGGTCTTATTTTGGCGCTTCAAAAACTTGATAATCCCGCAGAGATGGCACAAGGTATTGCAGGGGCATTTACCGCTACCGTTACCGGAATTTTCAGTGCATATGTTTTATTTGGTCCAATGGGTGCAAAATTAAAAGCTAAATCGCACCATATAGTAAAAGAGCAAAAGTTAATTCTTGAAGGAATAATCGGGATTGCCAATGGCGACAATCCACGTTCTTTAGAGGCCAAATTGCTTAACTTCCTCTCTCCTGCAGAAGATAAACATAGTCAATTTAGTAAATGAGCATATAGATGGCCAAAAAGAAACATAAATGTAAAAAGAGTGAGTGTCCTCCAAGCGAAAAGTGGGCGGTTCCAACAGCCGACTTTTTTAGTTTACTATTGGCACTCTTTATTGCACTTTATGCTATTGCATCCACAAACAAAGAAAAAGTACGCGCTCTTAAAGAAGAGTTCGTAAAAATTTATGACTTTGCTCCCGTTCCTGAAGCGGTAAATCCGGTTATGGATATGGTAAATGATACAGAGCCGACACCAGAATCAACTTCAAATCCTACCGGTCAAGCTCCAACAAAAGATGGAGGATCGGTTTTAGTCGTTTCTCCGGCTACTCCTTCGCCAGAAACCGTGACAGATGTTGCTGAAAAGATTCAAAAAGAGTTGAAAAATGCCTCAATGAGCGGAAATCCTCTGGATCAATCTGTTGATGGGGTGTTGCTAAAGCTTCCTGTTTCTATTTTCTTCCATGGGGCAGATGCATCAATTAACGATGCAGACACACAGCTGTTTATTAGAAGAATTGCTGATATTATCAACTCTCTTCCGCCTTATGTTGAAGTCTCGGTGAGAGGTCATACAGACAATCAACCGCTGCCTAAAGATTCGATATTTAAGGATAATGTAGAATTATCAAATCATAGAGCTAATGTTGTTATGCGGGAGTTAATAAAAAACGGTGTTTCTCAAAATAGGCTCTCTACTGCCGGTTTTGGCTCTTCAAAGCCTATTGCGCAAAATGATATTGAAAAAAATCGTGCTAAAAACAGGCGAGTAGAGTTTTATATGTTTGTTTCAAATGAGACACCTTTAAATAAAACAAACCAAAAAAATATTCTTGATGTTCTTGGTGAGCTTAAAAAAGTTAACTCCGCAGATGATAATAAATCTTTATCACAGTAGACAACGGAGCAAATATTCCGGTATGTACGTTGATATAAACAAGCCTACACTTTTTTTATTTACAGATGCAAGTGTAGATCCGCAGACAAAAATTGGCTACGGTGCATATCTGCTTATACCGGAGTTCAGCCTAGAGGCGCCAATATCTAAGCATAAGAAGAGTATTAAAACTAAAAAATTTAAAGATACAACTTCGTCAAAACTAGAACTTGAAACACTGCTCTGGGCTCTTGGAAAAATACCGACAAAAAAATGCAAAATTATTGTTTATACCGATTGCCAAAACATAATTAGCTTAAAAGCAAGAGAAGAGCGAATTGTAAAAAACAATTATATGACGAGAAAAAACACCCTTATAGGAAATCATGAACTTTATAAAAAATTTTATAATATCACAGACCGTTATGAGTGTGATTTTATAAAAGTAAAGGGTCACAAAAAAACAGAAGATAAAGATATGGTAGATACTTTCTTTACTCTGGTCGACAAAGCATCAAGAGAGGCTCTTAGAGAAAAATAAGCCTCTCTTAATCACTATCTATACATATTTTAGCTATTATTACAAAATTATTTTATAGCACACAAAAGGTCAATTATGGGTTTAAGCATAGGTCTAGTAGGACTACCAAACGTAGGAAAATCAACAACTTTTAACGCACTAACAAAAGCACAAAATGCAGAAGCGGCAAACTATCCGTTTTGTACAATAGAACCGAACAAGGCAGTAGTTCCGGTTCCGGACAAAAGGCTGACAGAGCTTGCTAAAATAGTTAATCCTGAGAGAATTCAATACTCAACGCTTGACTTTGTTGATATTGCCGGTTTAGTAAAAGGTGCAAGCAAAGGTGAAGGATTAGGTAATAAATTTTTATCAAATATCCGTGAAACTGAAGTTATTTTACATATTGTAAGATGTTTTGAAGATGATAACATTGTTCATACAGAGGCAAGTATAGACCCGCTTAGAGATGTTGAAATAATTGAGGGTGAGCTTATTTTAGCCGACATCGAGGTTTTGCAAAACAGAGCAGACAGACTTAAGAAACAGGCAAAAACAGATAAAAATGCGGCTGCTGTTTTAGCTTTGGCTGAGGAACTTTTGGAATTTTTAGCTGATGGAAATTTAGCTAGAAATTTCTCCAAATCAGATACGGATGAATACAAACAGCTAAACCATGAGGTAAGACTTTTAACAGGCAAAGAGATTATGTATGGTGCCAATGTTGATGAAGACGGTCTGCTTGAAGATAGCGATTTTGTTATAAAACTTAAAGAACACGCTGCTAGAAACAATTGTGAACTTATCAAACTTTGCGCAAAAATTGAAGAAGAGCTTATAGGTCTTGAAGATGATGAGGCAGAGGAGTTTTTAAGCTCTCTTGGCGTTGAAGAGTCGGGACTTGAGCAGATTATCCAAAAAGGTTTTGACAAACTCGGACTTATGAGCTACTTTACCGCCGGAGTAAAAGAGGTTCGTGCTTGGACAATCCGTAAAAACACAACAGCACCAAAGGCTGCAGCAGTAATCCACAACGACTTTGAAAAAGGTTTTATCCGTGCGGAAGTTATCGCTTACAGTGATTTTATTTCATGCGGCGGCGAAAACAAAGCAAAAGAAGCCGGAAAAATGAGACTGGAAGGCAAAGAGTACATCGTACAAGACGGTGACATTATGCACTTTAGATTTAACGTATAAAAATCAAAAAAAACTTCATAATATAGACAAAATGTAAGTTACATTACTTTTGCTATATTTTGCCCATATTTAACATTTTCACCTGTCTTAACGCTGAGTTCAAGCATATCTTTTTCAGCCAATATAACAATAGTTGAACCCATCTCAAAACAGCCAAAATCATCGCCTTTGTTTAGGTATAAATTATCATAGTTATAGACACTGCTGCAATCGGCATCAGCATCTGTTTTTATCTTTGGCTCAAATGAAACCTGCATAACCCCGACATTTAAAGCGCTTACAAGTATCATGTAAAATCTTTTTTTATCCAAAGTTTCGCAAAGCAGAACAACCCTCTCGTTTTCTATAAAAAGATTTAATCTTTTCTTGAGTGATGGAATATTTACAGGGTAAAATTTACCGGGAATATGAACGGCTCTCAATACTTTTAAATTTATCGGTATATGATAGCGATGGTAATCTTTTGGAGATAGATAAAAGTTTATAAAAGAGCCGTTATCTACTATGCTCTTCTCCTCTTTCGTGAAGTGTTCGCCGAGCAGTTCATAGCTTCTATACCTGACACCTTTAATTTGAAGCGCGTACTCATTATTTAAATTTCCGCATTCAGAAATAAAGGAGTCGCATGGCGATATAAAATCATTCGCATCAAGTGAGTACACCCTATCCTCTTTGAGCTTTCTTGTAAAAAGCGCATTTAAACTATGGTATGTCTCCAGAGCATGAAACTCTTGCATATCAACACCCATGATCTTTACATAAGCGCTGTTTATAAAATTTTGAACAGATTTAGGAAACTCTTTATTTGCAAACTTTCCAAAAGTTTGTGAAATTGCTGATGTTATATGTTTACCCATTTTTTATCCTATTCATTTATTTTTCTCTTGGCAATCTCTTCTATAAGAACTGTTGCATAAGAGCCTTTTGGAAGAGAGAAGTTAAGTTCGTACTGAGCTTCTTCATGTTTGTACCTTCCTTCAACTCCCTCAGGGTAAACCCAAGCGTATCTTCTTGCGCCGTCAGCGTTTATCTCATCATCAAAATCTTTTTCAATAGCTCTTGCAATGTCTGAAGCTAATTTTACTTTTTTACCGCACAAAAGACCTGTAACAGAGATATCTTTTTCATTAAATCTGCTTAAATCATGCTCTGTGCCATCAAAATCAAAAAGTCTGCCGTATGGATAGTGTTCCATAACATCTCCGCTGATTAATTTAAATGGATGCTTCTGCGATTTCATCTTTACTAGCTCATCTTTTGACATATTTAAAAGCGGTTCCAACTCTTTTATTCCAAAATTTTGAACCAATGTGTTTATTTCAAGCCTTCTACTTAGCCACAAGTTGAAAAGATGGCTCTGATATGCACTGATAAGAAGTTTTTTTATTTTAGGATTACGCTCTTTTTTTTCGCCTTTAGCAATTTTTTCGCCGTCAATATGGTTGTTGCCGTCAGTTCCAAAGCGTTGGTAGCCAAAGAAGTTGGGCATTCCAAATTTAGATATATTTTTAATTGCCTCATCTATTTTTTGTCCAGAAGTAGGATTTACTTTTTTCAATTTAATGTAAAATCTATTTCCGTTTAAATGGCCTATTTTAATTTTATTGTTGTGGTATGTTTTAGAGATAATTTTTACATCTTCATGCTCAAATTCATTCATTTTCTCTTCATATTTTTTATGTAAAGAGATGTACTGCTTAGTCATGGCATGCTTGTCTTTTAAGCCTGCATAGCCTATCTCTTTATTTTGAATACCTAAATATTTGGCAATCAAGCCAACCAATTCAAGCGTTGAGAGATTCTTTTTTCTAACAAACAAAACCAGATGCTCACCCTCCCCTGAAAACTCATAAAGAGGAATCTCCTCAACAACAAAATCCCTAGGAGTTTGCCTAAAATGAAAATCTATACTTGAGTGGTTGAGCGAATAAAATCTATCCATAATAATCCTAACTTTTTTTAAAAATGATGTGCTTTGCAACTGTTTTTATAATTTTTTCTTATACATTTTCCAATAATATTTATTGGCGTTCTACTTTTGGCAGCATGTCTTAGGAGAGCTTTTTTATCTCTTGGGTCGAAGCAAAAAAGCATCTCATACTCTTCACCGCTGCAGCCGATGCTTTTGGGAATACGGTTTTTAAACTTAAAGCCCACTCTGTTTAGAGACGAAAGCTTTTGCAAATCAGAAAAAAGGCCGTCTGATATATCCATTCCAGAGCTTAAAAAACGAGAACATTCTGACACAAATCTATCTCTCAGTTTTATATCAACAAACTTAGATTTTTTATGAATTTTACCTAAGTTCATTAATTTTTTCAACTCTTTAGAACTTCTGCCAAGTTTACCGCTATAAGCAACCAGATGCCCATATTTAAGCCCTTTTCTCATTAACGGCTTATCTGTTTTTGAAACAATAGTAACGGTTATATCAAGCTTGATATTGCTAATTGTATCCCCGCCTATTATTTCAATCCCATACTTAGAAGCAGTGTCTCTAAAGCCTGCCGCTAACTCTCTAATCTGATTTTTTGTAATATTTTTAGGCATAGCAACACTAAGCAGTGCATATTTTGGCTTTGCATTCATAGCAATTGCATCTGAAATATTCACAAGCATTGCCTTAGTGGCTATCTGGTAATAACTTATCCATGAAGTTTTAAAATGAACATCTTCAAAAAACGCATCTTTTGAATAAACAACATTGTCTATTAAAGCACCGTCATCGCCGATATGATTATTTTTAAACTGTGATATAAAATAATTTTCTAAATTCAATAAAACTTCTTAAAACGCCTTAAGTTACAATTAAAGCCAATCTATATAAAATAACAGGTTATTATACCATCTATATTGGGAAACTGTTATGAAACACTCCATAAAAAAAATCTTTAAAAACTTATCTATGTTTCTTATTTCTGCGACGGTATTTGCAGCGTTTGGAGTGTTAGCTGCTATTGACCACACTAGTTCATATGCAAAATTGGATAATCTAAGTAATCAAAAAGAGATTATCTCTGCAATTGCAAACCTGCCAAAAGAGAATCTTGAACTCTCTCTTATTCAGCTTAATGGCAAAACTACACAACTTATTTATGATATTGAAAAACTTCGAAGCTTGTACAAGTACAATTTTGTCGAAAAACTTATATTATTAAACTCTAACGAGTATCTTGGTGATTTGGATAAATTAAGCTCTCTAGCAAAAACATTCAATAACAAGGCCATTGATTATTACAATAATAAATACGGAGATATAGCACTAAAAGAGAGTGAGCTAAAACATAGTATTGACTCGATTAACGCTCAGATAAACTCCATAATTTTCAGGGCTCTAAAATATGACCAAGCTAAATTCAATCTTCATAAAAAAGTAACATATTTTGCTTTTATTATCATCTTGTTGGCGTCAATTTGGTATAGAAAAAGACTTGATGCAATATATAAAGATTTAGAATTCTTAAACAATGCAAATCTTAAGCAGTATAATGTTTTTTCAAAAGAAGCTGACGCGATAGCACTAAGAATAAAAAGGAAGACTGTTGTATCTGAAAATCCTACAATGCTTGATGCAGTAACAGGGATAAACAATTTAAAGGGCATGATGAACTCATACGCTGAAAAAAAAGGTATGAAAGATAGCAATTATACAGGTGTAACAGTATTTGAGGTTGATAATTTCTCAAAAACAAATAAAGTTTATTCACTTGAATTTACTCAAACAATACTCAAGAAAATCGCATTTTCAATCTCTTTACATCAGCAGGTAACAGATGTAATTGCAAGAACGGAATATAATCAATTTACTATTATTTTTTCAAGACCAAACAAAGAGCAGCTCTTTAAAGATATAGATGCGATTCGCCAAAGCATCTCTGAGATGAAATTAAGCTCTCCGGAACTAGGCGAAATCACGATTACTCTTAGCGGTGGATTTGTTATAAAACCAAACAATGTTGCACTGGAAGAGTCGATTAGACAAGCAAAAAAAGTTCTAAAACATGCTCAAAAAAATGGTGAAAACAGCATAGCTCAAATAAAAGATTTAGCTCATAGCGAATTATAAAAAATATTTTATTACTTAACTCCTTTTTATAGAGATGACGCATAACGTAACAACTCCTCTCTATTAAATTTCTTTTTATCATTCACAAAGGCTAAAAATAGTACAATTCGCCTTATTTTATATTTAACAAAGGAAAGCTAATGGGTATTCCTATTTATACTTACGATGCTATTATTGTTGGCGCAGGCTTAGCAGGCTGTGCTGCTGCAAGAGAGCTGCAGGTTGCAGGAAAAAAAGTTGCCGTAATTACGAAACTCCATCCTCTAAGAAGCCACTCAGGAGCTGCTCAAGGCGGTGTTAATGCCGCTTTCAGCGACAAAGACAGTGTTGAGTTGCATGAGTTTGACACGGTAAAGGGAAGCGACTATTTGGCTGACCAAGATGCTGTTGAATTTATGTGCAAAAATGCACCTGAAACTATTCGTTGGGCGGAGAGAATGGGCGCTGCATTTAGCAGAACTCCAGATGGGAAAATCGCTCAAAGACCTTTTGGCGGTCAATCATCTCCTCGTGCATGTTATGCAAAAGATAGAACAGGCTTAACTCTTTTACAGACAATATATGAACAAGCTTTTCGTTCAGGTGTAAAGTTTTGGGATGAGTGGTATGTGGCTGACTTAATATACAAAGACGGCAAAGTTTCAGGCGTTGTTGCATTTAACATTAGAGATATGCAGATGGCAATCTTTAACGCAAAATCAGTTATGTTTGCAACCGGCGGATATGCTCGTTCTTATAAAATCAACTCAAACGCTCACGCAAATACAGGTGACGGACTCTCTATCGTAGCTCGTCACGGTCTTCCTTTAGAAGATATGGAGTTTGTTCAGTTTCATCCCTCAGGACTTTCAGGAAACGGCGTTTTGATTTCTGAAGCAGCTCGTGGAGAAGGCGGACGTCTTTTAAACTCTTTGGGCGAAAGATTTATGGAGAAATATGCTCCAAACGCAATGGAGTTAGCAAGCCGCGATGTTGTAAGCCGTGCTATTTTAAATGAGATTAGAGAAGGACGCGGTGTCGGACCTAGAAAAGATGCTGTTTTCATCGATGTAACACATCTTGGACGTGATATCATCATGGAAAGACTTCCTGAACTTCGTGATTTGGCTATCACATTCCTAGGGCTTGACATGATTAAAGAGCCTATTCTTATCTCTGCAACCGCTCACTACTCAATGGGTGGAATTCCGGTTAACATCGCAGGAAATGTTCGCAAAAATAACAATGAATATGTTGAAGGTTTTTATGCTGCGGGTGAGTGTTCATGCGTATCAGTACACGGAGCAAACCGCCTTGGTGCAAACTCTGTTCTTGAAGCGCTTTTGTTTGGTCGATATGTGGGCAAAACAATGGTAAAAGAGGTTGACAATATCACTCTTCGACCTGCAACAGAAGAGGATGCCTCAAGAGCTATAAGTGAAATGAATTTCATTTTAAATAACAACGGTACGGAAACTATTCCAAACTTAAGAGAAGAGTTGCAACA
Organism: Sulfurimonas sp.; assembly: GCA_041654255.1. Lineage (GTDB taxonomy): Bacteria > Campylobacterota > Campylobacteria > Campylobacterales > Sulfurimonadaceae > Sulfurimonas. The sequence goes on from JBAZDX010000001.1 coordinate 181,555, forward strand.
GTGTATGACGGCTAATGCCGGTGCATTTAGAACAAAAGAGACTTTAGAAATAGCTGTTGCTAAAGTTAAAGAGCTAAGAGAGAGATTTAAAAATATTCGTATAAAAGACAAATCAAAACTTTTCAACACTGAACTGCAAGAAGCTATCGAGTTTGGTCACATGATTGACTACTCTGCATTCATTGTAGAGAGTGCTATTGCAAGAAATGAGAGCCGCGGTGCGCACTTTAGAGAAGATTTTGACACTCGTGACGATGAAAATTTCCTAAAGCATACTATGGCTTACATGGATAAAGACGGAAACATTTTACTTGATTACATGGATGTCGTACTCGGCAAACATGAACTAAAAACTAGAACATACTAAGGAGAACTTATGAGTACAAATACAATTACTACACAAAAAGTAAACTTCAAAGTATTTCGTTTTAATGCCGATGAGGATTACCTTCCATACTATGAAAACTACACAATGGACATCACCTCAGAAGAGGTAGTTTTAGATGTTCTAAACAGAATCAAATGGGACCACGACGGTAGTTTCTCATACCGTAGAAGCTGCCGCCACGGTATCTGTGGAGCATGTGCTATAAAAGTAAACGGTCGTTCAACTCTTGCTTGTAAAGAGAGTATGACTACAATGATAGAGTACTTCGGAAACGATATTACTCTTGAGCCGCTAAGCACAAAAAGAGCTATCAAAGATATGATTATCGACAAGGCTGACTTCTGGGAGAAACATGCTGCGGTTACTCCGTATCTTGTTGCCGACATAGATGAGTGCCCGACTTGTGAAAACATTGTGTCTCCTCATGACGCTGAAGAGTTAAACGAAGCAGACCTGTGTATCCAATGTGGCGCATGCCACTATGCTTGTCCTGTTGTTGAGATAAACAGCGACTTCTTTGGTCCTGCTGCATTTGCTGCGGCATACCGCTTTGAGGCAGATGTTCGTGATAACGACGGACAAAGACTTACAACGGTAAATGAAGAGAAACAAGGTGTTTGGGATTGTGTCAAATGTTTTGAGTGCGCGGAAGTTTGTCCAAAAGATATAAATCCGATTGAAAAGATTACGAAACTGCACCAAATGGCATTTAAAAAAGGTGTTGCAAAGAACAATGTTGCAACTCGCCATGCGGTTGGTTTCCTACACTCTATCAAAAAACACGGTGTGCTTGATGAGGGCGGCTTAGTGCTTTACTCAGAGGGAGCTCACATAGTCAAACATATTCCTGTTGCTCTTCAAATGTTTAAAAAAGGCAAAATCATAATGCCGTGGAATATGCCAAAATCAGATAACCTTGATGAGATTCAAAAGCTTATAAAATCATCATCAACTGTTAAGTTCTAGGAGTAGTTATATGAAAAAATTAAAATACGCACTTTTTACTGGATGTACTGCAAAGCAGAGTACTCCGGAGCAGATGATGTCAACTCTGGCTGTTGCTAGAAAATTAGATATAGAACTTATAGAACTGACTGAAGCATCTTGCTGCGGTGCTTCTCACTTGCAAGATTATGATGACTTTTTATCGCTTGTGCTAAACGCTAGAAATATAGCTTATGCCGAAAAACACGGGCTTACAATGGTTACAATCTGTAATACATGTCAATTAAACACCGCAATGACAAAACATAGACTGGACAAAAATCCAGAGTTAAAAGCAAGAGTTAACGAGAAGCTTGCAGAGGTTGGTTTGGAGTACAAAGGCACTTCAAATGTTATCCACTTCTTGTACGCTATCATCGACGATTTCGGATTGGATAAAATAAAAGAGATGGTTGTAAGACCTCTTAGCCAATTTAACATCGCTCCGTTTTACGGCTGTCACAACATCCGCCCTTCAGAGCTTCATGATGAGTCTCACAAACAAAAAGAGAACCCGTACAACCCTACTTCGCTGGATGACCTTATTATCGCATGCGGCGGAAAAAATGTTGATTATGAAGAGAAAAACAAGTGCTGCGGTTTCCACGTTGAGCTTCAAGCGCCTCACACTGCGGCAGTTTTAACAGGAACGGCGATAGCAGGTGCAACTGATAACAACGCTGACATGATGGTAACACCTTGTCCGCTTTGCCACCTAAAACTAGACACTCAAACAAAAAGCGCTTCTGAGGCCATAGGTCGTGATGTTTCACTTCCTGTTCTTCATATGCAGCAAATGGTAGGTCTCGCTCTTGGATGCACACCTGCAGAACTTGGTCTAAAACACCATGTTACTGAGGTAAACTTTATCTAATTTGTGATATGTATATGCGTTCCACCTCTCCAGAGGTAGAACGAGAAACCGACTTAATCTGTAGTTATTTATAAACATCTCCTCTAAAGCCAATATCTTCTATAATTGCTTCAATAATAATCTCATTATTAACAACTTGAACTATTATTCTGATATTGCCCTTTCTTATTCTATAATAGTTGACGTTATATCCTTGAAGTGCCTTGTAATCGATATTTTGCTCGATTTTGTAAAACCTACTTTTGATAAATTTGATTACCAACTCGTCAATTTCACTTTCATAAATAGTATCTTTGTGCTTATCTAAAAATTTTTTAGATTTTTTCAGATAGGTTAGCTTGAGTTCTTTTTTCATCTACACTTCTATTGAAATAGTTTTTGAGTGAGATACTTCCAAATCCTCTTTAGTTCTTTGCTCCAATATGCGTTTTATCTCATTTTCTTCAAACATATCATAAACTCTCTGAAGTCTTTCATACTCTTCTATGTCTAGAATAACCGCCTCTAGCTTGTTATTTTTTGATATGGCTAGTCTATCTTTTGTATGATTTATAATATTGTTTAAAATAGTAGAAAAGCTTCTCGCAACATCACTTGCGGATACTATCTCATCTCTTTTATAAGCAACCATGCAAACTCCTGATATACAATAAATTTTACGCATTATATTACATATTTTCTAAAATGATTTAAAAAAATTTAACTTTTTGGTCTAAAAGCCTTCATAACCTCTTCATTCGTCTCTATATACGGCCCCTCTATAAGGTCTATACAGTACGGTACGGCAGGGAATACCGCATCTAAACACTCACGGATAGACTTCGGTTTACCAGGGAGGTTTATGATGAGGCTTTTGCCTCTGATGCCAGCCGTCTGGCGTGAGAGAATTGCAGTCGGAACGTATTGCAGGCTTACCTGACGCATAAGCTCGCCAAATCCGGGCATCATCTTCCGGCATACGTTCTCGGTAGCTTCGGGTGTCACGTCACGAAGTGCGGGACCTGTTCCTCCTGTGGTTACCACCAAACAACAACCCTCGTTATCACAAAGCTCTATCATAGTGCTCTCTATCATATCCTGCTCATCAGGAATACATCTGTAAACTATCTCAAACTCGCTCTTCAAATAATCCTTCATCGTGTCTTGAATAGCCACTCCCGATATGTCCTCGTATATCCCCTTGCTTGCTCTGTCGCTTGCCGTTATAACGCCTATTTTTACATTGTTCATATTATGTTTCCTTGTTTTTAAAATAATAGAATAACTTCTTAAAATTTATTTTGAGCGGTTCGAGGGCTTTAAAATTTTACAGGAGGTAAAGTTAAGCACTCGCCTCGGAACAACTCCACGGATGGAGTTGTGAGAATGAGCAAAAAACAAATTTTAAGAAGTTACATTTATACTATTTAACTAATAAAAAATGATTTGCATCTTTTATATATGTAACTGTTGCTACTTCCAAGAAAAACTCTTTTGCACTCTTGACATCTATGATTCTATCTTTGCCGCCTAAATAAACCTCAATCTTTACACCTCTGTTTGCGATACTTTTAAGCTCATCCATCTCCCACATATAGTTCAGCAGCTCTTCAAGTTCTTCTGCACTGTTTTGGCTCTGCTCAACTACCATTTTTTCATACGGCAAGAAACATGACGCCATAAACTCTTTTAGGTAAGCATCTCTGCTTTTTTTGTATCCGAGCAGTTGAAGCTTTTTAAACTTCTCATCTTTGGTCTGAAAAAATGCAGGAGAGATTAGTTGTAGGGTATCCACTCTTTTTTTAAGCTCCAACTGCTCTTTTACATCTTCAAATGCTTTTATGGCTCCGTAGCTAAATCCGCATACGGAGTAATCGCTTCTGTTTATGTAATCACTAAAAAAATGCTCTTCATTTTTTAAAGAAAAACCGCTATAAAACTTCATCTAGCTTCTTTTTTACATCCGCTTTAGAAATGCTTTCTCTTTCATTCAAAACATTTTCTACATACTTCATAACGCTCTGAAGAGACTCTAAAAGATTTCTTGTCTCATCATAGAGCTTCTTCATCAAAATCTCTTTTTCATGCTCAGTAGGGATGAGAGATGAACCCATCCCGTAATCTTCAATCATCTTTTCAACTATCTCTTTTGCCTCATCCAAATCACCTTTTGCACTACTGGCATGCTCGTTGTATTTTATATTACATGCAACAATTCCTGCTAAAAGCATTTTAACTCTGGATTCCAGCTCATGCTTGATAAGAGGCTCGTCGGTCGATGGGGTAAGCTTCTCGTTTGATAACAACAGTTTCTCAAACGGCAAGTCAAAGTAGGTAGCGCAGATTACCTTTGCCGCTTGATAGGTAACACGATACTGCTTTTGCTTTTGGCTGAGTATCTGCAACTTTTTCTTTCCAAACATAACCTTGTCTTTTACCTGATGAAAGTGCTCTATTGTTACCTGAAAATCATGTTGTCTGATTGCAAGTAGAGACGCCTCGTTCACAAGCGCTGCCAATGATGCTCCGTTAAATCCGACGGTCATATTTGCTATTGAATTGACATCCAAATCATGCGGCACTTTATCCAAGTATTTAGTTAAAATCGACGCTCTCTCTTTGTTTGTTGGAAGTTCTACAAACACCCTTCTGTCAAATCTGCCCGCACGCAAAAGTGCGGAGTCTAGGACATCTATCTTGTTTGTAGCCGCTATGACGATAACTCCGCTAGAGTTTTCAAACCCGTCCATTTCTGTTAATAGCTGATTTAACGTAGCCTCTCTCTCATCATTTCTCTGCCCGTCTCTCTTTTTGCCGACCGCATCAATCTCGTCAATAAAAATTATGGACGGAGAGTTGTTTTTTGCCGCCACAAAAAGTTCATGAACCCTTTTAGCGCCCATACCTACATATATCTGCACGAAAGAGGCACCGCTTTGATAGTAAAAAGGCACTCCTGCGGCATTTGCAACTGCTTTTGCTATCATTGTCTTGCCGACACCGGGAGGTCCGACCAAAAGAACTCCGCGAGGCATTCTTGCACCAAAACTTTTATATCTTTTTGGTTTTTTCATAAAGTCGATAATCTCTTCAAGCTCTATTTTTACGTCGCTTATTCCGCCGATATCGCTAAAAGTAACGTCGCTTTTTATGGACACTATTGGCTGTGAATGTTCAAGAGTTGATTTAACTCTGCTTTCATTTACCTTTTCTGCATCAAAAACTCTGTTCTTTTGCAGCCATCTAAACACAAGCGTGCCAAGTCCCATAAACAAAATAAAAAATAGAAGATAGATGATTATGTTTGAGCTGTTTTTTACCTTTACCTCATAGTCTGCAAGCATCTTCGGAGATAGCTGAGAGGATGCAATCTTATATACTTCCTTATCTGTTTTAAGATATACAAAATCCTTTGAAGATACAACGCTCTTAACACTATGATTTTCTAAAATAGCGGTTGCGTCTTTAAGAGAGATATCATCTGCATTCTCCCTCAAAATGGCGAAAAGAACAAGTATGACAATTAAAAAAGCCGATGCGTAAAGAGCTACCCTGTTTGACTTAGACTCTACCATAATTAGACTCCTCTTTTACTTCATATTCTTTAATATTTACCCAGTTACCGACCAAATCTTCATCAGACTCAATCGTGATTTTATTAAAGTGCTGATCATATCCGATGAAAAATCCATCCTTTTGACTCTCGATAAGAACGTCAAGTTCGCCGCCAAAAGCCTTTCTAAACTCAAAGTTTTTAGCCTTAACCACATCCTCTAGCTCGTGAAGTCTATCTTTTGCTACTTTACCGCCGACTTCAGGCTTCATAGTCGCCGAGGGAGTTCCGTCACGCTTAGAGTATGTAAATGCATGCAGATGTGTTAGCGGCAACTCTTTTACATTTCTCATGGCCTCATTCCAAAGCTCACGGCTTTCTCCCGGATGTCCTGTGATAAAATCGGTCCCTATCGCAAAACCTTTGCCTGCTAGGAGTTCAAAAAGCTCTCTGTCTTGTTTGTACATGTTTCTTCTGTTCATAAACTTTAGCATCTGAGGCGAAGTGTGTTGAAGTGCTATATGAAGATGGCGCTCTAGCCACGGTTCATCCAAAATCTCTTTGAACTCATCCGTTATCTGAATCGGCTCGACGCTTCCAAGTCTTATGCGTCTTACTCCGCGGATTTGTGAAATTTTCTTCATAAGAGAGGCGATTGAACTATCTGTTTTTTGACCGTAGCTTCCGACATTTGTCCCTGTTAAAATAAACTCTCCAAAACCGTTCGCGCCGAGTCTTCTTATCTGCTCCAGTATCTTCTCTTCATTCATACTTCTCGCATCGCCGCGAACATAAGGAATTATGCAGTAAGAACAGCGAAAATTACACCCCTCCTGAATCTTGATAAACGCTCTGCTCTTGCCGATAAAATCATCAACTACGCTCTCGTCAATATGATTTAAATCACCAGGCTCGTAATATGGTTCCTCACGACCAAGCATTTCGTCTATTTTCTCTTTTTCACTCTGTCCAAACACGCCTGAAACTCTGCCCTGCTCCAGCAGTTTCTCGCCTTTTGTATGAGCCCCGCAGCCTGTTAGAAACACTTTTGCGCCGCCGCTGTTTTCTACATGTGAAATGTATGAACGGACATGTGAATCTGCTCCGTTTGTAACCGTGCATGAGTTAACAACGACCATATCAGCTTCGCTCTCATTTTCAGTAACGTCATACTCATGCATAGCACTCATCATAACTTGAGAGTCATAAAGATTTGTTCTACATCCAAAGGTTTTAAAATATACTTTTTTTTTCATCTATACTGCTTCATCTGTTGCAAATGGCGGAGTTTTTTTAGCAGATTGCTCTAAATGCACCATTTGTGTCGGGTATGCTATTGTAATATCATCTTCAGCATTAAAAGCATCTATAATCTCGGTTGATATTACGCTTCTTAGTGTGAGCGTTGCATAAGCATTTGTTAAATACCATGCACTTATATTTATACCGTTGGGAGCTATAAACGAGAAGATTCTCGGCTCAACATTGCTGTTTTTGAGACTGTAATCGCTTCTTAATTTATTTAGCTGTTTTCTCGTAATATCGGTGTATCCCTTTGAAAACTTCTTAGTTATCTCTTTGGCTAAATGGATAGCTTTTTTATGGTTTGAATCAAATGTGATGGTTATATCAATACCGTCCCAAACTGTTTTTAGAGAGCTGTGCGTGTAGTTTGCTATCATTCTTGTAAATACATAGTTGTTTGGTATAAAGATTATTCTGCCGGCTCTTCTGTTTTGTAAAACTGTCGTTAGCGTTACATCTTCCAAAAGCGTCATGCGCAGCAGCGATATATCCATAACATCACCTACAAATGTCGTTCCATCCATATCTATACGGACTCTGTCGCCGACATGTATGCTTCCTCCAAAAACTATTACCAGCCAACCGAGTATGCTCATAAACCAGTCTTTCATGGCAATAGCGATACCGGCAGATGCAAATCCGAGAATTGTTACAAGATAGCTTACATTTTCTATATAACTAAAAAATAGAATCAAGATTATCAGTGTAAAATTAACAAAAGTGATAATTTTATTTGCCATATAAAATCGTTCATTATCGGTTATATACTTCTTAATAAAAAGCTTAAGTAAAAAGAAGATAATAAAGACTACCAGAACTATTACGCTGATTTTAACAAATTTAACTATCTGAGACTCGACATCTTTGTTGATGTTTATCTCTATAATCTCCAATCTTTTTTGATAAACATCGGCTGTAACCTTCATAGTATCGAGTGCAGATTCAAATCTCTCGAGCTGTTTTATCTTCGGCTCCAGCTGTTCTTTATATCTATGCTCCGCGTCGATAGCTTCTATCTGGTTATAAACATGTATCTCAGTTCTTAAAAGTGTAATCAGCTGAGCTAGCTCATCTTTTTTCAGTAGATAATCACTAAAGCCCTTATCTAGGGTTTTTATAAGCGAAATACCCACAAAAATATCAATCGGGTTTGTAATGGATGGGATTTCATCTATGTTTGGAGGTGTTAAAAGTATTGAAAACGGTGAACTGTCTTTTTTCTTTAATTTCTCAATTTGCGACGTTAAAATTTTTTCTCGCGCTATCAATGCGCTTAACTCATCTATTTCACTAAGAGTTTTATCTCTCTTTTTTTGAAGATAGCTTATTCTCTCTACTATTTTATCCAGACTCTCTCTTACTTCCAGAGATGTAAGGTACGAGGCATAACTTTTCATCCAGACACTATCTTTTTTTGCTATTTTTTCTTCAATATCTTTTAGCTCTAAGATGTACTGTGCGATTTTCTCTTTTATTATATTTTCATCAGCAATTCTAATCTGCTCAAGCTCTTGTTCACTTACTTTCACCGCACCCTTTACTGCCTCTGAGTGCAGCAACGACAACGTAATCAGCAAGTAAAAAAATATTTTTTTCATTACATTTTTCCAAATTTATTTAAAACACACATAACAGTCCCAACATCTACTTTGTCGGTAATAACTACATCGCCGATTCCAAGAGGAAGTATAAACGTTATTGCGGAGTCCGAGCTCTTCTTGTCCAAAAAGAAAGTCTCATAAAATCTTTTGACATCATCTACTATGTAGCTCGTCGGCAGATTGTATTTCTCCAGAAGCGCCTTGACTCTAAGCGCCTCTTTTTCACTCATCAGATTCATTTTAACAGCCATCTCGTTTGCCATAACCATACCGATGGCAACAGCCTCGCCATGCAGAAATTTTTTATACGCGGTTTCGTTTTCAATAACATGTCCGAATGTATGTCCATAATTTAGGGCAGCTCTCAGCCCCTGCTCTTTTTCATCTTGAGAGACAACATCGGCTTTTGTTTGCACGGCCTGTTTGATAGCCTCTTGCAATATTTTGGGATTATTCAAATCGGCAACCTCTAAAAACTCAAAAAAATCTTTATTAAAAGTTACCGCCATCTTAACTATCTCTGCAACTCCTGCGCCAAACTCTCTTTGGGGAAGAGTTGTCAAAAAGCAAGGGTCGATGTAAACAGCTTTTGGCTGATGAAATGCACCGACAAGGTTTTTTCCATATTTGTTGTTCATGCCTGTTTTTCCGCCCACACTAGCATCAACCTGAGAAAGAAGAGTAGTCGGAATCTGAATAAAGTCAATTCCTCTTTGATAGATGCTAGCCGCATATCCCGTCATATCGCCAATGACGCCTCCGCCAAAAGCAATAAGCATAGATTTGCGATTGAAACGGTGTTCAAAAAGAGAGTTTAGAATGGCATCAATGCTCTCTTGGTTTTTATACTCTTCGCCATCTTTTAAAGTTATGACATGCAACTCTTTTGCACTGATTTTACCAAGAAGATAATCAAGATGTAATTTGGAGATTGTAGAGTTTGTAACAACTGCGACTTTAGTGTCAAAATGTATCTTTGGGAGCGTATCTATGGTTATATTGTATGAATCATCTACAATCTTTTTAAGAGCTATGTGTACCTGCATTATTGTTCCAAAAATTTAATTAAATAAGTGGATATATAATACTTTAAAAAGAATAAAAAGTGGCTAAATTACCACCCTTAAATCTGCACAGGTATAAAAATTTGATGCTTATTATCAAGTTTGTGGTAAAGTCTTTCACTGTCAGTTGATAAAAAAGAGTATATTTTTCTGTTGGTCAATTTTTTTGTAAAAGGCAAAATTTGAATAAAATCACTTTTATTTTTTAACTTTTTAATCGGATTTTCACCCTCTTTTATAACTTTAATGCTTTTTGAAAAAATCGTAGACAAGCTGTAGTAGTGCTCTATTACCTGCTCTTTGGCATCTTGATGTTCATTTATATAGTTAAAAAGTTCTATATTTAATCCCATCTGTTCGGAGATGTCAAAAATTGTAGATGAAATTTTTTCCAAATCACGATTCTCACCAAGGATTATAGCGGCGTCTTTTACTGATGAGAGTTTTTTATCCGCAATTTTTAGAACAGGGACATGCGCCTGATAAAGGGTTGTTCTTGTTTGATAATCGTCAAAAATCTCATTTGGAACAATAACCAAACCTGCATGATAGGTTTTAATATCGTTAAAAAAGCTCACTTTCAAGTTCGCGCTGTCATAGTTAATATCTATTACAATATTCTCGGCCCGATACTTTTTAATTTTCCAAATAACATCAATATCATTTGGATTTACTATCTTTATGATTAAAGTATGTCCAAACTTTTTATGTATAAAAATTGCTCTATCTATAAATTTTTCTACTTTTTTATGGTTCAATAAATCCATATCAAGATAGATATAAATATTTGAGCCAAACGGTTCAGGAAACTGTCCCAGCTCTCTTTTGATTGCTTTATAGACTGATCTAAGCACGACAGGGTCACCGACCAAAACCAAAAGGTCGTTAGGCTGAATCATTCTGCGGCGGTTTGGCATAATCAGTTTTCTGTTTCTATATATTGCAACAATACGCCACTCTTTTTGCTCAATTACCCCGATATGCTTATAAACAAAAGAGCTTCCAAACGGAACTAAAACTTCCATTATCTCACCCTCGCCTATACCGACATTTTGGGCAATTACGGGAACATTCGGCAGATAATCGATAAGTCTGGAGGAAAGAATCTCTTTTGAGTTGATTAAAACAACATTTGAATCTTCATTTTTTAGTTTCCATTTGTTCAAAACAATAATGCGGAGCTGTTTTTTTATACTTCTGATATTTTTTAGCGTATGCTCAACATCCAGCGGATTGTCCATAACGACTATGGCTTGCGCAAACTCCATTTTTAGCAAATTGGCAAGTTTGTACAAGCTGGTAGGATCAAACTCATAAAATTTAAAGCGTGAAGGGTTTACATTTTTATATTTTTTAGGTTTAGTTTGGACGACGTAGTATATATTTTCGCTTGTGTATGTATCTATAACTCTGTTAATAAAGTGTTCTGCTACTTCGCCATCACCGATAATTAATATTTTTTTCATATGTGTCTTCTAAATTTTTTTCGACATTATATCATTAATAATTTTTATAACCATTCACCTATTTAATCGGACAATTTTCTCAATACTCTTTTTTCATCATTAATTTTGGAAAAGTATCTTCTTCGCCACATTCAGAACTATTGTTAAGTGGATTTTTATCTACATTTTCTTTGATTTTTAAAATTTTTTGCTGTTTTAATATTAACTTTTCTAATTCCGCTATTTTTTTAACCAACCTTTTATTTTCCGCCTCTAAATCTCTTTTTTGCATATCTGCCGAGTGTAAAAAAGAAAATATCATTAAAGCAATAACTATAATTTTCATAAGCCGTTATCCTTTTTTAGTCAATTTTACACCCATTTCCACATGATGAGTATATGGAAACTGGTCAAACAGAGCCAAATCTTCAACTACGTGTGTTTGACACAAAATTGTCAAATCCCTAGCTAAAGTCTCAGGGTTGCAAGAGATATATATTATATTCTCATATCTTGAAGCGAACTTGCATGTCGCTTCATCCATTCCGCTTCTTGGAGGATCTACAAATATAGTGTTGATGTCATAGGTGTTGATATCTATATCTTTCATTCTGTTAAAATTCCTCACACCATCAAGAGCCTGCACAAACTCCTCAACGCTCATTCGCACAAACTCTATGTTTTGCACGCCGTTTAAAGCCATATTTGTCTTAGCCGCGTTGATTGATGATTTTGATATCTCCGTAGCCAAAACTTTTGCAAATCTTTTAGCAAAAGGTATAGTGAAGTTTCCAGCGCCGCAGTATAGTTCAAGCAAGTCTGCATCAGTACGAGAGAGGTTTTTAAGAGCCCATGAAATCATCTGCTCATTTACTTTAGAGTTTGGCTGAGTAAAACTGTTCTCTATGTAGTTAAATCTAAACTCTTCGCCATCTACATTTAAAATCTCTGTTATATAATCCTGCCCTACAACAACTTTTTGCCCTCTGCTTCGCCCTATAATGTGTATATTGAGCTCAGAAGCGATTTTTACGGCAATCTCTCTCCAAGCAGAGTCCAATGCTCTATGATAAAGAAGCGAAACTGCTATTTCCCCGCTATTTGAGCTTAAAAAATCAACACCAAAGAGTTTGAAATCTATGTTGTTCTCTTTTACGGCTTTTAAAAGTTTTGACATCAGAGCAAATATCGGCTCACTTACCTGCGGACACTCATCAACAAATATTACGCCGTTTTTCTCTATATTATTCATTGTATAATGAAGGGTGTCATTATTGTGCCAAATCTTAAACTCGCTTCTTGAACGATAGTGGCTTTGCGGTGATTTAAAAACAGATATGTCGCCTTGATAAAAAGGTCTGAATCTGTCTCTATTTAACTCTACTTTTAAAGAGAGCTGATTCTCATATCCGCCTTCATAAACTATGCATGCACCGCACTTTCCAAAATATTTACAATTCACATTGTCTTCTTTATCGTCTATTTTATTGAAGCTATTAAATTGCCGATGAGCAGATTCCACCCATCTATAAGAATAAAAATTAGTATTTTAAAGGGCAGCGCAATCATAACGGGCGGCAACATCATCATACCCATGGACATAAGAATGGAAGCAACAACCATATCAATTACCAAGAACGGCAAAAATAGCAAAAATCCTATCTCAAAAGCAGTTTTAAGCTCACTTATTACAAATGCAGGAATTACAATGGAGAGAGGTACCTCTGCAACTGTTGCCGGATTTTCCATCTTTCTTATTCTTAGAAACAGAGCCAAATCTTTCTCTCTTGTATTTCTAATCATAAAGTTTTTAAACGGCAGAGTAGTTTTATCAAATGCCTCTTCATACCCTATTTTCTTCTCTACATACGGTTTTATGCCATCTTCGTAAGCTTTTATGCCCACAGGCTCCATTACGAAAAAAGTTAAAATCATCGCAAGCATAACAAGAAGCTGAGTCGGAGGTACCTGCTGAGTTCCAAGAGCTTGTCTTAAAAAGCCAAATACAATGACAAATCTCGTAAAAGTCGTCATTACAAGCACCATGCTCGGCGCTAAAAAAAGCAGTGTTAAAAGAACAAGTACATTCAGTGAACTGACAAGTTGCTGCGGAGAATCCGGAGCAGAGAGCTCGAAATTCATAGTAGGGATTGTTACTGATTCAGCCCCGAATATAGGGATTATACCTAATCCTAAAATTAATAAAAAAAATCTTAACATTATCTACTTTCTGCCTTGCCTAAAACTGCTTTTTTAACTTTTGATTTATCTTCAGGCTTAGTTATACCTTCTGCAAATATTGGGCTTATAATACCACAAAAAATATTAGCCTCCACATTAAAAGGGGATTTTTCTCAATTTAATTTCAAATATAAGAGGCAGAGGGTATAATCTTGACAATTAACCAAAAGAGTAAAAATGAACAAAAATAAAATAAGTATTGTAATTTTAGCTGCCGGAAAAGGGAGCCGTATGAAGTCTCCTAAAGCAAAGGTTTTGCACACCATTTGCGGTAAAGAGATGCTCTACTACATCATAAAAACTTCACGTGATATTAGCGATGACGTGACAGTAGTCGTTGCGCATCAAAAAGATACGGTAATAGAGTTGATGAGCTCATATTTTGATGATATAAACTTTGTTGCTCAAGACGCTGAGAACTTCCCAGGAACAGGCGGAGCTATGAAAAATATCTCTGTAAAAAACGAAAAAGTGCTGGTTCTAAACGGAGATATGCCGCTTGTCACTGCAGCTTCTCTGGATGGATTTTTAGAAAGCAAAAGCGATATAGTTATGTCGATTTTTGATTTGCAAAATCCCGACGGATACGGTCGAGTTATCATAAAAGAGGGACATGTAGAAAAAATCGTCGAGCAAAAAGACGCTTCTTTGACCGAGCTCAATGTCACGACCGTAAATGCTGGAATATACGCATTTTCAAAACAGATACTAGACAGATACATCCCGCAGCTTAGCAACAACAACGCACAAAAAGAGTACTACCTTACCGATGTTATCTCTATGGCAAGAGCAGATGGTCTAAATATTACCCCGCTTCTAGTTGATGAGGAGCGTTTTAAGGGTGTAAACTCCAAAAAAGACCTCTCTGACGCAGAGGTGATTATGCAGGAGAGAATAAAAACCTCACTTATGGAGTCAGGCGTGATTATGCAGCTTCCTTCAACCATCTACATCGAGGAGGGAGTGACGTTTGAGGGCGAGTGCATAGTTGAGAACGGATGCCGCATAACCGGAAATTCCAAGATAATAAACTCCCACATCAAAGCGCACAGCGTTATAGAGGACAGCATAGTTAAAAACTCTGATGTAGGACCTATGGCGCATCTTCGCCCTGTATCACAACTTGAAGATACGCATGTCGGAAATTTTGTCGAGGTTAAAAAGTCAACCCTAAAAGGCGTAAAAGCGGGACATCTCAGCTACATCGGCGATGCTAGCGTCGGTGAGGGGACAAATATCGGTGCGGGAGTTATTACATGTAACTACGACGGAATCAAAAAGTATGAGACCATCATCGGTAAAAATGTCTTCATTGGAAGCGACAGCCAGCTTGTTGCACCCGTAACTATTGAAGATAATGTTATGATAGCGGCAGGCACAACGGTCACGAGCGGCAAGGTCGAGAGCGGAGCTTTGGCGATAAGCAGAACAAAGCTAAGAACGATAGAGAATTTTTACCATAAGTTTTTCAAAAAATAGCTAAAATTATTTAATATCAATAGGGGGTTTTGCTTGAAAATAGTTCACTTTAGCGATACCCATCTGGGGTTTAACGACCTCGATGTCTTAAACGAAAACAACGTAAACCAGAGGGAGGCGGACTTTTACGACGCATTTTCCCAAGTCGTAGAGCAGATAAAGAGAATCAAACCTGACTACATCATCCATACAGGCGACCTGTTTCACCGCCCAAGTCCTTCAAACCGCGCCATAACCTTTGCATTAGAGCAGTTTAAAATCATAGATGTGCTAAACATTCCATTCATTCTTATTGCAGGAAACCACTCAACGCCAAGAACAAACCTAAGCTCGCCGATACTAAAGATTTTTGAGAATTTTAAAAATCTACATGTAGCTTACAATCAAGAGTATAAAAAGATAGAGTTTGAAAGCGTAATCTTCCACGCCCTGCCCCATATGAACGACGAAACAAAGGCACTCTCTCAGATAGAACTCTGTGAAGAGCAAATTGACAAAAGCAAAAAAAACATTATGATGATGCACTGTTCCGTGGGTGCATTTTACCTTATGAACGAATTTGGCGAGTGGGTTTATCCGAGCGAAAAAGAGTATATATTTAAGATGATGGATTATGTCGCGCTCGGGCATTGGCACGGTTTTGGGCAGGTCGGCAAGCATGAAAATGTCTATTACAGCGGCTCGACAGAGAGAACAAGCCTAAATGATAAAAGAAACTCAAAAGGGTTTATAGAGATTAGCTTGTACGATGAGCTGCTGCTAGAGTACAAAGAGATAAAAATCCGTCCGATTGTCCTAAAAGAGATTGATTGTGAGGATTATAAAAACTCTGTTTTGGGAGTTGACATAAGCGATACAAAAGACGCCATTGTAGAGGTTAAACTAACAAATCTTACGGCTCTGCACTCCATAGACATTCAAAATTCAGAGATTAAAAAAATATTTGCCGAGGCTTTATACGTAAATGTAAAAAGAGAGTTTAAAAAAAGTGAGAATGAAGCAAGCAGAGTGGATATTGAGGCAATATCTCTAGAAGAGTTTTTTTTGGAGCATATAAAAGAGGATAGTCAGCCAGAGGAGTTTGAGAGACTGAAGTTTAAAGTTCAAGAGCTGTTTGCGCAGTACGAGGAGGTTTGTGATGATACTCTCTAAACTCCGCCTTGAAAATTTTAAAAAATATAGCTCATATGAGATTGAGTTTTGCGAGGGACTAGTCGGCATCATCGGTAAAAACGGAAGCGGAAAGTCAACCATCTTTGAAGCAATATTTTTTGCACTATATGGAGAAGCAAAAACAAGGGGAAACAAAGAGTTGCTTAGAAATGCAAACGCAAGCGACAAAGATGCGGTAGTCGTAGAACTTGAGTTTGAATTTGAAGCTGTTTTGTATAAAGTAGCTCGTGAATTCCGCGGTAAAGCCATGAGCGCAAATGCAAAGTTTTATAAAAACGGCTCTCTTACAACTACCGGAGCAAAAGAGGTCACAAACGCTATTGTAAAACTTACAAAGATGAGCAAAGATGCCTTCATTCATACGCTTTTCGCCTCTCAAAAAGAGCTTACAAGCCTCAGCACTTTAAAGAATGAAGATAGAAAAAAGATGATAAGAAAGCTTCTGGGGTTAGAAAAAATAGACTTTGTGGAAAAAGAGCTAGTCGAGAAAAGCAGAGAGCTAAAACGAGAGATAGATGCTTTTGCGGAGGTGCTTTTGGGCGAAGAAGAGATTAAGCTCAAACAAGAGCAGATAAAAGGAAGCGTTGCCACAAAAGAGGCTCTTACAAAGGAAGTTCTTAGTAAAAGCGAAGAGCTAGAGCATATAAAAAACAGAGAACAGCATATAAAAAAAGAGTTAGAAATATTTGCAAAAACAAAAGAGCAAAAACAAAAAGTTTTTTCTGAGCTTGAGCTTCTAAAAAACTCAAAAAGCTCAGAGATATTAAACCAAGTAAAACTTACCGCCGAACTCCATGAACTAGAGCACAAACAAGAAGAACTTAAAAAGCTCTCACCAATAAAAACAGAGTACGTAACTCTACAAGATAGACTAAAAGAGCAGGAAAAATTAAAAGAGTTTCATCTGAAAAAAGATGGGATTTTAAAAGAGCAAGTTCAGTTAAGTGAGCAGTGGAAAAAGTCTAAAGCCGACATCCAAACTCTGGAGAAAGCGTGCGAAAACTATAACGAGTTTCTACTAAATGCAAAAAGCCTAGAGACAAGCATCGTGGTACTTCAAGAGACCATCAAAACAAAGCACACCATAGAGAGTGAGCTGCGCGCCGAGATAGCCGCTGAGCAGAAGCAGATAGACATCACAAATGCTAAAATAGCAAAACTTCGTGAACTTGGAAGCGAGGGGGCCTGTCCGACATGCACAAGACCACTTTTAGAAGAGTATGACAATGTCGTCAACTCGCTTGTAACTGTTGTAAATGAGACACACCAAAAAAAGATATATGAGTACCAAAAACAGCTCCAAAATGTAGTGACTCAAAAAGCTGCATTTGAGACAGAGGTAAAAGGAAAAGAGAAAGAATTTTCAGAGCTTATAAATAGTATTAAAGTTATTGAGAGCAAACTTAAAGACCTAAAAAATGCACGTGAATATTTTGTACATGTTGAACAAAAAGGGGTTAAAAACAAAGAGGAGCTAAAAGAGCTGGAACAATACGGCTACGATGAGAAACTGCACAACAGCATAAAAAGTTCTCTCACTGCAATAGAAGCGCAATACAAACACTCTCTAATCTTAGAAACTGAGCTGAAGCGGCTCGTTTTGGTAAAAGCAGATTTAGAAAATGTAGCTAAAAAAATAGAAGAATTAAAAACTACATGTCAAAACAAAGAGACAGAGTTTAAACTCATAATCTACGATGACGTGAAGCATAAAGAACAGCTTGCAGAGCATGAGGGCATACTCAAAATCATAGAGTCAAAAACAGCACTTATAAATGAGATAAAAGTGCAAATCGCAAAGATAGACGGCGAGATAAAAACAGTCCAAAACGCACTGGACAATAATGAAATACAGCTAAAAAAAGTCCAAACTAAAAAAGATGACTTGAGAGACTATGAGAAGATAAAAACAAGTCTCTCTGAGTTTAAAACCCGCCTTAACGCAAAAGTCGCTCCGCGTATCTCAAGCATAGCATCGGAAATGTACGCGACCATCACCAAAGGGAAATATCAGCACATAGAAGTCAGCAACGACTTTGACTTTTTCATCTACGACGATGGCAAAAAATACCCGATAGAGCGTTTTAGCGGCGGAGAAATAGACCTCGCAAACCTTGTTCTTCGAATTGCCATCTCAAAGACTCTGACGGAACTCAGCGGGGCAAGCTCCATAGGTTTCTTGGCGTTTGATGAAGTTTTCGGAAGTCAAGACGAGAGCAGAAGAATAGAGATACTTGAAGCTTTTCACACCATCAAAGAGCAGTATCGACAGATATTTTTGATTAGCCACGAGATGGAGATAAAAGAGATGCTTGAGCGGGTTGTGGAGTTGTAGAAAATTTTGCACATATCAACACCTTTAAAAAGAATTTGCTCCTGCTATATACTTTTACTTTTTATTCAGCTACACTTCTGCCAATAAAAGATGATTCGAATTACATCTTTAGTCTGCTTGTGCATTGTGACCTACAGTTAACAGTATAATCCGCCTAAAAGAAAATTTCATATTAGATTTTAGACCACCGCAGCAATGGGGTGTATTCAAACACAAAGGTATTACAATGGCAGCATTAGTAAACGGAACTGTTAAATGGTTCAACAGCGAAAAAGGTTTCGGATTTATCGAACAAGAAAATGGCGGTAAGGATGTATTCGTACACTTTCGTCAAATCAACAGCTCAGGTCACGGTCGTGTATCACTAGACGAAGGTCAAAAAGTGACTTTCGAAATTGGTGAAGGCGAAAAAGGCCCTCAAGCAGAAAACGTTACAGGTCTGTAATCTTTCTATGAGCGGATTTATCCGCTCGCTCTATCTTCTATCTACTCACAAAACAACCTCACATATAAAACTACTTAAAACCATAAACAAGACGCAAAAAAAGCGTCCTATTTTAGTTTAGAAAAGCCGTCGCTAAGAGCTATTGAAACTTTTTTAGTTGCATTTTTAAGTATGGAGCGATTGTCGCCTGCTCTGTCAGATTCAGGTTTAAAACCTAAATATTTTGACCTGTCTATTACAAGCTCACTTTTAGAATTTGCTAAAACTTTGTTTCCATTGTTATTTGCAGAGAGTGAAATCAGCATAACCAAACGCTCTGTTTCAGTCTTTTTAAATATATTTTCCTCAACAACATCTTTATCCTGAGAAAGATTGACTTTTGCATCTAGCAAATATTCATCTTTAGACGTTAAAGAGTTTTTGCTCATTTGTGATGTAGAAACAACAAAACAGTTAGTCTCATTCAAAGCATTTACAAGAGAGATTCTAATCTCATCGGATGAGATGTTAAATGTTTGTGAGCTGTTTTCAACTACAACATCATTTACGTAAAGCTTTGCGGTAGGAGCCGAACAGATACCTAGGTTGTTAATTAACAAAACACTCTTTTTATCAACACACCCTGAAAAAATCAGAAGTAAAACCGCGGCAAATATAACTTTTTTCATTTAAATAACCTTTTTTTTGATTCATAAGTATATCATAACTTAAGATTTCAGCGATGGTTAATATAGTTTATAAGATGATACAACAAGAGAATCAAGGATGTTACAAATGAATATAATAAATATTTCTAAACAAAAAATATTTGACAATAAAAATCAATTATATGCTTACGAGCTTGTTTTTAAAGATATATCAAACAATCATACAGCGCTATCTACAAGCATAAGAGGAACCGCCCAGTTAATAATGAGCTCAATTACCAGCAAAGAGTTAGACAAGTTGCTTGGACATAAAACCGTAGCGTTTATCAACATAGATGAGGATTCATTACTAAAAGGCATTTTGGATGTTTTGGACAAAGACAGATTTATATTAAACATAATGGAAAATATAGATTTAACAGAAAATGTAATTGCCAAAATCATACAGTATAAAAAAAGAGGATTTTTATTGTCGCTAGAACATTTTGATTCAAGTGCGCATATGCTTGCTAAATTTAACAGATTATTTAACTATATTGACATAATAAAGATGGATATTGTGCTCTCTGAACCTGAAAATCTAGAAAAGGTTATGGCAAAGTTTAAAGGCGGAAGAGTAAAGCTCTTGGCTCAAAATATAGAGACTAAAGAAGATTTTAGAAAATATGCAGATATGGGATTTGACTTTTTTCAAGGTTACTATCTGGATAAACCAGAGGTTATGGAGATTATCGGTTCAAAAGAACCGGCCCAATTTATCATACTTCAGCTCATTAAAATCATAAAAGACAACAACAGCACGGAACAACTGGAGTTTTTTATAAAAAAACAGCCCGATTTATCTTATAAGCTTATCGAATTTTTTAACAATTCTAAAAAATTCAGCGTAAAAATCGAATCTCTGACTCAAGTAATTACTTTAATGGGCAGAGACAAACTGCTTAGATGGCTGCTTGTTTATTTATATTCTGAAGCTTCTAAAAATCCTGCATCAAAAACTATATTGGCGCTGGCAATTAGAAGAGCGGAGAGAATGGAGGCGGAAGCCGAGCCGAGACAAAAGGACAAAGCTTATTTGGCAGGTATGTTCTCAATGCTAAGCTCTATTTTTGAAACGGATATTAAAGAACTGATGGAACATATACAAATGGATAGAGATATTACATCTTTGGTTCTAGAGAAAAAAGGAATTTTTGCACCTAGCTTAATTAGAGCAGAAAAAGCTGAAAAAGACTACTTGAGAAAAGTGATGCTGGAAAATTTTGAAAAGCTCCATACAAATGACTTGATATATACGCTTGAGTACGGCGGGGTTGAGATAGACAAAAGCAAGCTCTAAGAGCTATTTTTTAAAGCTTCCAAACTCTTATGGATAACTTTTGCACTCGGAACAACAGAAGATGAGAGGTCAAGATGAACATCTTGGTCATCAAAAAATATATCTGCGCCAAACGCCTCAAGTATCTCATATTTTTCGCTTCCGCCCAAGAAAAACGCCTCATCAATCCTAACACCCCAAGCATTCAGTGTGTGAATCACTCTCTCATGCGTCGGAGCGCTTCTGGCTGTTACAAGTGCTGTTCTTATAGGTGATTTCTTATCTTTAAACTTCTCCTGAATGGAGGCAATGGTTAGCAGAAGCTTTGCAAAAGGTCCCTTTTCCATCGGGTTGTTTGCATTGCTCTTCTCATGCTCAATAAATGCGTCCAACCCCTCTCTTTTGTAGATAAGCTCGGACTCTTCCGAAAAAAGCACGGCGTCACCGTCAAACGCTATACGGACTTGGTCTCCGAGCGAATTGTGCACATCTTTGTGAGAAGGAAGTATCTTTGCCGCCGCCACACCGTTTTGCAGGGCATTTACAACATCTTCATCATCTGCCGAGAGAAACAGATCTACCTTAAATGCTTTTAAATATGTAGATATACTGTTTCCGCTTGTCCAGCCTGAACGGACTATCTCAAGGTTGTGGCGGTTAATGGCGTTTGTGATTCTAAGGCTTGTTGCAGCATTATTTTTAGAGAGGATTATAACTTCAACCTGCCTCTCGTTTTTGCCAAAATGGTTGTTTATCTTTAAAAGATTCTCAATAAGCCTAAAACCGGTCCCTTTATCGAGCTCTTTGTTCTCGTTTTCAAGCTGGTATTTGTAATACTCATCCAAACCCCTCTCTTCAAAGATTTGATTTTCAGCTTCCAAATCAAAAAGCGCTCTTGAGCTTACCGCCACAACAAGCTTGTTTTTTAAATCATATGCCATGCTAATGTCCACCTCTGAAAAAATATCTTTTTATATCATTAAAATATTGCTCTATATTCTCAAAACTGTGACTGCCGCCCTCTTCTATGATAAACTTAGCGTGAGGCAACTTATTTACAGCTTCTCTATAATCAAGAAGATTATCGCCTTTTTGCAGCAAAACAAAGAAGTTCTCCTGCTTTTTTGCTTCAATTCTATACTCTTTTAGCATCAAAATATGCGACTCTCTCCACTCAAAACTGCTCTCATCGTAAAAATTCGGCGCCATACCTAGAACTTGTTTTAACGTCTCGTCTGGATTAACAGACGGGTTGATAAGCACAGCTTTTACATCATACATCTCGGCCAGATATATTGCGTAAAACCCGCCCAAAGAGGAGCCTATGAGATTGACACTCCCGCCGTAGCTCTCTATCATCTCCTCTAACGTTTTTACAGCCAATTGAGGGACGTATGAAAGAGACGGAGCGATAAAAGGCTGATTTATACTCTTGAAATATGTGCGAAAAAGCTCTGCCTTGACACCGCATCCGCTGCCGCCAAAACCGTGTATGTAGATTGTCATCTCTCTGTTCCCAAATTTATATTTTGTTTTTAATTATAGCAAATCATATATTACTTTAATCACCTTGACAATACGGCAGTTCTCCAACTATAATAGTTCCATACAAACCCAAGGAGCCAAAAATGTGTAAAGATGCAATTGTATTTAACAACAAACCCAAAGGTGTTACGCTTGATGCTTGGATTCCCTACTATATCTGCACCTGCGGCAGAAGCAAAGAGGGTGTTTTTTGTGATGGAAGCCACGAGGGAACCGGCTGTCTGCCAAAAAAAGTAATCGTTGAAAAAACCAAACAGTATCACATCTGTATGTGCAAAACAAGCAACAATTTTCCTTTTTGCGACGGAACCCACAGTATCTATGCTGATGAGGACATCGGCAAAGGCGTTAAATCATAACTATAAAACTAAACAAAAGCAATGAAAGAGTAAGATTTTTCCTGCTAAAATACAACTAAAATGTTTAAACAGCCAAACGAGGTTAACTATGCTTATTTCACCGGATTTACTAAAAGACAAAAAGATACTTTTAGGCGTCACAGGCTCAATCGCGCTTTACAAGTCGCTTGAGCTTGTAAGACTGCTCACAAAAGCCGGTGCAGAGGTAAAAGTTGTAATGAGCGAAGCTGCCAAAAAATTTGTAACACCGCTTAGTTTTGAAGCACTTGCTTCAAACCAAGTTTTAGACGATACAAACGAATCATGGGCGACAAATCACAACCATATAAAATCTACCGAGTGGGCAGATTTGTTTGTAATAGCTCCCGCAACCGCAAACACCATCGCAAAATTGGCAAATGCGATAGCAGACAACATGCTGCTTGAGTGCGCTTTGGCGTATCCTCGTCTAAAATTAATCGCACCGTCTGCAAATACAAATATGATCAACAACCCAATAACAAAAGCAAACCTCAAAATGCTATCAATTGCAAACTATGAGATAATTGAGACGCAGACAAAAGAGCTTGCATGTAAAACAGTAGGTGACGGCGCGATGGCAGAGCCGATTGAGATTTTCTGGCACTGCGCTAAAGCTCTATTAAGAGATGAGTTTTGGATGGACAGAAGAGTTATCGTAACGGGCGGCGGGACAATAGAGAAGATAGATGACGTAAGATATCTATCCAACTTCTCAAGCGGCAAAATGGCTTCTGCTTTGGCTGCAGCACTATACTGCAGAGGCGCTGACGTAAACCTCATATCTTCGAAGTTTGACAAAGACCTTCCGCTTAATTTATACACAATACATGTAGAGAGTTCGGATGAGATGTTTGAGCACCTAAAAGACTCAATCCGCATCGCAAAAAAAGGAAAACTCTCAAAAGCGACACTTATGAGAGATGAGCAGATTCATCTTATCCAAAAAAAGCCGTACCTTTTCATGGCGGCAGCCGTGAGCGACTACGTTCCAAACTATGCGCAAGTCGGAAAACTCAAAAAAGAGTCATTGGGCAATGAGTGGGATTTGAAGCTCAAACAAAACGTTGATATTTTAAATGCGATAGACAAAAGTGACATAACAACAGTAGGTTTTAAAGCTGAGATGGACGAAGAGCATGCGGTTATAAGTGCCCTTAAAATGATAGATTCAAAGGGAGTTGACGCAGTTTGCCTAAACATCCTAAAAGATTCCTCAAGCTTTGGAACAGACACAAACAAGATAGATTTTATACATAAAGACAAAAAAGAGTCAATTCCGATGTCGGATAAACTGAGTGTTGCATTTGAAATCCTAGAGCATGCAAAAAACCTATGAACAGAGCAAGACATATAGCCATCATAATGGATGGAAACGGCCGCTGGGCGGAACAAAAGGAGCAAAAAAGAATAAAAGGGCACGAGGCTGGCGCAAAGGTTGTAAGAACAGTTACAGAGTTTTGTGCGGCGGACAGCGATATTGAGAGATTGACTCTTTACGCTTTTTCTACTGAAAATTGGAAAAGACCTCGTCTTGAAGTAGAGTATTTGATGAAGCTTCTGCAAAAATATCTAGAGAGCGAACTGGGCACGTACATCAAAAACAATATCCGTTTTGAGCCTATCGGAGATATAAGAGCTTTTTCGCCGTCTCTTCAAAAGACGATAAAAGAGGTAAAAGAAAAAACGGCTCACTGCGACGGACTTGTTCAATCACTCGCCCTTAACTACGGTGCTCACGATGAGATGCTTCGCGCTATAAACAAGATTAAAAAATCAGAGGATGACATAACAGAGGCGATGCTCTCAAACGCGCTTGACTGTAAACATAATGTAGATTTGCTCATACGAACAGGCGGAGACCATAGGCTCTCTAACTTTTTGCTTTGGCAGGCTGCTTATGCAGAGCTTTTTTTCATAGACACGCTTTGGCCTGATTTTACAACGGCAGAGCTGGAAAATATTATAAAAGATTTTACAAAAATAGAGAGAAAATTTGGAGGGCTGAAATAGTGGAATTTTTAATACCTTTCATATTTGGCGTGGCACTTGGTTCATTTTTAAACGTGGTTATTTTAAGGCTTCCAAAGGATGAGAGTGTTGTTTTTGGCTCTTCCCACTGTCCGGTGTGTAAAAACAGCCTAAAGCCTTGGCACAATATCCCTCTGTTTTCATGGCTTTTTCTAAGAGGAAAATGTGCTTTTTGCAGCGCTAAAATATCCCCACAATATCCAACAATAGAGCTGCTTTCAGGTCTTATAGTTTTGGCTTTGTCTATAAAATTTGGGTTTAGTTTTCCTATGATTTTAATAGCGTTTAGCTTCCTTACGCTCCTCTCACTCTCGATGATAGATTTCAGATATAAAATGGTTCCAGACTCTCTAAATCTTTTGGCTTTGGCATTTGCCGTATTTGGAGCATGGAACATAAGCGGCATCGCTGTAAACTTCAAAAACGCACTGCTCTTCGCGGGAGGCTTTACTCTGCTTAGATTTGCCATCTCGTACATGTTGACATCATCAGCCCACAGACATGCAAAGAAAACAATTACACCGTGGACAAAAAACTACCACACCTACCCTTTCATAGAGGCTATGGGCGAAGGCGACATAATGGTGGCGGCTACGATGGGAGCGCTTCTTGGAATAAAACTAACACTTGTAGCTATATTTTTATCTGCTCTTCTAGCCCTTCCCGTCATGCTTTTTGTTATGCGCGGTTCAAAAGAGGAGCAGAGAGTTCCTTTTGTGCCGTTTTTAGCTATGGCTACATTTATTGTCTATATGTACGATAGTCCGATTTTAAGATATATTGAGGCTAATTACTGATGAAAATACTTCAAAATTATATTAGACACTCTCTCTCGATTCTATTTTTATCTATATTTTTGCCTCTTTTTTCAATAGCTTCGATAGTTTTTCTAATAAAACTGGCTACATACACGGCAATAATCCAGCTTTCTCTGCTTGAGATGGCCAAACTGTTTCTATTTATGCTGCCTGAACTTCTATTCTATACCCTGCCGCTCTCTTTTTTCGTAGCAGTTACTCTGGCACTCTTTAAACTCTCAAATGATAATGAAATAGTCGTAATCTTCGCACTTGGAATTCGTCCTAAATTTATATTGAAGACACTGTTTGTACCTGCTCTATTTTTATCACTGCTGCTTCTGCTTAATTTTTTCGTTCTTTTTCCGCATGCAAAGATATTGTCCAACAACTTTTTATCCTACAAAAAAAGCGAAGCAAAATTCAACCTCTCGGCTTCTGAGTTTGGACACAAATTCGGCGACTGGCTTTTATACATTGGACAAGACAACCTAAATGAGACCTACTCAGACGTAATTTTATTCAATAAAAAGCAGGATGAAGAGGTTTTAATTGGATCAAAAAAAGCAGAAATTATAAATGATTCCGGTATTTTGCGTTTAAAGTTAAGCTCCGGAGAGGGTTATATCTATTCTAAAGAGAAGTTCACACAGATTGACTTTGAGACCATGTACATCAACGACACTATGAAAACAGATTTGGACAAATATGAGACACCGATGGAGTATTGGCTTCCTGAAACTCCATCGCCAAAAAAGAAAAAGATGCTTATAGCAAATATTTTATTTAGCCTTTTTCCGGTTCTTAGTCTATTTTTAGCCGCTACCATAGGCATAGTTCATGCAAGACACCAAAAAGGAAAGATTTTCTTATTTCTATTTTTAGGAATTATTGTCTATTATACTCTGGCAGTAGCTCTTCAGCTTGTGCTATTTTCTTATGCCCTGCCTGTTTTGGTTTTTGGATGGTTGATAGCCACATATATACTATACAAAAAGATTATCGTTGCCAAGTTTTAGATGAGATGTGCTTTAACAATTGCCTATAACGGCGCCACATATCTAGGCTCACAAACACAAAAGAGCTCTAAAAACACAGTTCTTGGACAGCTTGAATATGTACTGCAGCAGCTAAATATAGACTTCAAAGTGATTGCAAGCGGTCGTACAGACAGAGGTGTTCATGCCACCGGACAAGTTTGCCATATTGAACTGCCTGAGTTTTGGAGCGATTTAGATAAGCTAAAGTCTGCCCTAAACAGGATGCTTCCGCC
Organism: Sulfurimonas sp.; assembly: GCA_041654255.1. Lineage (GTDB taxonomy): Bacteria > Campylobacterota > Campylobacteria > Campylobacterales > Sulfurimonadaceae > Sulfurimonas. The sequence continues at coordinate 208,409 of JBAZDX010000001.1, forward strand.
ATCAATACATGTTAAAAAAATAAAAGCGGTGGATGATGATTTTCATGCCAGATACAGCGCTAAAAAAAGAGTTTACAGATATATCATAAAAGAGGGAGAAACAAACCCATTTGAAGAGAGTTTTGTAACATTTTTAGATGATGTTGACTTCGCAGATATAGAAAAAAAGATAAAACTCTTTTGCGGCGAGTTCGATTTTAAACAATTTATGAAAAGCGGTAGCGATATAAAAAGTACGCTTAGAGTTATATACAGGGCTTTTACATACAGACACAAAGGGTTTGTAATCTTAAATTTTGAGGCAAACGGCTTTTTAAGAAGCCAAATAAGACTAATGGTCGGAGCACTTCTTACTCTAAGCTCTAGCGAAATAGCAGAGCAACTTACGTGTAAAAAAAAGTATAAAATAAAACCCGCTCCAAGCAATGGATTATATTTAGCAAAAATTAAATATATCATATAATAAAAATAATTTAACATTATACGCAACTCCTTTTGCTATCATTTGCAAATCTAAGAATATGGGATAAAAATGCATTTTGAGATAACAAAGGTCGCTCAGGGCGAAGAAGTAAAGTTTAAAAATCCAAATCCGGCTTTTTATGAAGCGCTCGGTTATGAGGGCATGGAAAAACTTATGTATAAATTTTATGACCATATTTACGAGAGCAACATTGCCCATTTTTTTCCTCAAGACCCAGCCGAGTTTGAAGAGGTTAAAAAAAAGAATACAAAATTTTTTATCCAAATCTGCGGCGGTCCGTCAATATATGATGAAGAGATGAAGGGCAAAGACCTTGACCAATACATGATAGACATACATAAAAACTTCTCTATCTACGAAAAATCAAGAGATGAGTGGCTTGGTACTTTTAGGGATGTTTTAAAAGAGTTGGATATTGACGAGGAGATAAAAGATGATTTTTGGCACTATCTTGATAAATTTTCAAAACTTACCGTAAACAGATACCTTAAAGAATCTGCTTACGTTTAGCATAGTTTATTTACAGCACTTCAGCCCTGTTTCTGCCACTCTCTTTTGCAATGGAGAGTGCCTCGTAAGCTCTTTTCATAATATCTTGCAACGTATCATCAGGATGGCTTCCAGCTACACCGAAGCTAGCAGTAGCCGTTCCTACAAAAAAGAATTTGTTTTGCTCTACCAATTTTTGAAGATGCCGCGCGGCAACCAGTGCGCTATTGGCATCGGTTTGAGGACAAACAACAAGATACTCTGTTTCACTCCAGCGGCCAACCGTATCCAAATATCTTATATGACGCATAAACAAGTCAGCCATCTCTTTCATAAGAGAGTTTCCTACTTCAAAACCGTGTGTATCATTTATCTTTTTCAAACCGTCAATATTTATAACTATTACACTAAATTTATAATCATATCTTTTTGTTCTGTGAAGCTCATTGGTCAATATATCTTCAAGCTTTGTTTTGTTATACAGACCCGTAACATCATCTTTTATCAAGAATCTTTCATGCTCTTTATTTTTTTCAAAAAGCTCATGCTCTTGCCTAGCAACTCTGCGTTCAAGCTTTTCATTTAACTCTCTTAACTCTTTTTTTGACATGTTAAGTTTATCCGCTATTTCATGCTCTTTTTTAACTTCAAACTCACACTGCATCTCGGTATCTTTAATACGAGAGACCAGCGCAAACGAAATCATAAGAATATTTAGCACAACAACAATAGCAAAAGAGTCATACAGATAGTCACTGTAGCTTATATAACCCAAAAACATCATAAAAGATATTAGCTCACCAATAGCCAAAAACAGCCATGCAAATAGCAAGTAGTTGCTTCCTGAGAGCTTATTTTTCATTGAAAAAGCAGATATATATATTAAAAATAAAAAAGTTAATGTTCCCAAAGCCGCTAAAGCATACGTTATAACCGGCTTGCTGTCCACCATTAAACTAGAAAGACCAAGCACGGCAAACAAAATAATAAGAAGAATCAGATAGTTGTCAACTTTAGGAATATTTCTATTTATATCTAAAAAATTTCTAGTAAACAGCAGAGCCGTAAAAAAACTAAAAGCAATACTTAACGCAGAGATATTGGTATTAAATTCTGGATTCTCTCTCCAAAAAAGTTGAAAATTATAACCATAATAGGTACCTAGCAAAAAGAGCAAGCCGACCAAGTAAAACATATAGTAGAGATAATTTTTATCTCTTAGTGTCATGTAATTGCTTAAATTATATAAAAGCATAATTAATACTATGCCGATTAGCGCACCGTTAAACATTGCGATGTAAGTCAAGCGCTCTGACGCTTTGTTTTGGGAGTGGAGCCTAGGAGTAAATGAAACAGCATTCCATCCCTTTATTTTCATATAAACAGTGGCAGTTTCTGAGGGTCTGATCGAGATTGGAAGGAAAAATGACCTTGCATCAACCTCTCTTTGCAGAAATGCCGATGCTAAACTAAAGTTTTCTACTCTTAACTCTTCACCTGACTTTAGATAAACGTCAAGAGCATCTATCCAAAGTATCGGTATCTCTATCTTGCCGCTAAAGCTCTCTTTTCCATCATTAGTTATGTTAAATCGCATCCATACCGTTTCGTTTGCATGATTAGCAGAAATTAACTCTAAATTTGCCGGCTTAAAATTGTCATTAAAAAGGGTTGCAGATGCCCCATCGTATGAAAAATGATTTTGCGCATCAATAAAGAGTTCTGAATGTAAGGATAGGTCTATCTCCTGTGTTTTGTCATTTACTTTAATGGTATCAACGGCACCAACTTCACTAATAAAAATAAAAAAAATAAAAAATAAAAAACTAAATTTAAAACTGCTGTACATTGAAAAGATTCCTTACGTATGTGAGCTAAGCACACTAAATAGTGTATGTATCTTATACAAATAAAGCAAAAAGTTTTCTTTTTTTAACTTTATTTTTTAAGCATACTCCACAAAATACCAACATATTCATGTATTGCCATATTGGAATTTTCTAACGAGTCGATATCAGGCTCCCTAAGATAGCCGCTAAACTCTTTTTTATAAAAGGCTGTCGGCGCTGCGATTGGATTTAATCCAAGAGATTTAAAGAGTTTCATAGCACGAGGCATGTGAGTTGCAGAAGTTACAAGAGCAAAGACTTCTCTACCAAGTATGCTCTTTGCAAATAGAGCCTCCTAGGCTCAATAAAAAAAGTAATAAACTTCTTTAAAAAAAATCCAAATTCCAATGTTTTCCCCCAAGTTGTGAATTATAGTATAATTGCAATAAATATTAGAGGATTTAGTTTGCAAGCATTTGGAAAATTTTCAACAAGTTTAGATATAGAGTATGTGGCAGAACAGTATATTTATATAGCTGAGGGCGATGAAGTCATAAGTTTAGAACAGCTAGAAGAGATGCTGGAAAAAAAGCGAAAAACAGTTATAGGAACTATATTTTTATACAATCCTGCCATCGCACCGATTGGATATAACACAAACACAAAACTTGCGGCTCAGGGTTACGAATTTGACGGCAAGTTTTGTGAAATAAATTTTGACAATAACTGCACCCTTTTTGCTTCTGCAATAAAAAATGAAAACTACAGAGGCAAACTTATAGAGATAAAATACCTCTTCAATTTAAACAGACCAAACATAGAACCGACAGCTGTTTTGGAGGAGTTTGATGCTGATTTGGACAAATACGCAAGCAATCAATTGACAAGATATGACAAACTGCTCAACTATCAGGACTACTTAAACATCCGTCTAAGCGGCAAGTTTGTATTTTTTGGCTCGGGAAATAAGTTTGACAGACACCACAAAAGTATTATCGCTTATGCTAGAAATATCTCTGCGCAGGTAGCAAAGCTCGGCAAGACCATAGCATTTATGCATGACAACAACTATGATGCCAAAGAGAGTCAGGAACTGGCATATTTTTTACCGCCGATTGCAACCGGAAAACTTAAAGATGTAAGAGCAAATGCGTTTAAAAAAGCTTTTTCAACATTTCCTCCGTCAGTTATAAAGGCATCATAAAAATGATTTCGACAAAAAACGATATAGATATTTAATTTTAGCTTTTTTTAAAAATCATATAGTAAAATAGGTTTTATTAAGTATATAGCCAAACTTATCGCGAGGTAAGGACGGAAAGTTACGAATCTTACGGTAGTAAGATGGTCGAATTGCAAGATTGTACCTCCTCTGCCGGCTTATTTATACTGTTAGGAAAATAATGCTACATGCAAAATTAAAAATTCATTTAAAAACAATTATTGATATTATAGAGGAGAATGAAGAGTTTATTCAGTATGACTACAATGATAAAGAAGATTTGATATGTCTGCAAAGAGAGTTAACGCTAAAACTTAGCCATTTTGTAAATAAAATAACAAATGAAGAGATAAACAAAAAAGAGCTTTTAAAATATGCGTTAAGAGAGGCATTTGAACTTCATAAAAGCGACATAATCATCATCAAAAACAATCAAATATTTATAAAACTGTTTGATAACAGCAATATACGCGAGGTCTCAGAAGAAGAGAAAGATACGATAGCAAATAGATATAATGGGCTTGATGAAGAGGAACTTAAATCATTTTATAATGATTTTTTCCTAAAACATGAGAACAAAAACTTTTTCTATTTTGTCGCGGAACAGTTCGTTGACACATATATGCTTGATAAAAAAATCAACAATATAACTTATGAGAAGTATGTTTTTGCCTTTATTCAGTCTATTATTACAGAGCAATTAAAAATCACGTTTGATGAAAATGATGATTTTTTTAAGGGGTTTTCCGGATATGTATTTAGAATTCATTTTAAAGAGGTGTTTGGACATATTGCAAACTTAATACTCTCAGAAATGAGTGCGTCAAACAAATATATAATAGATTTTTTAAAATATTACTCCCTAAATATTGTAGTTTTAAGTGGGCAAAAATATAGAGTTCCGGAGATAGAAGCACCAAATGGTCTAAAATGGAATGTTGCTTCAATGATGTCGATAGTTAAAATTTACATAAAAACAGAAGTCTCGCTGGGAGAGATAAGAGATAAGATAGATATACTGGAAGAAGATATTGTAAATTACTATATTAATGGCATCTCGCCGGTCGAGTATAACAGCGATATTAGCCAAAAGATAGAAAAAATATTTCAAAGTTTGGTTTATGCAACAAAAAGATTAAATACATATTCAGACGCATTGGATTCATCAAAACAAGATTCACAAAAAGATGTTTTAAGAGCTGATATTCAAAAAATTAAGCATGATATTCAGCTTCAAAAAGATGAAAAAAATAGACTATCTTCCAAAATGCTCAATAAAACTCAACTTATCAAATACAATAACATAAGAAGAGAGATAGACTCTCTCAAAAGACAAGAGAAGAGAGATGAGAAAACTTTGTCTCAAAATAGAGCTTCATTCCACTCGATTAAAAACTCTCTCATCAAAGCGCTTACATCTAAAAAAGTGCTTATTGAAGAGGCTAATTAGATAGTTATCTCTTTGATATCTGCGATTTTTAAAATACTTTTATAGATAGACGATACAAGCGCTTTTCTGTTATTTTTTACAGCTTCATCCTCTGCATTTACCATGACATCGTCAAAGAAGTTGTCAAGCTCAGGTTTAAGATTGAAAAGTGCATCAAGCTCCTCTTCATACGACTCATATTTAACTCCGCAAACTTCGCTGTATCTGCTAAAGAGAACCTCTTCAGCCCTCTCTTGAAACAACACCGTATTGACGCTGAACTCATTTGACATGTCGATATCTTTTGTAATGTTTGCAACTCTTTTAAATGTTGAAAATGCTTCGCTAAAACCTTCACTGTTTGCAATCGTCCCAAGGGCTTCTATTTTTTTGGAGATTCTAAGCAGCTCTCTCTCGCCTGAGGCTAGAACAGCCTCTACAATGGAAGGATTTACCTTGAAATATTGTCTTAGTCTCTCCAAAAAAAACGCTTCGAGTTTTGACATCTCAAACTCTGCATAATCTTTGCTTAGAAGCGTTAGAGTTTTTACTACGTCAAACTCCAAGTTATGCTCTTTTGTGATTCTAATAAGCCCGTTTACGGCGCGGCGCAGTGCAAAAGGGTCACGTGAACCGGTTGGAATCTGATTTATACTAAATAGCCCTAAAAGAGTGTCAAGTTTTAAACTCATAGCTACAATTGCACTCATTGGAGTTGATGGAAGCGCACTATCCTCACCGTTTGGAAGATACTGCTCTTTTATAGCCTCTGCAACTTCATCGCTCTCGCCAAGCGCTTTTGCATAGTAGCACCCCATAAGACCCTGAAGTTCCGTAAACTCATAAACCATCTCGCTCATCAAGTCTGCTTTTGCAAGAGTCACGGCACGATTTAAGAGCTCTTTGTTTGAGTCTTTTGGATTGTACATGTCAAAAAGAGTATTTGCTATTTTTCTCTCACGCTCTATCTTGTCAGCTACCGTTCCAAGCCCCTTCATAAAGACGACTTTCTCAAGTCCTGCCGTGCTTAGTCCTTTTTTGAGGTCGTTGTTGTAGAAGAAGAGCGCATCAGCCAAACGAGGGCGTAGAACTCTCTCATTTCCCTCAATTACCTTTGAAAAATCATCTGTAAGTGCATTTGAAACAACGACAAATCTGTTTATCAGTCTGCCTTCTTTAAAAACCGGAAAATATCTCTGGTGCTCTTTCATAGATGTGATGATAACCTCGGGAGGAAGTTTTAAAAACGCTTCATCAAATGAGCCCATTATCGCAGTCGGATGTTCGGTAATAGCAACAACTTCATCGAGCAAATCAGCATCAATCTCTATCTTCACCCCGTTTTTTTTCTCCAAAGATGCGAAGTTGTTTAAAATACTCTCACGTCTAAGTTCAGGAAAAAGTGTTACTCCTCCATTTTCTAGAGCCTCAAAATACTCTTTTGCTCCGCCGATATCCAAAGCCTCAAAGTTACTGATACGGTGTACGAAAGTTCTCTTTGCAGATTTTACGCCAAAAAGCTCCAGCTCCACCAACTCATCGCCAAAAAGCACGTTTACCCAGCGTATTGGACGGATAAAACTCTCGCTTAGGCTTCCCCATCTCATGGATTTTCCAAACTCTAAAGATTTTATCCATTCATCTATAATTGATGGCAGAAGAAGAACCGATTCCCTGCCCTTTAAATCCTTTTTAAAGTAGAGAATCTCTTTGCCCTCTTTTATAGTTTTTGAGATTTCATCAATGCCGACACCACACTTTTTTGCAAAACCGTGAGCCGCGGCGGTAGGCTCGCCGTCTTTAAAAGCAACACTAATTGGAGCTCCGAAGAACTCCTCCACACTATCATCTTGCATAGTTTTAAACTCTCTATGCCAGATTACTAAGCGGCGAGGGGTATAGTAAAATTCAAACTCGCCCAAAAGAGAGTTTTTTTCCAAAATATCGGCATACTTTTTTTCAATGTTTTTTAACTCTTTTAAAAGCGGAACCGCCGGAAGTTCCTCTACGCCTATCTCAATTAATAGTGGTTTTAGCATATCTAACTCTTTTTTATTAGGATTTCACATATAAATATAGGTCGCGATTTTATCTATTTTTTTGTTAAATACTTATAAATTAAATAAAACTTAATCAAGATAAATAAACTCTGATTAATGTTTTTTGTAAATGATATTGGGTTACAATAGCGGATAAATAAAAATTAAAGGAATTAATATGCCGACAATCAATCGTTATGTAGATATAGATACAGTAGAAAGAGAAAGTAAAAAAGATTATATTGACCGCCACTCACCGTTTATTCACTGTGCAGATAGTGCGAAAGCCGGAGAGATGTTTAGTGTGACTGTAAAAATGGGCAACGAGTATACTCATCCGGATGATTTTGACCACTATATAGCTAACATGGCGCTTTATAACGGCGAAACTCTTCTAGCTAGAGCTGACTTTGTTGCCGGAGCTCTTGGAAATATAAAGTCTCACGCTACTGTAACATTCAATATCGTTCCAACGGGGAGCAAACTTAAGCTTGTTGCTCAAGCTTACTGCACAAAACACGGTATCTGGGAGTCAACTCCAGTAACTGTGACGGTCGCTGAATAATTTTAAAGAGGCTACAAAGCCTCTTTAACCACGCTTTGCAAACTCCTCAAAACAACAAACATAGACAAAACAAACGCAATCGCACCAAGAGATGCGTTAAACAACAAAACAGCTCCCACACTGACAAAGAGTGACAATAAAGATATATACTTATTATTTGCAAAAAATGCGATAACTGCCATAATCAATGCCACAGTCCCAAGCTTCCCAAGATGTAAAAATAGCGCCAATGAAGCTCTCATCCTGCAGAGTAAAGAATCGGCAGAAGCGTTGCACTCAGCCGCAAAATCGCCATTTGCCAAATAACTGTATTTTAAATAAGTTAAAATCGCAAAAAACGCCACACTATAAAGCGCAAATTTTATAAGCTCGCCGTATGCTACTTTTTTGCTGCCGCTATATAAAATATAAGCAAATCCAAGTGAAATTAAAATCCAGATATTTGAAAAGAGATTAAGATGCGTTTCGTTTATAAAGATACTAATTGATGTTAATAGAAGAATCAAAAAAGAGGCTTTTTCAAATCTGCCAAAATTCATGTTCTCAAACTCTCCTCTAAAAAGCCACAGATACGAGATAATCGAGATACTGAAAATATATATTTCAAAGTTTCTATATCTTCCTTCCAAACCAAGCGCAATGCTTGAAATAAGAACAAATATAAAAGAGATATAAAAGAGTGTTCTTTGATTTAAAATTTTATCAAATTTTATGATTTGAGGTTTTTTGCCATGTGCTATGTGATAGAGTAAAAAATAGTATATAAAGAGATGTGTGATGAGAACTCCGGCAGCCCATAAAAATTCTGCACCTGTTCTTACCGTAATGCGGTATTGCTCTATTTGAAGCATAAACAAAATAGCAAAAAGAGTATTAATTGAGCCAAAGATAAGTGTTCTTTTAGTAGAAACAGTTGAGCCTCTTAGTAAAAAAGAGAATGATAAAATGAGCAAAATCGAGCCAAGCGCCAATATTTTATAGTTTGAAAAATTTGAAACATTACCGCTAAATACATTTTTATCAACTCTATCTTTATCAAAAAGTCCCCAAAAACCGCCTACCGCCCCCTCGCTAACTCTTTTCCAAGGCTGATCAAACGCTTCTATAATATTGTATCTCCATCCCTCTTTTTCGGCTAATTTTACAAACTCTCTGACAAAAAGTGCCTGATTTATCTTACTCGGTATGGCATCTTCTCTAGCCCTGCCCTCTGATGGCCAGCCTGTCTCGCCTATCAAGATATTTTTATCTTTTAAGATAGCTTCAACCTCGCCTCTTACGTCCGCCAAGTGACCGATTGATTGGTCTATATTCATCGGGTCATCTTCCCAATAAGGCAATATATGAATCGTTACAAAATCCGTAACTTCCCGTATTTGTGGATGCTTAACCCAAAATTCCCAGACATCGGCGTAAGTAACCTCGGTATTTGGGAGAGCTTCTTTTACCTGTTTGATATAATTTACAAGTACCGTCTCTGAAACATCACCGCGAAGCAAAACCTCATTTCCGACAATAACCGCTTTTACTATGTCTTGATTTTCGTTTACCAGTTTTATGAGAGTGCTTATCTCTTTTTGTGTTGAAATTTTATCACTGCTTACCCATGCACCCATAAGCATTTTTAAGTCATTCTCTCTGGCAATACGAGGAATCATCTCCAGCCCGACTGTTGAGTATGTTCTAATACAGTTTGTATATTTTGCAAGCAAAGCTAAATCTTCTCTTACCAAATCCTCTGAAATTACCATTCCGTCACTAAACATAAACGGTGATTGATCTTTTGAAAACGGCGCATAAGAGACACACTCCAGTTTTGAAAAAGAGTTTTTGTTATCTTTTAAAACAAAAACCGCTCCAACGAGATACCAAAACAGAGCTGCTGCAGCAATGGCTGAGAGAATTGCTAATATTTTTTTTGTCACTATTTTCCTTGTTTTATTACAAAAAATTAATTTTTTGATAAATTTATAGATGGCTCGTCTATATAAAATCCTTGCGAATAATCAACTCCCAAATCTCTTACAATATCCATTATCATGCTGGAGTGGACATACTCCGCAATTGTTTTTATACCCAATTTTTTTGCAAATTCAACGATTGTTTCGACAACTAAAAGTGCATTTTTGTCAACATCAATATTTTGAACCAAAGAGCCGTCAATTTTTATATAGTCAACATTCATTCTAGTCAAATAGCCAAAATTTGAATATCCGCTGCCGAAATCATCTATCGCTATTTTTGCCCCGTATCTCTTTACTTCAGAGATAAAGCGGTCAACTTTTTTAGAATCTTCAATCGCATCAGATTCAAGCAGTTCAAAAATAACTCTTTTTGATGCTTTTGAATTTTTTAATTTATCTATTATAAAGTTAAAAATTTCACTGCTCATTATATCCTCAATGGATAAATTTATACTAAATTCAAACTCGTTGTCTTCAAATGCTTCAAAAGACTTATCGATTATTGTTTTTGTTACTATCTTATAAACTTTTATCTTTTTTGCTATAGGAATAAAAAGAGCCGGAGAGAGTATTTTTCCATTTTTATCTATCAGCCTTGCCAAGCACTCATACTTCTTTATTTTTGATGTTTTTGAGTCAACAATAGCTTGAAAATAAGGCATAATATTTAAATTTTCAACAGCATTTCTGACAATAGCAGAGAGTTTTAGATTTCTCTCATACTCGTTTTCAAAATTCATCCTGTCTTCATATATCCAAAATTTTGCACCGATCTCTTTTGCATATTTAAGCGCCATCGAAACATTTGAAAATATATTTTTATTATCTCTGTTTGTAGATGAGGCCAATGTAAAATCTACATATATATTTATATTTTGATACTCGATAACAATATTTTTTATCTTTTTATAAAGAGTGTCCAGATAATTTTTAAGCTCATAAAAACCTATCTCCTCATCTAAAATAAAGGCAAATTCATCGCCTGAAAGCTTATAGATATGGTGTTCAGGCAGTTTTTCCTGAAGATATTTTCCAACTTTTTCAATTACATAGTCTCCAACCATATAACCGTAAAAATTGTTAATTGTCTGAAAATTATCTATGTTAAATACAACCAGCGCAAAGTTTTTGTAATCATCCAAATCACTTCTGAGTTTATACATATTTGGAAGGTTTGTCAAATGGTCTGTAAAATATCTGCTAAAGAGTTTATTTCTATAATCTCCTATGGCTGTTTCTTTTTGTGTAGTTTGCGCAGATAGTTCTTGAAGTATTTCATTTTCTAGATTTTCTTTATCAATCTCTTTGTTTGTGGAATATATCGTTAATTCTGTTTTAGTTTTATCGTTATGTTTAAGTAAAACAATTTTTGCCTGAGGAAATATACCGCTTAACTCATTTTTTAGAGTTTGAACTAAAACAGTGTTGTGCATAAAAGATAGTATGTGGATTAAAATATTCTCTTTATCTATATTTTGGACGTTTAAGAGTACTTCTTGTACATCTCTTGATGATGTTAATGCAAAACTGTTTATTTCTAACACACTATTTTCTATGCTCAAATTGTTCTCCAAAAATACTTTAGCTAATTTTAGCCAAAAAATATAAAGTAAATTTTAACCACACTTTAAATATACTCCCATCAATATTTAATTGCAAAAAAGGTTGACGTTGAAGTCTTTTCAAAATTTACTTCTTTTACAAAATTTATATCGCTTAAAAGCTCTTGGCTTTGAATATAGTGATTCATTTTCTATAAATCAAAAAAGCTCAAATGAAAAGCCTCACAATATTGAAGAATTGGCGAAAAATATATCCACATGCCACCTATGCGACCTTAGCAAATCAAGAACACAAAGTATGAGCGGATACGGAAACCCAAATGCCGATATAATGATAATCGATTATACTGTTTCCTTAAGCGAAGACAGCACAAACTCTTACTACTGCGGCAGGAGCGGTGAAATTTTAACAAACATGATAGAAAATGTTTTAGGTTTAAAAACAAAAGATTTATACTTTACGCATGCCATAAAATGTAAACCGTTAAACTCAAACATGCCCTCAAATTCAGAGTGGGATTCATGCAAGGGTTACCTATTTTCACAAATAGAATTTGTAAAACCAAAAGTCGTCATAACTTTAGGTAAAGATGCTTATGCTAAAGTTACATCTGAAGAAGATAATTTTCAAAGCGTAAGAGGACATGTTATAGACTTTAAAAATTATAAATTAATTCCAATTTTTCATCCAAACCATCTGCTTAGAAATCCGGATGACAAAAAAATTGCATTTAATGACCTAAAAACCATAAGGGGCTGTATATGATAAGACTATATATTTTTACACTGTTGCTGCCAATTGCTCTATTTTGTGAAAGTTCCTTAACATCAAATATTCCGCTTCCAAAAACAGATGTGCAAAATCTAGACCCTATGCTAGCAGAAAACACAAACGTGGAGAACCCATCAGCCTTAGAAGCCAAATCTGTTGCCTCAGACACTAAACTCCGAATCGCCCTGCTTATTCCATATAATAAAATAGGCAGATACGCAGCTTCTACAACAAATGCATCATTCGCATATTTGATGTCAAAAAACCGCCCATTTGAATTAAAAAGTTATAAAATAGAAGATGAGAGCTATGATGAGATTTTTAAAGCGCTAAAGAAGATTCAAGCGGACGGTTTCTCTTACATTATCGCTCCGCTTACGCAATCCGGCGAAAAAATAGTTTCAAAAATCAATCCCCAAATAAATATTTATTTTCCTACAATCAATAAAAAAGATACACAAACCACATCAAAATACCTCTACTATGGCGGGATAGATTATCGTGCACAGAGTGATTTACTTTTAAAGGAATCCGTGTCACCACTTGTGATATTTTATGACAAATCTGAAATTGGCGAGCAACTATCTAACTATCAAGAGTATAAATTTAAACAAGATAACGCTACAGCTAGAAACAATGTAGTAAAATTTTCCATCCCTCAGCAGATAACCAGCCTAGAAGACAAGCTCAAAGATAATAAAAGGATTTCAGGGGGTTCATTTTTTGTGAATACTCCTATCGTTAAGAGCGGCATGATAATGTCTCAGCTTACGCTGTATAACACTAATGCTACAAATGTGCTCTCTACACAGACAAACTACAATCCTCTGCTGCTCACTATGACTCAATATCAAGATAGAAAAAACATGATAATTGCAAATTCAATTACTCAGAATAACGACGAACTTATTGAAACAAACTCCCTTTTGGGTAACGATATAGTTTATGAGTGGATTAACTATACAACAACTGTTGGAATAGACTACTTTTCATATATTATAAGCGGGGCAAAAAGAGAATATAATATTGAAAATATCAACAATCAAATGATTTACCCTATAGTGTTGTTACAGCCGTCGGTTTCTAGATTTACCCCCTATAAATAAACTGCCGATTAATTGCCAAATAGTGACTCTACTAACTGCTTAACCTCTTTTGTAATCTTTTGAGGCTTCCCCTCGAAAGTTATATACGCTAGAGTGATATTTAACTCAAATATCTTTTTTCCATCTTTAAAGACACTCTGCAAAAGTACAAATGACGCCGCTCTAACCTCTACAAGCTTTGTTAAAACCTCTAGTTCATCCCCAAGTCTGGCACTGCTTATATAATCAGCCTCTAGTTTTTTTGCTACAAAATGACCGTTTTGCAAAACTGGACTCAATCCTTTTATGAAAAAAACTTCGCTTCTCGCACGCTCGCAAAAATTTAAATATGCCGAATGATACACAATTCCGCCGCAATCAGTATCTTCGTAATAGACTCGTATATTCACTTTTCAACCCCTATTTTTAAGGCTTTAGCACTTCTCACTCAGAGAAAGTGCCCATAATCGTGCCCATTTTTTCAATATTTCTTATTCTTACTTCATCATCTTCTTTGATAAATTTTGTATATGTTGAGAGGGTAATTGAAACATCTTTGTGACCAAGCATTTTAGAAACCCAAGTTATATCTGCCCCTTTGCTAATCATCTGTGAAGCAAAAGTATGTCTTAAATTATACAATGGTCTCTCTTTCACACCGCTTTGTTTTATAATCTCCCTAAATCTCTTTCCTATGATGTCATGACCATAGAAAGGTTCATTTGATTGATTTAAAAAAATATATGTTGCATCAACTGTAAGTTTCATTTGCTCAAGCAGTGCTTGTTCTGCAATTGGCAACAAATGTCAAGCTGCATAACTTGCAAAACTGCTAAACTTCTTTGAAAACATACCAATAACAATCTAGTAATATTCAAAAAAATATGTTAATATTACATATTAAATCGATTATATATAGATTATAAAGTCAAGGGAAGCACAATGAGAGAATTAGAGAGAGTATTAGATACATACCCTTCTAGAATTATAGAACATGCTACACTCTCCTCGATACTTGAAAATTTAGCTTACAAAAGAATCAATGACAAAATAGTTCAACTCAAAAACAAAGGTATTTTAACACCTCTTAAAAGTGGACTTTATGTTTACAATCCACTCTACAATAATACACTTCTTTCTAAAGAGATAATTGCAAATATGCTCTTGGGTCCATCATATGTATCGCTTGATTTTGCATTATGGTTTCATGGACTTATACCTGAGAGTGTTTATGAAATAACTTCTATCACGACAAAACGATCAAAATCTTTTGATACACCTTATGGAGTGTTTAGCTATGTACAAACTAAAAAAGAGCTATTTAATATTGGTTTAGAAATCAAAAGTTCTAAAAGTGGTAATTTTATAATAGCAAGTAAAGAAAAAGCCTTATGTGATAAAGTTTATTTTACAAAGGATATAGATTTGAGAAGTCAAAAAGCTATGATGGAGTTTTTGGAAGATGACTTGCGAATCGATATGGATGAGCTTGAAAACTGTGATATAAAGATTTTTGAAGAGTATGCCAAAATCAGCAAATCAAAAAAAATAGAAGTTCTTACTAAAGTTATAAAAGGATTATCAAAATGAATATAATAGAACAGATGCTAAAAAAATATGATCCGCAAAGTGAAACTGAACTAATCAATGCACTTAAAGAGATATTTCAAGAAATAACACTTCTTGGTCTCTATAGAGGTGGTTTTTTTGATAAAGCTGCTTTTTATGGTGGAACAAGCCTTCGAATACTGTATGGACTGAAAAGATTTTCAGAGGATTTAGACTTCTCACTCTTAGCAAAAAACAAAGATTTTAATATAGAAAAATACTTTCCACATGTGGTGAGTGAATTTGAAGCGTTAGGGATTGAGATAAGTTTAAATAAAAAAAGTAAATCAAGTGATACAAATATAGAATCAGCATTTTTAAAAAATGACACATCTATCCATACTCTTAATATTGAAGCTAAAGGATTAGAAAATATTCACAGTGGACGAAAGATTAAAATCAAACTTGAAGTGGACACCAATCCTCCACTTAAATTTCAAACAGAGTCAAAAACACTTCTTCTTCCTATGACTTTCAATGTTAGAACTATGACTTTGCCAAATCTTTATGCTGGTAAGATACATGCCCTTTTATTTAGAAGCTGGAAAACTCGTGTAAAAGGGAGAGATTGGTTTGATTTTGAGTGGTATGTCAAAAACAATACTCCGCTCAATTTAGAGCATCTATGCCAAAGAATGAAAGAGAGTGGGAACTTTGACAAGAATGTTTTAACTAAAGAGGAATTTACTGAACTACTTCATAATAAAATAGACAATCTTGATGTTGAACAAGCTATCAATGAAGTAAAAGGCTTTGTCAAAGATACAAGAGTGTTTGATTTTTGGTCAAAAGAGTATTTTAAACTGTTGGCTTCAAGGGTTGTGTTTTCTTAAAATAATCTAAAATATATGCACGAGCTACACGATAAATCAGCAACTATATTAGTTGAATTTCATGTATATTTCTCTTGTCTAAAAACTTGTCTATTTTAAAGAAATAATCATTTTTAGACAAGAGAGCAAATTAGTACAAATCCTTTAAAATAGATGTTTTAGAGCTTTTTAGATGCAAAAAATGTCTTCGTAATAGACTCGTATATTCACTTTTCAACCCTCTTTATATACTATTTTAAGAACAGATTAATTTTTTCAGTAGTATACTGAAGTAAGAACAACACAAAAGGATATCACATGAAACGCTCAATATTACTATCAATGGCTTTTGTTCCTGCTCTCGTAAGTGCTATGTCTCTTGCTGAGGCTGTTCAAAAATCAGTTCAAACGCATCCGCAGATTGAGATGAAAAAAGAGGATAGAAATGCGCAAAAAGAGCTACTAACAAGAGCAAAAGCCGGTTATTTGCCATCTGTTGATTTATCTTACTCTGTCGGTCCAGAGGTAACAAAAACAATCAATAACGACAGAGAGAGCGAGAGCTTGACGCGTCAAGACGCTTCTGCGGTATTGGTTCAAAATGTTTTTTCCGGTTTTGATACAACATATGCAGTTAAGCAACAAAATGCGCTTATCCTATCTGCAAGCGACACGGTAAAAGAGAGTGCAAATGAGTTGGCGTTGGCAACTGCAACATACTATATAGAAGTTTTAAGAACTCATGAGTTGCTTCAAATCGCTAAAGACAACGTAGCTGTACATAAAAAATATCTCTCACAGATAGATGAAAAGGTAAAAGCGGGAGTCGGGCGCAGTTCTGACTATAAACAGACTCTTGCCAGATACGAAAATGCTCTAAGTATCCAATATCTTGCGGAGCAAAATTATGATAATGCAATTTCAAGTTTTGAGCGTATTTTACCGGGCAATATAAGCGTAGCAGATTTGCAAAAACCATCTGTTGGAAATATCCCTGCAAATGATTTGGTCTCTTTAGTTGAGATTGCTATGCAAAACAATCCGAAAATCCAAGTATCACAGGCAGATATTGAAGTTGCAACTGCTGCGCTAAAACGCTCAAATGCACCGTTTTATCCAAAGGCTGATATTAAAGTAGAAGGGTATTGGAACAAAAATGTGCATGGTATAGCGACTGACGCACCCACTCCTAGTGATTACGAAGAAGATTCTGGTTATAACGCTCTTCTTGTATTGAACTACAATATATTTAACGGCTTTGCAGACAAAGCAAACAAAGAGGCAAATCAGCACAGACTGCTTAACAAAAACAGCACGCTTGCAGATGCAAGGCGCTACATACAGGCATATACGGAAATTGCATGGCAAACTTTTGAATCAACAAAACAGCAGCTGGTTCACTTAGATAACACTATAAAATCAAGTGGTGAAACTGTCTCCGACTATGAAAAAGAGCATGAACTCGGAAGAAGAAGCATCATCGACCTTTTAAATATCGAATTGGAGTACAACAGTGCAAAAAACCGCAAAACTACTGCTGAATACGACAGATTGATATCTTACTATCAGATTCTGGCTTACACAGGTAAAATCTTAGAAGAGATGAACATCACAGTTGAGTAACACAATTGAAAATCCTCTATTGGAATGCTTGGTAATTTTTACCAAGCTCTACAACCGTCCTTACAGTGCTGATGCGCTTATTGCAGATTTGCCGATTCCCGCTGGAAGAGTTACGCCTAAACTTTTTTCACTGGAACAAGAAGGCTCAAAATCAGCTTTTCACCGTGCCGCGCAGCGTGCAGGATTTAGCTCTAAGTTAGTAAATTACTCATTTAAAGATATATCCCCCTCTGCTTCTGCCAGTCATATTGGTTTTAAAAGGTGATGGCGGAAATGAAAAAGCATGTATATTAACAGAGATAAGCCCAGATAAAAAATATGCAAAAATAATACTTCCAGAAGTTGGCGAGGCTGAGAACTGGGTTGAAACCGAGTTTCTTGAAGCCGAATATATAAATTTTGCATTTCTGCTTAAGCATGAACACCAATACAAAGATGCACACAACCGCCTTTTAAAACATGAGGAGCATCACTGGTTTTGGGGAACTATAAAGTACTTCTCAGGAGTATATGTTGATGTGATAATAGCCTCGTTTTTAATCAACCTTTTTGTAATGGCAACTCCAATTTTTACTCTAAACGTATATGACAGAGTTGTGCCAAACAACGCAATGGACACACTTTGGGTGTTTGCAACAGGTATCATCGTTATCTATATTTTTGACATTCTTCTAAAATTTTTACGCTCCTATTTTCTTGAAAATGCGGCTAAAAAAAGCGATGTTATTATGTCATCAATTATATTCGAACATGTACTAAATCTAAAAATTGCCTCAAAGCCTCACTCAGTCGGCTCTTTTGCCAGTAACTTAAAAGATTTTGATTCTATAAGAGGCTTTTTTACAGCTTCATCAATAGCTACTATTATCGATTTGCCGTTTACCATTATATTTTTATTTATAATCTACATCATCGGCGGTTGGCTAATCGCCATTCCTATTGCAAGCGCTTTTATTATTGTTTTATACAGCATATTTGTCGAAAAACCAATGAGACACAGTGTTCAAAACACATACGAAGCATCTGCTAGAAAAAACGCGGTGCTAATCGAATCACTTAGCGCATTTGAGACCATCAAGGCGCTGGGAATAAGCGGACAGTATCAGTGGAAGTGGGAAGAAGCAACAGGAGATGTCGCGAAAAAAGGGCTTAAGTCAAAGATCTTATCAAACTCTATCTCTACTTTTGTCAATTTCATAGTTCAGCTAAACACTGTAGCGCTTATTGTAGGCGGGGTTTATGCCATTGGAGAAAGAGAGCTTACTATGGGAGGGCTTATTGCGGTTGTTATGCTAGGCTCTAGAATGTTAGCGCCTTTAGGTCAAGTCGCAGCACTTATTGCGAATTTTCAGCAGACAAAAACAGCATATGACGCCATAAACAACATTATGAAACTTGCCGTTGAGCGTGAAGAGGCTAAAAATTTCGTTCAACGTCCATCATTTACAGGTAAAATTGAGTTTAGGCATGTAAGCTTTATCTATCCAAATACAGACAGTAAAATATTAGACGATGTCAGCTTTATTATCCACCCTGGGGAATCTGTAGGCATAATAGGAACCAACGGCTCCGGAAAGACAACCCTAGAGAAGCTGATATTGGGTCTGTATGAGCCGACAGAGGGTTCTATTTTGATAGACGGCATCGACATCAAACAGATTGACCCTGCAGATTTGAGACGCAATATCTCATACGTGCCGCAGGATGTCATCCTCTTTCAAGGAACGCTAAAAGAGAATATTGTACTGCGCTCACCCGGAGCAAGCGATGAAGATATTTTAAAGGTATCAAAGTTAAGCGGTGTCAGCGACTTTGTTGACACGCACCCAATGGGGTATGATATGCCTATCGGAGAGAGAGGTGATGGACTCTCTGGCGGACAAAAACAATCCATCTGTATTGCAAGAGCTTTTATACATCATACACCGATTGTCTTGCTTGATGAACCGACCAACTCAATGGACAGCACGCATGAGGGCAACTTTATCAGAGCTATAAACAGCTATAAAACAAACAAAACTATGCTTTTAATATCACATAAAAATGTTTTGCTGGCACTTACACAAAGATTGATTTTAATGGACAAAGGAAAAATAGTTTTAGACGGTCCTCATGATGAAGTATTAATGCAACTGCAGACACCAAAAAAGAGCGTAACCCATGAATCTTGAAGATAAGTTTGTAGAGTACTCTTACAATAAAAAAGATATTAAAAATCTTCGCATAAAAGATGAGGAAGATTTGGAGTATATGAACTCCGTAAGCGCCGCGATGCTTACTCACAATACATTGGCTACTAAAATCATGTTGTGGATTAGCGCTTTTTTTATTATCTGGCTTATCTACTGGGCATATAATGCCGAGATTGACGCACTAACTCGTGGGCAGGGAAAAGTTATACCTTCTACTCAGGTTCAGGTTATTCAAAATCTTGAAGGCGGAATTGTGAGTGAGATTCTTGTCTCAGAGGGAGAGAGCGTAAAAAAAGGAGATATTCTTATTAAAATCGACGATACCGGTTTCGTAAGCAGCTTTGTTGAGAGTCAGCTCCGTTATAACGAGCTTCAAGCAAAGAGCATTAGACTTTTAGCCGAATCAACTGGCACTCCTTTTAGCGTGGCTGATGCTATTAGAAAAAACTCTCCTGAACTCATTAAGTATGAAGAATCTCTCTATCTTAGCAACAAAGAGCAGTTACAAAACAGTATGCTCATCTACAAGCACCGTTTGGAGCAAAAAAAAGATGAACTCAGAGAGGCTGAAGCAAGACTCTCAAATCTAACGAAGAGCTATGAGTTTATCACAAAAGAGTTGGCACTTAACAAGCCGTTAGTAGACAAGGGGATAGTATCTGAAGTTGAGTATTTAAAACTTCAAAGAGAGGCCAGCACCATTGAGGGGCAGATGAAATCTACAAAACTATCCATCCCTCGCCTTAACTCTATCATAGATGAGCAAAAGAACAATATCCTAGAAATTCAGTTTAAATTTCGCAATATTGCCAAAGAGAAATTTAATGAAACCAAAGCTGAGATGACAAGAATAGGGAGTGTTAATATCGCCAGAGAAGACAAAGTAAAACGTACATTTGTACGCTCCCCCGTTGATGGGACAATCAAACAGCTGCTTGTCAACACAGTAGGCGGTGTTGTAAAACCGGGAATGAACATAATCGAAGTTGTCCCGACAGAGGACAACTTGCTAATAGAGGCAAAAATAAGACCTGCGGATATCGCTTTTTTATTTCCAGGACAACGCGCCATCGTAAAATTCTCTGCTTATGATTTTGCAATATACGGCTCAATAAAAGGGACGCTGACGCACATCAGTGCTGACACTATTTATGATGAAGCCAGCAGACAAAACTACTATCTTGTTCGTATAAAAACTGATGAAAACTACTTGGGCAGTAAAGAAAAAAAGCTAAATATAATGGTTGGTATGACGGCTGATGTGGATATTATAACCGGCAAAAAAACGGTACTTGACTATATTTTAAAACCAATACTACGTGCACGTGAAAATGTACTAAGCGAAAGGTAGTTATGAAAAAGATAATTCTGTTTACAAATATGTCTTCCATAAAAAAACATTGGGAGAGAGCTTTAGAAAAATCATACAAGACACTGCATGTGGAAAATTTTGATGCTCTGCTTGATTACTTAGAAAAGCATAACAATAAAGTTATCGTAATGCTAGATGAAATGAGTATATCAAGCATAGAAGATGCGTTGTCGGCACTAAAAGAGTACCCTCACGCAAATATTTTACTTTTTAATGCTGTACCGGAATTGCATCACGCTTCCACTCTGCTTGGCAGCGGCATAAAAGGGTATGAGAACTCATATCTAAACAGAGAGAACCTGCTAAAAATGCTCACCACGGTTGAAGAGGGCAACAACTGGCTTTTTGCAGATCTTACATACTTTATCATCAACAAATTTATGCAAAACAAAAAGAAAGATGAACCGGATTTCGTCTCTTCTCTAACTGAGAGAGAAAAAAATATAGCTTATATGATTGCTGATGGATTAAGCAACAAAGAGATTGCACAAAGAGAGAAAATCGCGCTATCAACCGTAAAAGGTCACATTCAGCACATCTTTGAGAAGGCGAATGTGACCGACAGAATCTCGCTTGCGCTAAAGTTTAAGTAGTAAAACTAAACAATTTCAATCGGTATATCAACGTCTATAAGAAGCTGTACGCTCGAATCTGCTATATTTGTGTAGGTATCGTAACCTGATTCAGTAACAGTTGGAGAGTAATCAAGCACCCATCCGTTCCCTGCCAAATTATTTATTCCATCGCCGCTGTCTCCCGTGATTTTAAGAACTTTATCACCATCTGTTATATCGATGACATCAGCTAGTGTAATATTTGACAATGTGTAATCACCTGTAGATAAATCAATCTCATCTACTAAATCAGGAGCATCACCTTCAAAATCATTATTTTGATCTACTAACATTTCCATATTTATGGTGCCATAAGAAGGACTCTCAAAAGTAAGAACCTGCTGACCGTCAGGTCCCATTATCTCAAAGTTGTCAATACTCCAAGCCTCTTTATCTCCTCCCTGATCTATGGTGTTTTCAGATTGAAATTCAACCTTAATAATCCCATCTTCAGGAACTCTAACGTCAAAGTTATAGTCATAATACCCTACCCCCTCACTATCAGGAGAGTATGTCTGAGTTTGTATCACGTTATCATCGCTGTCATAAACCCTTGCTATGAAAGTATCACTACCTTCCCAATCCTCTACGCCAAGTTTAAACGAAATATTTATATCTTCATCTGCATGATCACTCAGATCAAAATCATGCGACCTTGTGTCGCTGTCTTGACTAAACCAACCTAACTCATTTGGCGGAATAGTACTGTTTCCTTGCCCGATAGCGCTCTCATTGCCTTCACCGTCCCAACCTTCATTATTATTGCCTGGAGGGCTGTCAAACGTATGCAGAACCAAGCTATCAGCAGGAGCAGTCGTCACATTTCCAGTAATGTTATTAATAGCGATGGACAATAGTTGCGTTGTATAATTCCCTGCATCATCTGTTGCGGTTACATATACATCATACTCATTGTCCTCATCTAAATCTTTTGGATTTTCATAATCCGGAGCCTCTTTAAAACTTAAAACACCGCTTACTGGGTCAATAGTGAATAGTTCACTATCTCCTCCTGAGATGCTGTAGCTGACACCGTTTTCGCTGCTAGCCGTTACCTGCGTTACAGGAGCCGTATCTGTTTCGTTAAAAAGCGCTATATTTAAAGACGTAATCACTGGAGGAGTGACATCAGGAGGAGTGACATCAGGAGGAGTGACATCAGGAGGAGTGACATCAGGAGGAGTGACATCAGGAGGAGTGACATCAGGAGGAGTGACATCAGGAGGAGTGACATCAGGAGGAGTGACATCAGGAGGAGTGAC
>JBAZDX010000001.1:231341-298422 GCA_041654255.1 Sulfurimonas sp.
GAGTGACATCAGGAGGAGTGACATCAGGAGGAGTGACATCAGGAGGAGTGACATCAGGAGGAGTGACATCAGGAGGAGTGACATCAGGAGGAGTGACATCAGGAGGAGTGACATCAGGAGGAGTGACCTCTTGTGGAGCAGCTTCTTGCAGTGCATCATAATTTACTCTGCTTCCAAAATCAACCACTCCATACCCCAGAGCGCTGTTTGGTCCTCTGCTAAAGCCAAGAACGCTCGACTCCGCAACTATATCGGTTTCAGTAAATGATGAACTTCCCTCTGCGCCCTCTTCACCGGCTGCGGTTTCCAAATCCCCGACATCCTTACCGGCTGTTTTAACATCTCCCACGCTTGCTGTTTCCAGTACTTTAACCAAACTCTCATCACTCATCATGCTGTCCATTGCATCTCTGCCGTGGATTACCGAACCATCTGCCAATATTCTAAAAATACCGTCATACGCAGAAGCTTCCGGAAGTGCTAAAAATTTAATCTGAAATAGAGCATTCGGATCGTTACTGACGACCTGCTCATTTTCGTAAATATAACCCTCATAGCCAGACTCACGAACAGCACCGTTCACACCAATTACTTTGATATTACCCTGCGTTACTTGTATTTGTCCTACAACTTTTCCAGCAGCCATCTCACACCTCCGAATTTAATTATGCGAAAATGTTAACATATGCAAATCTACTTGTAAATAGTACTTTGGTATTGATTTATTTTAATGCGTTAAACAACATGTAGATTTAAGGTCGTATTTCAGGCTCTCTGGCTGAATTATGAAGTGAGTAATACCTTTTTTGCAAAGTCTAGCTCTAATACTTTCCAAAACAATTTCAACTTCACTTAGAAGCAAATCATCTCTAAGCACGACATGAGCAGAGCCATAATATTCCTTTGAGTTTGGACGGTAAAGGTGCAAGTCGTGAACTGATAAAACTTCGCTTGAAGAGAGTATCAAATTTTCCACCTCTTTTATATCGTCAATATTTGAATCCATAAGAGAGTAGAATGACTTTTTAAGGACAGGCAGCGTCTCTTTGATGATGTAGATGCTAAAGATAACCGATAAAATAGAGTCAATTACTACAACCCCAAACAGATATATAATACCCCCGCCAACAGCTACGCTTAACGAGATTACGGCATCGCCGAGCATATGCAGATATGCCGACTTTATGTTCATATCTTCGTGATGTTCGTGATGATGCTCGTCACCGTCTTCATGATGATGATGCTCGATTTTGTTTTGGCTGAGCAGAAATGTACTAAATCCGTTTATTGCCAAAGCTATAAGCGAAGCGATTATCACGACTGGCGCGTCTATCTCATTTGGGTTAAATATGCGCCCTATTGACTCTGTCAAGATAAAAATCATGGTGGCGACCAAAAAGATTGAGTTTATAAAAGCCGCCATCATCTCAGCCTTTATATATCCAAAAGTCATCGAATCAGTCGCTTTTTTTGCCCCAAAAATAATTGCCACAAACGAGATGAAAAGTGCTAAAACATCGCCTAAGTTATGAAAAGCGTCGGCAAGAAGCGCCATGGAACCGCTGTATATGCCGGCAACAATCTCTGCAATAACAAGCGCAATATTTAAAATAATTACCTTTTTTAAAATACTCTCTTTTTGGCTATGTTCCATCTCAAATCACTTCTTCATAAATTTAATAATTTCTACTTTACTCAACTCTTCCCACCAATGAAACACCGTCACTCCCAACTCTCAATATATTATTTAGATATTTATAGTACCATTTTATCCATGATAGATGATTTAATTTTAAACTACGTACTTCTTTTTGTTTTTCTCGAGCTGTATGAGATAACTTGGCAAAAAGCACCTAGCATCATGGGTATGGTTATACGCATGTACAGATACTACTCAAAGAGCATATTTCTGTTTTTGCTTATGCAACCTACTTTTTACTTTAGCATAGGTTTTGTAATGCTTAGCGACTATAACGTCTATGCTATGATTCTGCTGTTTCTAAAAACAGTTGATGTTGCAACGAAGATACTTCTTATTGAGCAGGTTTTTATAAAAAGAGAGCTCTCTCACGACTTAAGTCTTATTTTACTCGCACCCATAAACAGTTTTTTGCCCTACCTTGGACTGCTAATCTATCCTCTGCTTATACTTTTAGCTCTCTAAGTCAGAGTATCTATTTTTAAGCTGTGCCTGTTTTGAGAGAAACTTTACATTAGGAGATATCTCTTCGCTGGCCATATTATACTCTTTATATAGCTTCTCCAAAGAGCTGTCTACTTTGGTTGTCAGAGTAGTGATTAGATGTTCCATCTGCTCTTTTATGTTATTTATCTCGCTCTCTTTAATATCTCTGAACTCTTTTACAATCATACTAAGCTGAGATTGTGATTTAACATATTCTGATTTGACAATCTCTATATCTTTTATCAAATCCTTCATAATTTCGTAAACATTGTGCAAACCGCTGTTTTTTGCTTCGATTTCATTCATTTTTTTAGATGATAGAATCATCTGCTTCATTATCAGCTCACTCTGCTCTTTTACGCCGCTTAACCTGTTTTCACTCTCATAAAGAGATATTTCCAAACCTTCCGTATGTGATTTGAGAGAGAGTATCTCTTTTTCAAACGGCTTTATGATATCTGAAAGCTCATCAATAGTATGTCTGGTAATTGTTTTTGAGATAGTCTGGGAGATATTGCTGATTGTTTGGAGGTTTTCTTTGAGCTCTTCAATCTCTATGGCAATACTGCCCCTGCTCTCAAGCGATTTTGTCAATGTAGCCTTAACTTTGTTAAAGTGGTCTTGCTCCGTCACCCTGAGTATATCTATGTGTTTATGCACAATATTATCCAAAGACGGAAGCTGAACCTCTGTAAAATTTTCAAATGACTTTATAACATAATCATGCCACTTGTCAACCTGCTCAAGCTTTTCTAAAAATCTGTTTTGATTTACTAAAATCGCATCCAGTATCTTTATGTCATGTTTAAATCTCTCTCTAATCTCTTCTTGGGCTCGTCTGTCTTCGTTTTGATTTAGAATCATCTTCTTTTCCAACTCAGCGCTAAACTCTTTTAGCTGGGTTATCTGTTCAATCAGTGCTTTGGTAAATTCATGCTGGTTTTTTGATTGGTCAGATTGTTGAGTTTGATGCAAAATATTCATAATTACATGAAGAATGAGTGCAACCAAGATAGGAAACAGGCTCTCTTTTAAAATAAGAAGAGTATCTGCCGTTTCAGGATGGGTTATAAAGTGGATGGTGCCGCTTATTGCACCTATTCCCATCATCAACGGTGCATAGTTAATCTTATTCGGCTCTTTTAGTATCGATATTTGTCTCAAAAAAAGTAACGCCATAACTGCAAAAGCAAGTAGTAAATCAGCACCAAACATCATCTATCCTTGAAATGGAGTTGAAACATTTTATCATAAACTTTTATAAAACTATATCTAACACCTCTGGAGGTTTTTTTACAACTATCTTGGCATCGCTCTGTGGGCTAAATCCCCAAGTGGCAAAGATAGACTCAATTCCGGCACTCTCGGCGCTGAGTATATCTTTGGAGTTGTCTCCGACCATCCACGCTTTATGATTTTTTTCATTATAGTTGTAGTAACTCAATATATTATTTAACATCTCAGGGCTTGGTTTGGAGTTCTTTACTTTGTCTGCTCCGATGATTACGTCAAAGAGATTTTTAACCTTTAAATGCTCCAACATTCTTAGAGCAAACTCTGTCGGGGCGTTTGTAGCAACGGAAATTTTTACATCCGAGGCAACCAAGCTTTTGAGCATCTCCTCTACACCCTCATAAAGATAAACATTTTTTACGCACTGAAGCTCATAGTGGCTCTCAAAAAGTTCTCTGTCTTTTGGATGGTAAATCTCTGTTTCGTAAAAAAGCTGTGAGAGATTTCTTACCTCCATATTTATCGCTTCAACTACATACTCTTCACTCAGCGGAGCCAAATTGTAGTGAGCTTCTCTGACATGATTTATGGATATCGTAATATCTTTTTTAGAATCAAGCAGCGTGCCGTCCATATCAAAGATAACTATCTTCACGCTACCTCATTTTTGCATAAAGCTCTACAAGTGCCTCTACAAAAAAGTCGCTATCATTCGGACATCTGCAAACTCTGTAATCTTCAAATCCCAACTCACGCGCAACTTCACGGTACTCAATCTCAAGCTCAAAATCCGTCTCAGAGTTATCAATGGTAAAAGCTATAGGAAATATAACAACGCTCCTGCTCTTAATCTCTTTTAACTTATCTTCCAGAGAGGGTTTTAGCCACTCCATAGGTCCTACTTTTGACTGATAAGCCAAATGAACTTCATTAAAATTTATATCTTCATCTTTTAACATCTTCTTTAAAATCTCAATATGTTTTTGCACATGTCGCTCGTAAACATCACCCGCATCTACTATCTTCTGAGGCAAACCGTGAGCTGAAAAAATGATGTCAAAATCTTTGCACTCATCAGCGTCAACTCTCTCTTTTATTCTCTCAATAATGGCTTTATTATAGGTGTTGTTTTGAAAAAAGTGTTTTATCTCAACCAAAATAGCATCGCCGCCTCTTGAATGGTACTGCTCTTCAAAATCTTCTAGCGAGGACTTTGTTGTAGTTGTTGAAAACTGCGGATAGAGAGGAATTAAGTAGATTTTTTCTATATACTCTTTGTTTAATCTCTCTACAACTTCAGAAGCAAAAGGAGGAGTGTAGCGCATCGCAAAATCAACTATAACACTCTCTCCGAGCCTTAGGCGAAGTTTTTCAACAAGATTTTTCGTATGTCCGACCAGAGGTGATTTGCCGCCGATTTGTCTATATATCTCTTGAGATTTTTCAGTTCTGCTAAAAGTTATCATTGAGGCTATTAAACTTCTTAAAAGCGAGCTCTTTACGGTTATGATATTTTTGTCATTGAACATATTTGTCAAAAAAACTTCAACCTCTTCCAAGTTATTTGGACCGCCCATATTTAGCAAAACTATAGCTTCTTTTTTCATTATGAATCTCCTTTAACCCTTAAACT
The DNA here is from genome assembly GCA_041654255.1 of Sulfurimonas sp. Taxonomy (GTDB): domain Bacteria; phylum Campylobacterota; class Campylobacteria; order Campylobacterales; family Sulfurimonadaceae; genus Sulfurimonas. Next base: position 236,393 of record JBAZDX010000001.1, read on the forward strand.
TATCTCATAAACTATTTGCTGCAATGGTAGCATATCTTCATATATTTTGTAGAGCGTATCAATCAGCTTATGTCCATCTTCTATAAGCTTAGGCTCCAATATTTTATATGTCGCCATCCCTTTGTATAGGCTCAAATCGACATTAGACATCTCAGAGCAAAAACCTCGCGGATATTTTTTATACCCTTTTTCTATGGTTTTATAGCCCTTCTCATTTAAACTATCCAAAACAGTAAAAAGCTCATCTCTGCGACTAGCTTCTTTTATATAGTCGCGGTAAGCGTCAAGAAGCGGCTTTTCAAACCATCTTACTCCGGCAGAGACGAAGAGTTCATCGGGAGAGAAGTGAAGATAAAAAGAGGAGTTTTGAAGCCTGCTTCCGCTGTTTCCCTGAGTAAAAATAATGCCGATTTTTGATTTTATGGGCTCTTTGTTTGCGCCCATTCTGCGGGTGTCTCTGTAGATTCTAAAGAGAGCTTTGTTGACTTTTGGCTCAAAGTTTATTGTAGGTTCCAGCGCCATAAGATGCTCGCCCATCTCAACAACAAATGCTTTTGAGGGGTTTAGAATTGTTTTTTCATACTCATCTCTATGGGCTTCAAACCACTCTTTATTGTTGTTTTTGCGAATCTCCTTTAAAAAAGAGAGCGCACCGTTAAAGCCTTTAAACTCCACGCATTAGCCTCTTAAGAGAGTTTTCTGTTTCTAAACGCGATTACAATTACAACAAATAAAATCGCATAAGTCACAGGCACAAAATCAGGAATCGGAATCGGATCGCCCTTTGCATATGAGTGCATTCCAGCAAGATAATAATTTACCCCGAAGTATGTCATGATGACCGATGTGTACGACAGAAGCGATATAACGCTGTAGTTAAATTCGCTGTAAATAGCTTTTATAAATCTCAAGTGAATCACCGCCGCATAGATTAAAATAGTTACAAGCGCCCAAGTCTCTTTTGGGTCCCATCCCCAGTAACGCCCCCACGACTCATTTGCCCAAACACCGCCTATAAAGTTGCCCAGCGTCAAAAATGCAAGACCAATCATAAGGCTCATCTCATTTATAGAGTTAAGCTCTTTGATGGATAGAGAGATATGATTCTCATTGTTTTTTGTTTTAAATATGAATAGTAAAATCGTAATAAACCCTAAAAGCGCACCCAAACCTAAAAAGCCGTAACTAGCGGTAATGACTGCAACATGTATGCTTAACCAGTATGAGTTAAGAACAGGCACCAAGTTTGTAACTTGAGGATTCATCCAGTTTAAGTGTGCCACAAAAAGAATAAGTCCAGTTAAAACCGCAGTTGAAGCCATCGTCATGGATGAGCGTTTTGAGAAGATAAAACCAGCCAAAACAGTTGCCCAGCTAATGTATATCATCGATTCGTATCCGTCAGACCATGGCGCATGTCCTGCAACATACCATCTAAGCCCTAAGCCAACCGTGTGAGTTAAAAACAGTGTCACTAAAAGCCACAAAGAGAGTTTTTCTAGTATGCCTATCTTTAATTTTGGTTTTAATATCTTTACAAAACTTGCAATCAGCAGGACAAATCCGATTAAAAAGTAGAGAGGGTAGATGCGCTCAAATATATTTGCATAGTTGTAAAGCATCTCTGCTTTTATCCTGCTCTGTGGCGGAAGAACCGATGCGCCGTAAAATCTTTGATACTCTGCTATTTTTTCTATTGCAGAGTTTGCACCGCTCCAATTTCCGCTGTTTAGCGAAGTGTCTAAAGCTGAAAAATACTCAAATATAATACCCCTGATTTTTTGAGCATCTTGAATTTCAAAAGTCTCAAGAGCCTCTATTGTTTCATACCACTTGTTATTTACGTCATTTGGTTTTGGCCAAATTTTTATTAATGCTCCTGAATATACAGAGTATGAAATATTTACACGCTCGTCAACTTCTAAAACTGCTTTATCGAACAAATCCCTCTGCTTTGGCTCTTTTCTCACTGCATTATTAACAGCTTCAGCCAGTTTGTACCCCTCTAAAGTCTCAGGAGCGGTAAAAAATTGTGAAAAAGATGCATATTTTGCAGAGGCGTCAACACCCAACATTTTATTAATCTCTTCATTTTTTGTTACGATTATTTTTAAGTTTCTGTATGCTTCAGGTTTAGCCATCATTCCAAGAACAATCTGGTTTGCATTTAACTTCTCTGTGCCGATGGTTACGGACGAGTTTTTATAAATTTTCGTGACTATCTCAGTTGAGAGCGTGTCCAGAGGCTTCATTCTGCCGCCGCTGTCTTGAATAATCAACTCTCCAAACTTCCCTGCATGCTCTTTGTTGAAAGATAAAATAGTTTTTATATCAGGGTTTACCTCTTCTGCGTAAGATGGCGTTATGCTAAAAAGCACTCCGAGTGAGAGCAGAAGCCCAAGAGCCTTTTGTTCGCTGGCTTTTCTCGCTCTTTGTGAGAGTTGATCAAATCTGTTTCCTTTTGAAAACAGTGCCCAGAACATCCCCAGACCTAAGAGAAAATAACCGATATATGACGGAAGTGTTCCAGGGTCTTTGTTTACGGACAAAACAGTTCCTTTTTCATCTTGGTCGTAAGAGGATTGGAAAAATCTGTAACCGCGGTGCTCCAAAATATTGTTCATAAAAATTCTATACGGCATATATACCTTTTTTTCATCATCTACCAACTCGACTTCACTTGCATAAGACGCCGGAGACATGGATCCTGGGTATCTGTCAAGCTGAAAATCAAGAAGCTTTACGCCAAACGGGAGTTCTATTTTTTTAGAGCCGTAAGATATATGTACGTCAACTCCGTTTACAACATTGTGATGTTCTCTAGCCATTCGTCCTGCCTGACCAAAAATCATAACATCCTCTGAAACATCGCCGACTTTTATATTAAACAAAAGAGCGTCCTGAGCCGGTCTCATAGGCGAAGCATCTGGATTTGAAACAATCTTTGTAGTTGCATGTTTGTAGAAGTTGCGCACTACGAAATTGCTTTTTTCTGTACCAAAAAGCGTTCTAAACTCAAGTTTGCTCTTCTCATTTGGAGCAATACTGCCCTGAGTTTTATCTTCCATCTTCAAATATTTTAATGGCATATCATGCTTCATATAGAGTTCGCCGTTTTCGCTAAAGATAGAGATAACAGGTCTTAAAAACATATTTCCCGAGCCAAAATCCAGAACAATCTCGCTGTTTTCGTAAAACTCGCCTTTACGAAGTTTAATAGGCTCACTTGAATCATTAGAAGCAACCATCATCTCTGCAACTTCAAAACCGCCATCTTTACCCTCTTCTATGGTTTCTATGGCATCTGGAATATACTGGATAAGCTCTACACGTACATCTTTATTATCTACTTTTAATGATGAAGAGAGAGAGTTGTTTGTTTTTTTAGAAAGATAGACCGATTCAGAGGTAGAAACACTCTTCTCCCCTACTTTTGCGCTTACCTCAAAATATGTATCGGAGCTTATCATTGTTGTAGCAACATCACCCTCGCGAATATGCATAGTTCCTTCAAAGCCAACAAATCTTGTTATCGCGGCACCAAGAACAATTACTAAAAATGAGAGGTGAAAGATAAAGATAGGAGCCTTTTTTATGCTGAACATCTTATATTTATAGATATTAAACATAAGATTTATACTAAGAAGTGCCATAAGCACCTCAAACCATAGAGCATTAAACACTTCTGCTTTTGCAGTCATTGTTCCATAATCGTTCTCTATAAACGTGGCATAACCGATTGCCACGGCAAATATAAGCATCATTATAACCATCGTTTTCATAGAGCTTAAAGCCGAAATAAGTTGTTTCATATATATCCTTAATTAAAAAGGGTATTCTATTTAAAATTAGATAATGAAGCGTTAAACTATTTAGTTATTATCTAATTTGAAAGTCACTCTTACATCACCGCTTTCAAGCTCTTTAGCTTCATGTGTAATCGTCAAAGGGATCCTCTGATAAAGCGGAAACGGTTCATGAAAAAATATACCGACAAGTCTGTCATTTTCACTTTTGAGTAGTGACAGCCCAACCATCGTATTTACCATCGGCTCAGGCGGCTGGCACTTTGTGGCGTCATACTCATAGTAAGTCAACCCATCCTCTTCATATTTGTAAAAATCCAAAGTTGCTTTTGGAACTTCTATTAACTCTCTCTCCATTGTATTACCCCTTTTTGCGTATTTTATCATTTAATAATTAAATTTTCTGATTAGAATATTTTTTTATTCGTATTCTATATTTATAATATTCATGGCTCACAAACAAAATAATCGGAAACGGAAGCAATATCCATAAATCGCTAAGCAAAATATCAGCCGTATGAAATACTTTTTGCACAGGCTCAACATTTAGAAGCATCCACATCCAAATAACTTCCGACAACATAGCAAAAAGCAGAAGCTTGTTGCTGTTCCACTTGACGCTCCAAGCTGAGGACTCCCAGCTGCGCATTGTCCAAGCATTGACAAACTGACAGCTTACGGCGCCAAGCAGCGTCATTGTCATCGCCTGTGACTGCAACAAAGGATCTTTTAAATCTACCGTGCCATATTCCCATCCATGCATAAGCAAGAAGCTTATAAATGCGACCATTGCTGCCGTTGCTTCTATGATTCCTATAAAAAAATACCCTCTTTTAAACACCTCCCAGTCAAGTATCTTCTCTTCTTTTCCTACCGGCGGTCTTTCCATAATGTTTTTTTCCGGTTTTTCACTCCCAAGTGCAAGCCCCGGAAGCATATCTGAGCCCAAATCAATCGAGAGAATCTGTATGATAGAGAGCGGAAGCGGGATTTTAAAGAAAAACTGCAAAACATACGGAACAATCTCAGGCATATTGGATGATAAAATATAGGTTACAAATTTTTTAATATTTAAGTAAACACTTCTGCCCTCTTCTATGGCGCAAACAATGGATTTAAAATTATTATCCAAAAGTATCATATCTGCCGCCTCTTTTGCTACATCCGTGCCGCTTATTCCCATCGCTATCCCAATGTCTGCACGCTTAAGCGCCGGAGCATCATTTACGCCATCACCCGTCATAGCTACAATCTCGCCGTTACTTTGGAGTGCTGTTGCAATTTTCAGTTTTTGATTGCTTGACATTCTCGCAAAAAGAATAGTTTCCTTTGCAAGCCGCTTTTTAAGTGCCTCATCACTGATGGCTTCTACCTCTTCTCCCATAAGCACAGAATCAAATTCTAAACCTATTTTTCGTGCAATCGCCTGCGCCGTTTTATCGTTATCTCCCGTAATCATCATAACTCTAATACCGGCGGTTTTACACTGGGCAATAGCTTCTTTAACCTCTGGGCGCGGAAGATCCATAATAGCAACAACTCCCAAAAGAGTGAGCCCCTCTTCGCTTCTTTGAGAGTTTTTTGCCATAGCTAAAACACGATAGGCTTCATCTTCAAACTCTCTGGAATAATCAAGCATCTGTTTTTTTAGGAGCTCATCAAATGACTGCTCTTCGCCGTCGCCATCTAGATAAAAAGAACACTTCTCAAACAGAACTTCAACGGCGCCTTTTGCAAAAAGTACCTCTTTAGCACCGTTTGTATAGACAGAAGACATCATTTTTCTTTCACTGCTAAATGGTATCTCATCTATTTTCTCATAACCATCAATGGAGATACTCTTTTTTTTAGCTGCGCAGACAAGAGCTAACTCTGTCGGATCGCCAAAGAGGGCATTTCCTTCAATGACTGCACGAGAATTTAAAGTGCCTGCAAGCAGTAGTTCATACAATCTTTTTTCTGATGATTCGTTTGAATCAACAAAAGTAAATTTTCCTTCTGTATCATAACCCTCGCCGCTAACAGTTATATGTTCACCGCCTGCAAGTCTTATCTCTTTAAGTGTCATTTCATTACGAGTAAGCGTGCCTGTTTTATCGGTACATATTACCGTAGCACTTCCAAGTGTTTGAACGGAATCAAGGTTTTTAATAAGAGCATTTCGTGCAGCCATTCTCTGGCTTGCCAAAGAGAGCGAGAGTGTAATAGTCGGCAAAAGACCCTCCGGAATATTTGCAACAATCAAGGAGATGGCAAAAATAGTGGTTATCAGGAGTGTTTGATTTGAAAATATCCCTAAAATAAAAAACGCAGTACCCATTCCCAAAGCTATAATAGTTAAAATATTGGTAATTTTTATAACTTCTTTTTGCATAGGGGTAAGTGTTTTTTTAACACTCTTTGTAAGTGTGGCAATCTTTCCAAATTCTGTTGCATATCCCGTAGCCACGACAAGAGCAGTAGCACTTCCTGATACAACGGAAGTACCGGCAAAAACCATATTTCTTGCGTCTATTGCTCTATAAAGAGCTGCATCTGCTTTCTCTTCTCTTCTTGATGGCAGCGACTCACCGTTTACGGATGCCGTATTGATATATAAGGCTCTGTTTTTTAATATCACCGCATCGGCAGCAATTTTATCTCCCTCTTCTAAAATTATAATATCACCCGTAACAAGCCATTTTGAATCAATACTTTTTAGTTTACTATCCCGCCAAACACGCACTGTAATCGGCATCAGTTTTAGTAATGCTTCCATAGCCTTATCGGCTTTATATTCTTGCCAAAAACTAAATGTTGCATTTATTATTACGGCTACAAGGATGGCAGATCCAAGTACGTCATTTCCAGTATTTGGTGCATAATAATCTGCAATAAAAGCCAATAACGCAGCTACTTCTAAAAGTATTGCAAAAAAATGCATATATTGCTTTAAATACTCTTTTACATAGCTCTTTTTTTGAGAATCGCTAATCTCATTTAATCCAAAATCAGCTAAGCGCTGCTTTGCTTCTCTTTCATTTAAACCATCATCAGATGTGTCGTACTTTTCAAAAAGTTCTTCTTTTGACAGTTTAAAATCACTCATTTAGCCCTCTTTGTGAGTTAAGCTCCAAGCTTTATCTCAAACCCTTTTCTATCTCCGCTTAGAAGCTCTACACTTCCGCCATGAGCCTCCGCAATCTGTCTTGAGAGAACCAATCCAAGCCCGTTTCCTTTTACTTTAGTACTTTTAAATGCCTCAAAAAGTTCTTTTTTGTTTTCAATCATAATGCCGCTGTCATATATGTAAAATTTGTGAAATTTATCATCGCTCTCGTATGCAATCTCTACGATACCCTCTTCATTTTCATCGAGCTCAATTGCATCAATTGCATTTGTTAAAAAGTTAGAAAAAAGCATCTCTAAAAGGTCTTTGTCAGCATTTAGCATAAAGTTCTGCTGCGGAAAAATAAACGTTATATCTTTCGTGTAACCGTAGTAGCCAACAGCCATATTCAGGGCATCTTGAAGCTCGCTCCACATAAAAGGAGCTTTATGCGCATGAACACCCTTGCTAAACATCAGCGTTGCTTTAATAATGCGCTCTATTCTGTAAACAGACTTTTGTATCTCTTCAACGATGGCAACATTCTCCGGAAGCACCCTCTTTTTTAGTGTTGAGCTTAGAAGCGAGATGGAGCCTATTGGATTTCGTATCTCGTGAGAGAGATGTGCCGCCATCTGCCCCATGGTTGCCAGATTTTCTTTTCTTTTTTGCTCCGTTATATCTGTCGCACTTAACATAAGCTTTTCTTTGTAGGATGAACTTTTTATAAGATATGACTTGGAGTTAAACCCAACCTCGTAATCATTATTTTTAGACTCCAGCAGCTCAAATAGCTCGTTTAGAGATTTTGCCTGAGAGTTTTGCAAAAAAATCTCTCCGTTTTTATCCAAAATCCAGATGGCATTTGGCAAAAACTCTACAACCTCTTCAACGGTATCTTGAAGGTGGGCATAAGAGGCTTTTAGCTCGTTAAACTCCTTCTCTACCTTGTACGTCTGCTCTATTAGGAGGTTTAGCTCATCAGATGTGATTACGGACATTAGTCGTTAAATCCCAAAATTATTTTATAAAGACTATAAGCATCTTCACTTCCGCAAAGCTCTCTTATGGAGTGCATAGCATAAGTCGGAAGTCCGACATCCAGAGTGTCTATGCCAAGCCTTGAAGCAGTTATGGGACCGATTGTCGAGCCGCACCCCATATCACTTCTTGTTACAAAACTCTGGATAGGCTCGTTTAGCGAGGATGCAACATTCATAAACCTTGAGATTGTCTTTGAGTTAGAGGCGTATCGCTGATTTGCATTTACCTTTACTACACACCCATCGTTTATGCGCGGAGCGTGATTTGCGTCATGTTTTGAGGGATAGTTTGGATGGATGGCATGCGCATTGTCCGCACTTATGAGAATTGATGAGCGAATCATCTGGGTGTACTCTTCAAAGTCACTATACACTCTTTTTAACGTGCTCTCCAAAAACGACCCGCCTGCTCCTGAAGCGCTCTCGCTTCCAACCTCTTCATGATCACTTGCAATAAAAAGCATAGGTTTGTCTTCCTCAACGCTGCAAATTGCCAACATTCCCACATAACAGCTTAGAAGATTATCAACTCTGGCACTTGCTATAAACTCATCTTTAAGCCCTACAAAAGAGGCTTTTTGCGTATCATAAAAATTAAGCTCATTGGCGTAAATCTCTTTAACATCATCTGCACCGCTAATCTTTAGCTGCTCTTTTAGAAACTCATCAAAGCTGAACTCTTCGGATGTCGATAAAATCGGCGTGATGTCTGTTTGAGCATTTACACTTTTTTTCTCATTTACCTCTCTGTCGAGATGGATAGCTAGAGAGGGGATGATGGCGATTGCTTTTTTTGCGTCAATAAGCGCATCTTTTATGATATTGTCGGAGTTAAGGTACGACACCCTGCCCGCCAGAGACAAATCTCTGTCAAACCACGTATTTAACAAAACACCGCCGTATGGCTCAACCCCAAACTTCACAACTCCATGCTCTTTAATCACTGGATTTGGTTTTAGTTTTAAGTTCGGCGAATCCGTATGCGCACCGACCATCACGTAATTTTTACTTTTCGTACATATAAAAGCGATTATGGAAGAGTCGTTGCGTGTTACAAAGTACCGCTTGCCCTGCTCTAACTTCCACCTATCTACCTCGTTTAACCTTATAAATCCCGCATTTAGAAACATTCCCGCCATATTTTGCGTTGCATGAAAAGGGGTCGGCGAAGCGTCTAAAAAGCCTAATAGACCCTCGTTAAAATTGTTTTTTGTCATTATATAGTTCCTGATTAAAGTTTATAATTTTTTTTGATTATACAAAAATATCTTTTATTATACTAATTTAAATCCGATAAGGCTTAGTGCCATAACAAACATGCCGAGGGTAATCCCTGCTATCGTCGTGTGTGCGTTGCCATAAACTCTTGCAGCTAGGAGAAGCTCATCAAAGGATATATAGACCATGATTCCTGCAACAAGCCCAAAAGTAATGCCAAGCGTTGCATCTCCCATAAAAGGAAGAATAAAGAAAAATCCCACAAGCGCACCTACGGGTTCGGCAAGTCCTGAGAGCGTTGCATACCAAAACGCGCTTTTTTTGTTTCCGGTGGCATGGTAGATAGGCAAAGACACAGCCATGCCCTCTGGGATGTTGTGAATGGCTATTGCAAAAGCTATCGATATGCCAACACTCGGAGTCTCAAGAGCAGATACAAATGTCGCAAAACCTTCAGGAAAGTTATGTATCCCGATGGCAAGCGCGGTAAAAACGCCTGTTCGCTTAAGTGCCGAATTTCTGATAAGAGAGCTTTTCATGTCAGGTTTTAGTTCTAAAAGTTCGCTGTTGCTTTTGGTCTCATGCGGATTGACATCTTCAGGAATTACCTTGTCGACAAAAGCGCTTAGTACAATGCCTGCAAAAAAACATATAACGGTTAAAAACTCGCCGGTAATTTGACTTGAGTAAAGCTCTGTTAAGGACGCTTTTGATTTAACTAAAATCTCCATAAACGATACGTAAATCATAACACCAGCAGAAAAACCCATGCCGATAGATAAAATAGTGTAGTTTTTGCTTTTTGAGAAAAAGGCCAAAACTGCACCTATTGAGGTAGAGAAGCCTGCAAGAAGAGTTAGCGTAAAGGCAAATAGAAAGGTTTCAAATGATATATCTTGCATAAAGTACACCTACAGAAATATTTTAGTCAATTGATATATTGTATCACATAGCATTGCCAATAGCACCTTTTAATTTTTTCTTATATCCTCAGAACGCGGTTGATACCATTTTCGTAGCTTTTAGTAGCTCATAGAACCTGCGTTTAGAAGCCCGATGGAGACAGATAAGAATGCCATGAGTATTCCAACAGGGACAACACCCTCACTTATCTGTTCTTGGAGAGAAAACTTATTGGGGATTCTTGTAAATACTAAAGCGAAAAAAAGCTGAATGAACATAGCAACACTCCCCCAGATTAAAAAATCTCCATAGGAAACCGAGCTAACAAGTGCACTGTAAAGCGGGATTGAAAAGCCTATAATGGCACCGCCAAATGTTAAAGATGCAGCCATATTGTTCTCGTGAAAAATGAGCTTGTAGTCATCATAAGGTGTAACTATGGCGTAAAGATATAAAAAGACACCCACCAAGACAACGGCTGTTATAAAGAACATACCAAAAGCTAAAAACGACTCTACCATGCGAACTCCGGTTCATTAAATTTTAAAGATGAATAATAGCGAAACAAAGCCAATTGAAATAACAATTGACTTTTAAAAAACATTTTCTGCTACGCCACACTCTGCAAACCAAATTCCACTTTGAAGTCAGTCGCTTTTACTTCAGGAACTATGTTGTTTTTTACTTTGTTTAAATCTACAATCCCATATCTTTGAAGTGTTTTTAGCGTTCTCTGTTTTTGCGAGAAAGTTTTGATATTTCGCCCACCGCTTGGCGACTAAAGATTCATCTTGAGTTGTGCTTTTTAAAATTGATGCAGTAAATATCGCCAACTAATCCACCTGAAAAATTATTTTTTATAGAGGATAGATTTTAACATATTTAAATAAAAAACTACCCGATATACTAACGAGTGAAATTTAACTACTTTTTAAAATCGCATCTTGCAGTTTTTGTATATCTTTTAAGATTGTTTGATGAATGGCTGCATCTCTTTGTAAAAGTTTTGCTTGTGCAGTTTTAAATCTCTCAGAAGTTGTAATTGTACGAATCGCCCTATATTTTGGAGAAGACCTAAACTCATTTGCTTTTTGTAACAATTCAGCTTTTATGTTTTGCTGTAAATACTCTTCAACACTCATACTATCTCCTTCTCAAGCAGTTCTAAAAATCTATTTTCATCAATATTTTTGTGTATTTTACCATTTTCTCTATCTAAAAGATTTAAAATTATTGCATCTTTAAAAGTAGATTTTATGTAAAGCGTAGTATCAAAAGAGCCTTTCATAGTCCTTTTAACTACATCCATAGGTACTTTTCTTTTTGTTATATCTTCTCTTTTTTGAGCAAACTCATAACAGTTCTCAAATTTTCTAAATATATAGTTTATTTCTACTACATACTCTTTATCTAGCAATCTTTGAACATTGCTATGAGCGATAGTCGGTTCTGCAAAGTTTGAATCCATAATAAGCGAATAGCCTTTTTTAGTAGCCTTATCAAATATCCAATTCACACCTTTAGAAGCAGGCTTTTGATACTCACTGGAGTTTGTTCCGCTGTATCCTACGGGTGCAAAAAAATCTCTTACTTCATCTATATCAATATGAAGCAAAAAAGACTCTTTGCTTTTTCTGCTTATGGCATATTCTGTTTTACCTGCACCACTAGCGCCCGCCGTAAATATAGCGGTTTTAATGTCCTGAACAGAGTATCCTGAAGTATATTTACTTAAAAATTCTTCTTTGTTCTCTTTTAAATATTCAAGTGCCTTTTCTTGGGTGTTCATATTAATTCCATTCCATAATCCTAATCTCTTCTTCACTCAAGTCGTAGAGTTTAACATATATAAATAAAAAACTACCCGATATACTCCGGGACGAGACTCTTAATTTTATGGTATATCTTGATAAAGTCGGTAGAGTAAACTCTGCTCTGTGCAATGGAAGTTATAAAGTTTGTATCTCTTTTCCAGCGCGGGACTATGTGAAGGTGGACATGCTCCGCAATGCCGGCACCTGCAACTTTTCCAAGGTTCATGCCGATGTTTACGCCGTGTGCGCCGAAGCCCTCTTTTAAAAGTCTCACGCTTTTTTGCGCCAAATCGCTCATGTGAAGCCACGTCTGGCTCGGCAACTCTTCTAGTTTGTCGGTGTGAAGATGGGGGATAATCATAAAGTGCCCCGGAGTGTAAGGGTAGCGGTTCATAACTATAAAGCAGTGTTCGTCTCTGTAAAGTACATGCAACTCTTCATCATCACACTCCTGCGATGAGCTTATGTGACAAAAAACACACCCCTCTATCTTCTCGTTTGTTACGTACTCATCACGCCACGGCGCATATAAAATATCATTCATAATTATTTACTTTATATAAAATTAGGCGCATCATTTGCAAAAAGTATGATGTCACCCGCTTTGGTTTGAGTTGCCAAAACATCCACTAACGTTGACTTGTCTGCTAGCATAATCTTATTTTTGACATTTAGATTTTTATCAAACAGCTCCGCATTTAGGGCTCCTGTTACGATTGCAACATCAAATACATTGTTTATGGCATTTATTAGCTGAAAGTTTAGTTCATCACTGCTCTCAACAAGCCCCGGTGTGACTATAACTTTTCTGCCATCATGCAGTGAACAGAGCCTAACGGCTTCAAGCATACCCTCTATATTTCCGTTATATCCGTCATCAAGTATAAGCTTGCCGCCCGCTTTTATCATCTGAAGTCTATGCTCAACGGGAGTTAGGCTTTTTACCGCTTCTGCTATCTCATCATTGCTCATACCGAATTTTTTTGCTATGTGAACGGCTACTGCAATATTCATTGTTTGAAAAGAGCCCAAAACGTCTGTGTGCAGACTGAGAATCTCACCGCCTATCTTTAACTCAAAATCAGTTCCATCAAGACTAGCATTAATATTTTGTATCTCATTGCCAAAGAACGTAACCTTGTCGTGCGGCTCGTCCGTGACCGAAGTATGTATAAATGCGCGCTCAAGTCTCCCAGATTTCATAATTTCGAGTTTTGTCGTGATGATATTTTCAAGGCTTTTAAAATACTCAACATGAGCAAGTCCGACTTTGCCGACAACAACTACCTGAGGCTCAAGCAAAGTTGTTATATCATAAATATCTCCGCTTTCTCTGGCACCTGCTTCGCATACATATACCTCGGTATCTTGCGGAAGAGATTCATTTACATCTCTAATAATTCCGCCAAGAGTATTGACGCTTCTTGGGGTTGCGTAAACTCTATATTTTTTGCTTAAAATCTCTCTTACAAAGTTTTTAATACTTGTTTTTCCGTAACTTCCCGTAATCGCGATTATTTTCAAATCGTTCATACTTTTGAGCTTTTTTTGAGCCTCTTTTTTAAACGATAAAAAGAGAAACTTCTCCATTGCTAAACTTCCCGCATAAGCAAGCAGAAGCGGCATAAATACGCCATATATTTCGCATGCGGATTTCAGAGCACAAAGCGTGTTTTGAAAAAGAACCAAAGAGATTAGAAGAATCAAAAATCTCTTCACTCTCCATGTCAAAACAAGTTTTTTGTCTAGGTTTTTATGCCAGATAATAATTGCAGGCAGCACCGCAAAGAAGAAAAATAGTATAAAAAATTTACCCGTTGTGTAGTAGGCGATGAATGGGATAAAAAAGTAGATAATATGCCACTGAGGCTTGTGATGCTTTAGAAGTACGCGTGATATTTTATAGTCGTACCACTGAAGATTTGTGATGAGATACCATCCCAAAACCGCTACAAACAGCACATTTGTTACAAATGCCATAATCATCTCATAATCCTGCATTATTTATGCTCCAGTGTCTTTAAAAATGTTTTCTTTATATTTTGCGTTATATCTTTGGCGTTATTCATAAAAAAGTAGTGGTCGCCATCATATGTTAAGAGCGAAGAGTCTTTTATGAGTTTATTTATCTTTTTTGCGCTGCTTAGAGGTGTTGCCGTATCCTCTTTTCCCCAACACAAAAGAGCTTTTCCTTTAAAGTTGGAAAACTCATCTGCAAAGTTTTCATTTACTACATTTTTAAAAGTTTGATACATCGGCTCGCTTAATGTTTTTGCATCTGGAGCAACGAAAAACTCTCTAAATTTAGTCAATCCAAACATTTTTAAAAATTTAAAAAGTGCTATTTTTGCTCTGACTTTTATGGATTTTGGTACGTAAATTCCCGCACTTGAGATTAGAACTAGCACTTGAGGCTCCAGAAGAAGCGCAACTTTTCCGCCAAAAGAGTGTCCCATGATTATATCTTTGGAAGCGTTTAAATGAACCATAAGAAGCTCAACAACCCTTGCATAATCTTTTGTTTCAAGCGCCAAATTACATGTAGAATTTCCAAATCCAGGCAAATCTATATAGATATGGCGGAAACTGTCCATAAAAGGCGAAAAGACCTTTTTCATCAAATTTTTGTTACTTCCCCAGCCGTGCAAAACTATCAAGTCAACCTGTGCGTCGGGGTTTAGTATCTCGTAACTTATATCCAAGGTATGTTGATTAAACTGGATTGACTTTATAGCCATTACTTACCTTTTGCCCTTGATATTGAGTGAATGTAATCATAATTTACTTTCGCTCTTTTTGCATGTACAAGAGAGTTTATCAGTATCTCCAAAGAGCCCTGAAAATCCTCGAAAAGGTAGTTTGCCATAGAACCGGGAATCGGGTTTATCTCATTAAGATAGACTTCGTTGTTTACGACAAAAAAGTCGCATCTAATGAGCGCGCCCTCAAAGAGGTTTTTATAAACTTTTTCGAAATTTGCTCTTAGTTTTGACTCCAACTCTTTGCTAACTTCAGCCTTTAAAACCTGCTCACTTCTTGAAAAATCCATATACTTTTTTTCAAAATCTAAAAACTCCTCTTTTTGCGGCTCCTCAACAATAGAGAAGTAAAATTTTCCATTTGCTCTAAAACCTGCCAGATTATACTCTTTCACGCCATCTAAAAATGGCTCGACTATAACGCTGCTATCAAATTCAAATGCGCTGTCTAGTGCATAATCAAGCTTGCTCTCATCTTTGACTACGCTAACTCCGATGGAGCTTCCAAGGCGGGCAGGTTTAACAATTATCGGGTATGGAAGCGTTATGTTAGAGTGCTCTTTTAAATTTAACTCTTCGTGTTGGAGAGCTTTTACCCCTCTTGCGTTGCAGAGCCACTTTGTGTATCTTTTATCATAAGAGAAGACGCTTGCATCAATTCTAGGACCGATATATTTAATAGAGTAAAAATCAAGCAGCGCCGCAACAGAGCCGTCTTCTCCGTCTGCACCATGGATAAGGTTTAAAACAGTGCCGCTGTATTCGCTAGAACCAAATAGTCCTTTTTGAACAAAAGCTCCATTTACCAGAGAGAGTTTTGGCATCTTTTTGTGCTCGCCTTTTGAAAAGGTTACGGCTTTCATTTTTGATGCTTCAATTAGATAAAACGTATGGTCTTGATCACAAAAGACAAATGTCAACTCAAACTGCGTAAGTTTCTGTTTTAGAGTAATCGCACTTACTATGCTGATTTCATGTTCAAAACTAGCGCCGCCAAATAAAATAGTTAATTTCAATATATATTTCCTTGATTAAATTGTTTGTAGAAGCTTTAGAGCCTCTTTTACCAGTGTTGCCGTGTCGCTACTGCTGCACGAGCTTAAAGCTTTGGATATCTTATCTTTTTTAAATCCTAAAGACTCCAGAGCTTCACTAGCCTGACTAAATGCTAAACTTCTCGGCTCACTCGGTGATGAGATAAGTTCAGCATCAAACCCGACAAGTTCGACCAAAATCCGACCTGCATTTTTAGGTCCGATTCCCGGAACTTTTTTCACACCGTTTATATCTTTGTTGTTTATCACAACTGCAAACTGAGCTGGTGTGTAGGTTGAACAGATCGCCATTGCAACTTTTGGACCCACACCGTTTATCTTTACAAGTTTCTCAAAAAGCTTTTTCTCGCTTATTTCTAAAAACCCATAAAGCAGCTGGGCATCTTCACGAATAATATGTGATGTAAAAAGCCTAACCTCATCGCCGCTTATAGCAGAAAAACTTTGCAATGATATAAAAACCTCATAAACTACACCGCCGACATCTACATGCACAAACGATGGCTCTTTGTATATAATTTTTCCTCTTACACCTACTATCACTCATGCACCGCCCGTATTTCATATACTCCTTCATCTGTCTCAACAACGGCAAAAATCTTGGCAGGAGAACCTTCCAGCGGCTTATAAACAAGCTCTATCGGCGGTTCTATAAGTTTAAAAACAAGCTCATTGTGTCCAATCCATCTGTCTCTGTTTATAATCCTTGCATCAAAAATGTTATCTTGAAAAGATACTGTTTTCGTCGTCAAAAGAAGAAGTTTGTCACTTTTCACCTTATACTCATTTGTTATTCCCTCAAGATGCTCTTGCGCCTTTGTAAACTGTTTATACTTAGACACAAACGCCCCAGGCATTTTTATGCCGTTTTTCTTGTAGTGCATTAATCTTTTTCTAACTTCATTAAATGAGTCTGTATTGTCCTTGACAAGTTTTATATATCTGTCTACCTCTTTTTTTATCTCATTTACACTAATTTTAAGCTCATTAATCTCATTCTTATTTTCACTAAGCCCCTCTTCTTTATCTTTTTGCATTAAAGGGTCAATAGTAAAAATATTTTCGCTCCCTTGAAGTTTTTGAATCTCAATAAGTCTTGAAGCGGTCGCCTTAACATGGGACATACATAGCCCTATCTCTATATCTTTGGCTCTTATATTTCCGCCGATTGCTTGGACAATTTCAACTTTTTTTCCCTCTACTACTCCATTTTCAAGCCGTGAAATCTTAATGTTATCTCCAACTGCCAACCCTTTGTGCACATTGATTGTCAAATCGTTTGCTCTAATTTCGGATGTTTTATGGGTCTGCCCGTCAATGGAAGCCCTCTTAGCATGCACCTTTGCATTTTGACCGACATTGCCTTTTATGTCAATTTCGCTAACCTCAACCTCCATGCCGCTGCCAATGGCATCTTTTTGCGAGTCATTCTCTTTTACGCTCAAGCACACTTCCGAATCCAGACCCGTTGAGATAGAGCCTGTCGCTTTAAAACTAATCTCCCCGACATCCATATCCGACTTTATCTGGTACATTTTTGCATCAAAACTTATATACCCGCTTGTCTTTGCGCGGTATAAAATATTGTCCTGATTGTCTATTACCTCGATTGTGTCATTAACAGTAAAATCAGGTGCATGTTTTATCTCAGGTTCGGCAGGCTCCATAAATTCACCGCGGCAGTTTCTCCCCGGCTTTCCTTTTTTTGGTTTTATGTATTCAATTAAAAGGTCGCCCTCTAAAACACTGTGAATAAAACCTCTCTTAGAGTGGTCAATCCTGTCTTTTTCACTCTTCTCACTTGGTGCTTGCTCTTTATCGTAATGCAAAATAAGCTCATCATTTATAGTAGGAGTAGGCTCATACGCATCGGAGATAAGAATTGTTTGATTTTTATCGTAGCTTATCTTCCCGTCAACCTTTGCTTGAGCAGAAATTCTAGAGATTACGTCAGGAACCATCTCATCAAATATATCTACAAGTATTCCGGCTCGGATTTTACTTTTCTTTATGTAGTTTGAAAAATCTTCTTCAAATCTTGGGTTTATTACAGCCTCAGAGCCGGCTTTTATACTTAGATAAACCTTGCACTTCGTAGCATTAGCTCCAACAGCCGCATGAAAATTTTTAAATACATCATTATCATCTTTTGAGTATATCTCTATCTCATAAACTTGTTTTATCTGAAATTTTGGATTTAATATTGCAGTGGCGTCATCAAGCTCCCTGAGCTCATTTTTGCTTGTCTCTTCCCAGTCTGATTCTATTTTTTCATTATTGACTCTTGTGTATGTTTGCACTTCTAAAATATCAAAATCTAAACTACTTGTGCTCACACCATTTTTTTTTGCTACTTCCATTAACTCTTTAGCAATGTTTTGCGTTTTTATAACAGTAGGACGAATATTTTTTGGAACTTGTTCTGTTTTACTGTTCGAACCAAATAATGCCATGATTTTATATCCAAACTTAAATTTTAAAAAATTAAACTCTCCATTTTAATCAAATATTTGTTAAACTTTCGTAAAAGTTATACTATTTCTCCAAAAGAAGCCCATGTTTAAAGCAATTTTCACCAATAGTTTTGGAATTTTATTCTCAAGAATTTTAGGATTTTTACGAGATATGATGACGGCTTCGGCTCTTGGAGCAAACATATACAGCGACATATTTTTCGTCGCTTTCAAACTCCCTAACCTTTTTCGCCGCATATTTGCAGAGGGTGCTTTTACGCAGGTATTTATTCCGGCGTATGCTCACTCTGAACATAAGTCAGTTTTCTCGGCAAATATATTTGTACTGTTTCTCTCAATAATAGTCGTCATAACTCTGCTTGTAAATATTTTACCATCTCTTGCAACACAGGCAATAGCGGTAGGTTTTGATGAAAAAACCATTGCGATGGCAGAGCCATATGTAGCCATAAACTTCTGGTACCTACCGCTAATATTTGCGGTTACGTTTCTTAGTACAATGCTTCAATATAAACGCCATTTTGCTACTACGGCATTTTCTACTGCTCTTTTAAATATATCGCTTATTGCAGCTCTCTATCTATCATCTGAAAAAAGTCACGGCGAGATAGTCTATTATCTTAGTTACGGTGTTGTTATCGGCGGTATTTTACAGCTGATTTCACATCTAATAGCTATACATCAACTTGGTCTTTTAAAATCTTTTTGCGGCGGCTTTAAATATCTGAAACTAAAGTCATATAAAATCAAAAGCGAAACAAAAAAGTTTCAAAAACAGTTTTTTCCTGCTATCTGGGGGAACTCCACACCTCAAGTAAGCGCCTTTTTAGATACATTCTTAGCCTCTTTTTTGGTATCTGGCTCCATTAGCTATCTCTATTATGCAAATCGTATATTCCAGCTCCCGCTAGCCCTTTTTGCAATCGCTACATCCATAGCTCTTTTTCCAAGCATTGCAAGATATATAAAAAATAACGATGAAGCAAAAGCTCTTGCTTATCTAAAAAAAGCTTTTTGGTTTTTAGCATTTCTGCTCACTGCTAGCACCATCGGCGGCTATATACTCTCA
This sequence comes from Sulfurimonas sp., assembly GCA_041654255.1. Lineage (GTDB taxonomy): Bacteria > Campylobacterota > Campylobacteria > Campylobacterales > Sulfurimonadaceae > Sulfurimonas. Next base: position 255,622 of record JBAZDX010000001.1, read on the forward strand.
CATGAAATTATCACTCTTCTTTTTGAGAGAGGCTCTTTTACTGCGCAAGACACGCTAGTAAGCGCAGCAGTTTTACAGATGTACATGATAGGACTTCTTCCGCTTGGACTTCAAAAACTATTTTTGCTCTGGCTCTATGCAAATGAACAGCAGATGAGAGCCGCAAAAATCGCTACTTTTTCTCTGCTCTTTTATGTCGCATCGGCACTTATGCTTATTGCTCCGATGGGAGCAAGCGGTTTGGCACTTGCAGGCACAATCGGCGGATTTGTTGGATTTGCTCTTACCGTTAATGCTTTTGGAGTAAAAAACTTTTTTGATATAGTTGTGTCAAAAAATGCACTCTACCTCACAGCAGGCTCTATTTTGCTTACCATAGTCCTTCTGTTTTTTAAAGATTTTATAGCTGTTTATATTTAAAAACAGTTTTCTCTCAAAAATCTAAGCTGACAACATTTTTTACTCGTTCCAAACTGCAAGTTGGGAATGCATACTGCAATAACAACACAAAGTAATATATGAATTCCCAAGTGAAACTTGGGAACTAGAAAAACAAAGCAAATAACAATCAATATTCAAAATTAAATATGCTACAATCATGCACATACTTTATACGCATAGGAGATGCACATGACAACATTTTTCAATCCACATGCAAAGAAAAAGGCAACAAACCTTAGTATAAATTCTGATTTGCTTAAAAAGGCAAAAGAGCTTCACATAAATATCTCAAACTCTTTAGAAAAAACATTGATTGAGCTTATCAAAGAGCAAGAGATGAAAAACTGGGAAGCAAAAAACAAAACTTCAATTAACAGCTACAACGAAAGAGTTGCAAAAAACGGCACTTTTAGCGATGAGATAAGAAGTTTTTGATGGCTCAGTTTGATGTGTATAAAAATAAAAATCAAAAAACAAACCAAGAGATACCATTTTTGCTAGATATTCAAAACGACATACTCAAAAGCCTCTCAACAAGAGTTGTAGTGCCTTTGGTTTTAGATATGAAACCGGCAAAAATATTAAACCCGATTTTTGAGATAAACGGCGTGCCTGTTACTATGTCAACAGCTGAGTTGGCAGGTATATCGACGGATAATTTAGGCGAAGATGTTTGTTCTCTAAAAGATAAAAGAGATGAAATTATTGCGGCAGTTGACTTTATGATAACAGGTTTTTAAAAGGAAAACAATATATGACAATTTACGATTCAGTACAAAAAACAAAGAGGGAGTTTATCCCACAAGAGAACGGCAAAGTAAGCTTATACGTGTGCGGTCCTACCGTTTATGACGATGCGCATCTCGGACATGCAAAAAGCGCTCTGGTTTTTGACCTTTTAACTAGAGTTTTAAAAGCAGAAGGTTACGATGTTACTTATGCCAGAAACATAACGGATATTGACGATAAAATCATAAACAAAGCAAGTCAAAGCGGCAAAGAGATAAAAGAGATAACAGATTTTTATACCGACGCCTACCATGCAGAGATGGGAAAACTCGGTGTTACAAGACCAAATATCGAGCCAAAGGCGACCGAATCGCTTGAAGCGATGTTTGAGCTAATTCAAAAGCTCATTGATAACAAACACGCATATAAAACCGCCGATGGGGATGTTTACTTTGACACATCAAGCGACAGTGAGTACCTAAAACTCTCTCACAGAGTTCAAAACGAAGATGAGAAACTACAAAGAGTAGAAAGCTCCGCGCATAAGAAAAACAGCGCAGATTTTGCCCTATGGAAGAGCGTAAAAGACGGCAGCGTTACATTTGACTCCCCTTTTGGCAAAGGGCGTCCCGGATGGCATTTAGAGTGTTCTGCGATGATAGAAAAACATCTGGCACAACCAAATAAAAAATTTGCGGTAGATATTCACGGAGGTGGAGCCGACCTGCTCTTTCCTCACCATGAAAACGAAGCGGCGCAGACAAGATGCGGAACCTCACATATACTTGCTAACTACTGGATGCACAACGGTTTTGTCAACATTGACGGTGAAAAGATGTCAAAGAGTCTTGGAAACAGCTTCTTTTTAAAAGATGCTCTTAAAATTTATGACGGCGAAGTTTTACGCTTCTACCTTTTAAGCACTCACTACAGAAGCAACTTCAACTTCAATGAGGAGGATTTGGCAACATCTAAAAAACGTCTGGATAAGATTTACAGACTAAAAAAACGCCTCTTTGGTTTGAGTAATGAAAATATACAAACTCCGTTCAAAGATGAGCTACTGAAGGCTCTTGGCGATGATTTAAATATCTCTGCATCTTTAGCACTTATAGATGAGATGATTTCTCATGCCAACGAAACGCTTGACACCGCAGGAAAACACAAAGAGCTTAAACGTGATACGCTCTCAAATCTGGCATACATAGAAGAGGTTTTAGGCTTCGGCGTAAAAAATCCGTTTGAGTATTTTCAGTTTGGGGTTGATGAAGAAACAAAAGCAAAAATTGATACGCTCATAAAGCAGAGAGACGAGGCAAAGGCGGCAAAAGATTTTGCAACTTCAGACAAGATTCGTGATGAGATTTTAGGTTTTGGCGTTAGTTTGATGGACACGGTTCAGGGAACTTTTTGGGAAAAGATATAATCTTTTTTTGAGAATTTAACAGACAAAAAGTGATATATTTTTAGAATTAGCAAAGGAGAGGCAATGAGAGATATTTTTCAAAAAAAAGATATGAGCGGTATTAATGGAGAGTTTCAGCGCAAACTGGGGCTGATGGATGTTACATTTATCGGAGTGGGTGCGGTCATCGGTGCCGGTATTTTTGTTATTACCGGTCAAGCGGCGGCAACAATGGCGGGTCCTGCCATCGTCTTGTCGTTTCTTCTGGGTGCTGTTATGATTGGTATAACGGCTCTGATTTATGCGGAACTTAGCTCTGCTTATCCGGTAGCGGGAAGCGCTTACAGTTTTACATTTGCCTCACTCGGGGAAGTATTTGCATGGTTTGTAGGGTGGAATCTTCTGCTGGAGTACGGTGTCGCAACTGCAGCGGTGGCAACGGGCTGGTCTGGGTATCTGCGCCGTTTTTTAGAGAACAGCATTGGAGTTGAAATCCCTCTGGCTCTCAGCGGCGCATATAATCCCAGTGCGGGGACATATATTGACATAAGTGCTTTTGGAATTATTTTGGCGATTTTTACTCTGCTTGCAATCGGAATTAAAGAGAGCGCACGGGTTAATACGGTAATTGTCTTTATAAAGCTTGGGGTTTTGGTTACATTTGTCGTTGTAGGTCTGCCGCATGTGGATTTTAACAATTTGTCAAACTTCCTGCCGTTTGGATTGGAGGGTGTATGGCACGGTGCCGCACTGATCATTTTTGCCTATTTGGGCTTTGATGCCATCAGTACCGTAGCGGAAGAGACGAAAAACCCTACAAAAAATATCCCGCTTGGTTTGATACTCTCACTGGTGCTTAGTGTCGTTTTTTTTATCCTTGTAAGCTTTACACTCACGGCGATTGTTCCGTATCAGGAGCTTAATGTTCCGGATGCGCTGGCTTTTGCACTCTATAAAGTAAACGAACCGTTTGCCGCAAATATTATTGCTTTAGGAGCGGTTATAACAATTACAACTGTAATGCTGGTTATGGGGCTTGGATTTACCCGTATCCTTTTTGCTCTTGCCCGTGACGGACTTCTGCCAAAAACTTTAAGTGAAATTCATCCTAAATTTAACACTCCATACAAAGCAACCCTCATTGGCGGCGTACTGCTGAGCATTATGGCGGGGCTTGTTCCTCTTAAAACGCTTGCGGAGCTTGTAAATATCGGAACACTGTTTGCCTATTTGATGGTGGCGGTGGCGATTATCGTTTTACGCCGTCAAAATAGCATTCAGCCGGCATTTAAAGTTCCTGCATTTAAAATTCTTATGCCTCTTAATTTTATCTTGATTATCTTTATGATGGCGGGACTGCCGTTTGAAACATGGTTAAGATTTATCGGATGGTCTGTAATCGGAATGTTGATTTACGCGTTTTACACTGCAAAACGCACAAAGGCAGAGTAATGGCGGCATCAGTTTGGCGTCAGGTGTTGACACTGCCGGTTATCGTCATTGCGATGGGCTATTTTGTAGATATTTATGATTTGATTCTCTTTGGAGTGGTGCGGGTCGAGAGTTTAACAGAACTGGGACTGAACAAAGAAGGGATAACTCTATGGGGGTCGATAATCCTTAATGCCCAAATGGCAGGAATGCTGATTGGCGGAATTCTATGGGGGATTTTAGGGGATAAAAAAGGGCGTTTATCTGTGCTTTTTGCCTCTATTATCCTCTATTCGGTTGCAAATCTTCTTAACGCCTTTGTAACCAACGTCGAGCAGTATACGCTTTTGCGTTTCATCGCCGGTATCGGTTTAGCAGGCGAGCTTGGAGCAGGAGTTACTCTTATAACAGAGATTTTGCCTAAAGAGCTTCGCGGATATGGAGTTATGAGTATAGCGGCATTTGGAGTGCTTGGAGTTGTTGCGGCAAATATAGTTGCGGAACATTTTGCATGGCGTAATGCTTACATCATAGGCAGTGTGCTTGGCTTTTTGCTGCTCGTTTTGAGATTTAGAGTCAGAGAGTCTGCAATGTTTGAACATCATATGAGCGATGATGTTAAGAGAGGTCATTTCTTTAGCCTATTTACCAATAAAAAACTCTTTGGCAAATATATAAAGGCGATTGTTATCGGTATGCCGCTATGGTATGTCGTAGGGGTTTTAGTGATGTTTTCACCGGAGTTTGCTATTGCACTGTCTATTGATGGCAATGTAAGTGCCGGTCAGGCACTGATGTACTGCTACATAGGTCTCTCTATCGGCGATTTGGCGAGCGGTTATCTCTCTCAGCAGATGAGAAGCCGTAAACGCGCCTATACATTTTTTATGCTCTTCTCGGTTGCAAGCGTAATTTACTATTTCACTCTCTTTGGGGCAACAGCTGACTCTTTTTATATTTGCGTCTTTTTCCTTGGAGTATTTTGTGGTTATTGGGCTCTGTTTATCACTATGGCGGCTGAGCAGTTTGGAACAAATATCCGAGCGACCGTGGCAACAACGGTTCCGAATTTTGTTCGAGGTTCGGTAGTTCCAATCACATCAAGTTTTATGTTTTTAAAAGAGAGCATGGGAGTTTTAGGTTCAGCGGCCATAGTCGGAGCGGTGACATTTTCAATTGCAATAATTGCTCTTTATTTTACCCGTGAGACATTTCATGAGGATTTAGATTACATTGAGACATAATGACAATTGAACAATTAAGAGATCTGCTTTTAGAGAACTCTTTGGGAAAAGATTTAACAAACGAGTTTAAAAGGCTGTTTCACGGACGTGGCGGACTTTATGAAGGCTGGAAGCACATAACCATAGATTCTATTGACACTATTTTAAGCGTGGCTCTCTACTCTGAGATGGATAGTGATTTAGAAGCTGAACTGATAGAGATGTTAAAAAATTTCATCACAACAAGCAGACATAAAACCGTTGTAGTTCAAAGAAGATACCTAAAAGAGTCTCCAAGCGAAATTTTAGTCGGAGAGCTTCAAGAGAATCTTTTTGTTGTAGAAAACGGCATGAAGTTTAAACTAAATCTCATCTCAAACCAAAACAGCCTCTACTTTGCGGACATGAAAAACGGCAGAGCGTTTGTTAGAGAAAACTCAAAAAACAAAAATGTTCTAAACCTCTTCTCCTATACATCTACCTTTAGCGTTGCGGCAAAACTTGGCGGTGCTAAAAGTGTCTCAAACATAGATATGAGCAAGGGTGCGCTTAGCGTGGGGCGAGCAAATCATCATCTAAACGATATAGATACCAAAGGTGTGAGCTTTTTGCCATACAACATACTAAAATCATTCTCTCGCATAAAGAAAAACGGACCTTATGATTTGATAATTATCGACCCGCCAACTTTTCAAAAAGGGAGCTTTGAAGCTGCGAAAGATTATGGGAAGATTATAAAAAAATTGCCTGAAATAGCCTCAAACGACTGCACAGTTTTGGCATGCCTAAACTCTCCTGACTTGGACTCCGGTTTTATAACTCAGCTTGTAGAGGAGTTTGCCCCCGAGTTTAAATTTATAGAGCGGCTTGAAAACCTAAAAGAGTTTGCAAGCGATGATGAGGAGAGAAGCCTTAAAAATTTGGTTTTTAGTCGCAATAATCAACCAAAAGAGCTGATTTTACACTGAGATATTTCTCATCCCCTTTTAACATTTTAATGATTTGAAGCGCAAAACAGATAGCGGTTGCAGGACCGCGCGATGTCATAACATTGCCGTCTTCTACTACCATTTTTGTCTCATCAAACCCATTTTCTCTTATCTGCTCTTCGATAGTCGGATAGCATGTATAGTTGTGCTTTAAAACTCCGGCTTTGTGCAGTGCAAGCGGTGCAGCGCAGATTGCACCTATGTTTTTGCCTTTTTTGTCCATCTCTTTTAAAATACGCTGCACATTTGCATCATCGCAAAACGCTAAAGTGCCGCCCCACCCTCCCGGAAGCACTATCATATCGATAGCCTCGACTGCAACGCTTGTAATCTCTGTATCGGCTATAACGGTTATATTGTGCGCCCCTTTTACCGCCGCTTTTTCATCCAAAGAGGCAACCAAAACCTCAATATCCCCTCTTCTTAAAACATCTATAATATTAATAGCTTCTATCTCTTCAAATCCATTTGCCAGCGGCACTAAAACTCTGCTCATACACCAATCCTTCATCTTATATCTAGGCTATTTTATACTTTTTTAGTTATTTTTACAAGTAAACATTATGGAAAAGTGTTATAATCCCGCATTAATTAGGAGAAGTTTTTGAGAGAAGTTTTAAAACTGTTTAGAGTTCATCAATATATAAAAAATCTATTTATATTTATGCCTCTTCTTTTCTCACTCTCCTACTCAAATCCGGACAACAACCTAAACAGCCTTATTGCCTTTATACTTTTTTCCATTCTTGCAAGCAGTATCTACATCTTTAACGACCTTATGGACATCAACGAAGACAGAGCGCATCCCAAAAAAAAGTATCGCCCTCTTGCAAGCGGTAGCGTCTCAAAGAACAACGCAAAGCTTCTTATATTTATGCTCTCAACTCTTTCTCTGACACTCTCTTTTATGCTCAGCGCAGAGCTTTTTATAGTTTTATTGGTCTATTTTGTTTTAAATATTGCCTACTCGCTAAAACTAAAACATATCGCCATTTTAGATATTTTCATCATAGCAACAGGCTTTGTTCTGCGCCTCTTTGCAGGCTCGGCAGTCACGGACATCTCCCTCTCAATGTGGATAATCCTTATGACGTTTCTGCTAGCTATATTTTTGGCTTTGGCAAAGAGAAGAGATGATGTACTGCTCTCTCTTGAGGGTCAGGAGACACGAAAAAATATAGACGGTTATAACTTGGAGTTTGTAAACGCGGCGATGGTTTTAATGGCTGGAGTTGTCATTGTCAGCTACATCCAGTACACCATCTCGCCTGAGGTTATTGAAAGGTTAGATACAAACTATCTCTACCTTACCTCTTTTTTCGTAATCATTGGGATTTTAAGATACATGCAGATTACTTTTGTTGAACAAGACAGCGGAAGCCCGACGAAAGTAATTATAAGAGACAGGTTTTTAAAAGTGACGATTTTTCTCTGGCTTGTGAGTTTTGTTGTGGTTACAAAACTTACATGATTGCTCTCTGGTACGCGCTCTTCGCGCTATTCTCCACAGCTGTAAACATTGCATTTCAATACCTTAGTTTTTTAGTTTATAGCGGCAATCTGTCACTCTACATTGCTATGTTTGCAGGGACGGTTGCCGGTCTGATTTTAAAATATATTTTGGATAAAAAATATATATTCTTCCATAAACCAAAGAGCAAAAAAGATGACGGCAAAAAGTTTTTTCTCTACTCGCTTATGGGTCTCTTTACGACATTTATCTTCTGGGGTTTTGAGATCGGGTTTGACTACATGTTTGATAGCCAAAATGCCAAATATATAGGCGCAGTAGTCGGTCTTAGCATAGGCTATGCGGTGAAGTACTTTTTAGATAAAAAATTTGTATTTAAGGATTAGTCGTGGGCTTGATTAGTTGGGGAATGTACCCGATAATAAAAAATAAAAAATTTTCTCTCAGAGATGTTGTGGGTTTGGCTAAATATATAGAAAATACGGATGAGTTCATCCCATACGGAAACGGCAGAAGCTACGGTGACAGCGCTTTAAATGAAAATATTCTCTACACCAAAACATATAACTATTTCTTGGACTTTGACGAGCTTAGCGGAGTCCTTACATGTCAAGCGGGAGTCACTCTTGGTGAGATACTTGACGCTTTTGTAAAGCGCGGATGGTTTTTAAAAGTAACCCCCGGAACAAAACTTATTACCATTGGCGGAGCTATCGCAAGCGACGTTCACGGCAAAAACCACCACACGCAGGGCTGTTTCAGCGAGTGCGTTGAGGAATTTAGTATTATGCTAGCAAACGGAGAGATAAAGAACTGCAAAAAAGGTGATGAACTTTTTCATGCGACCTGCGGCGGAATGGGACTTACGGGCGTAATACTAACTGCGAAAATATCGCTAAAAAAAATAAACTCCGCTTTCATAAACCAGACAACCATAAAAACTAAAAACCTAAAAGAGACTTTTGAGGCATTTGAAAACTATAAAGAGATGCCGTACTCTGTTGCATGGATAGACTGTTTGGCAAAAAATGAGGAGATAGGAAAGTGCCTCTTGATGGTCGGCGATTTTGCCAATGACGGCAACTTGGAGTACAAAAGTAAAAGGAAGCTGAGCATCCCGTTTAACTTCCCGTCATTTGCACTAAATAAATTCAGCGTAAAAGCCTTTAACCGGCTCTACTATGCAAAAGCAAAAGACGGCGTATCAAAGCAAAGAGTCAGCATAGACACCTTTTTCTATCCGCTTGATGCAATAGAAAACTGGAACAGAATCTACGGAAGCGGCGGCTTTACGCAGTATCAGTTTATCCTGCCAAAAGAGCAGAGTTTCGAGGGATTAAAAGAGATTCTGACCAAGATTTCCGACTCCGGCAAGGGTTCGTTTTTAGCCGTTTTAAAACTATACGGCAAAGAGAACGAAAACTACCTCTCTTTTCCTCTTGAGGGCTACTCTCTGGCACTTGATTTTAAGATAGAGACCGGTTTATTTGAGCTCTTAAACACTCTTGATGAAGTAGTTGTTAAGTACGGCGGAAGAATCTATCTCACAAAAGATGTTCGCGTGAGCAAAGAGACGTTTGAGAGCGGTTATCCTCAGTGTGATAAATTTAGAGAGTTCAGAAGAGAGCATAAAATGGATAGAAAATTTAGTTCACTGCAATCAAAAAGGGTAAAAATATGAGTTATGTTCTTATAATCGGCGCTAAAAGCGACATTGCAAAAGAGGTGGCAAGAGTATATGCAAAAAACGGCTATAACCTCTATCTAGCAGCCAGAGATAGCTCATCTTTGGAAGATTTTAAACATGACATTGAGATAAGAAGCGGTGCAGATGTAGAGCTTAAAGAGTTTGATATTGCTTCATATGATACTCACGAGGACTTCTACCGTTTGCTTAAGAAGAGACCCATTGGTGTTATTGTTGTCTCAGGCTACATGGCTGAACAAACAGCGGCACAAAAAGATTGGATTAAGACTCTAAACACCATCAATGTAAACTACACAGGAGCGCTTAGCATCTTAAACATTGTGGCAAACGACTTTGAAAAAGAGAGGTTCGGTTTTATAGTCGGTGTTAGCTCTGTTGCCGGAGATAGAGGAAGAAAAGCCAACTACATCTATGGAAGCGCAAAAGCAGGTTTTTCTGCGTACCTAAGCGGTCTTAGAAACAGACTATATGATAGTGGCGTTACTGTTTTGACAGTTAAACCTGGGTTTGTAAATACTAAAATGACTGAAAATCTTGAGCTGCCTCAAAAACTGACAGCTCAACCAGAAGAGGTTGCGGAGGATATCTTTAACGCTCAGCAAAAGGGGAGAAACGTGCTCTACACAAAATCTATCTGGATGGTTATTATGCTAATCATCAAGCATATACCTGAATTCATGTTTAAAAAAATGAGCATATGATAAGCCATTACAAAAAAGAGATTAAAATTCTCTTTGCAATTTTCATCTTCAAGATTGCAATTTTACTCCTTCTGCCGTTAACCGGAGATGAAGCATACTTCATAAAGTGGGCAGACAACCTAAGCATGGGCTACTACGACCATCCTCCGATGGTTGGCTGGATAATTTACCTAATGAGTTACATCAGCGGCTCACACATATTTTTCAGGCTGTTTGCCGTTGTAACGACATTCGTTGCGGCTTTTGTAATATATAAAATCGCTCTGCTTTATAGAGTAGAAAAATCAAAAGCACTATTAACCTCGCTTATCTTTTTAGCTTCACCTGTTGATTTGCTACTTGTTCTTATGACAAATGATGTCGCCCTGCTCTTTTTTGGCTCGCTTGGAACTCTTTTCCTGCTATACTCTTTAGAGAAAAAAGAGTGGCTCAGATACTCTCTCTTGGCAGGTCTGTTTTTAGGCTCCGCATTTTTGAGCAAATATTTTGCAGTTTTTCTAATGCTATCACTCCTTATCTTCTCTTTTTACATGTACAAATCAAAAGCCCTGAAAAACGTCTTAATCGTAAGTGCTGTCGTCTCTCTTTTTATAGCTCAAAACCTTTACTTCAACTACAACAGCTGCTGGAACAACATATTGTTCAACTTTTTTGCAAGAACAGAGGATAACAGCTATAACATTGGCAGCCCTCTTGGCTATTTTGGGCTTATTCTCTACATTCTAACTCCGTGGGGAGTCTACTTTTTATTTAAAACAAAATTTGAAAAAAGTACGCTCTTTAAGCTTCTGCTCTCTATTCTTAGCATTGCATTTTTTATCTTTTTTGTTGTCTCGCTAAAGAATAAAATAGGACTTCACTGGTTCTTGATATTTACACCATATATCTTTTTGCTCTTTAGCTTTTTGGATGAGAAAAATCTTGCAAAACTCTTCAAATACAACGCTATTTTTACATTTCTACATATAATAATTTTAGTCACTCTTTTACTGCTTCCAACCTCGCTTTTAAGGGAGCACAAAAAATACTCAGATGTTATTATGTACACACAGCCACAGACCATCTGCGCAGAGCTTGAGAGGTTTGATGATGAGATGATTTTTACATTAGGCTACTCAACTGCTTCGCTCCTCTCACACTATTGCAAAAAGGATGTTACAACTCTCTTTAACAACTCAAAATATGGTCGTTTTGACGACAAGCTTTTAGATGTAAGAACATTAACAGACAAAAGTATCACTATCTTCAATAAAAGCGAAATAAACGAAAAAATGTTAAGTGAAGTTTGTGGCTCTTACACATTAGACACGCTTAAGATAAATGGCGCAAATTTTTATACCGCAACATGTAATAATTTGAACTATGAAAATTATAAAAAACTCTATCTTGATGTACAAAATAAGAAGTTTTACAATATTCCCTCATGGTTTCCTGTTGGCAAATGCTACTTCAAAGAGAGGTATTATGAATGAATCTGGCACTTTTTGATTTTGACGGCACGCTTACGACAAAAGACTCGCTTGATGAGTTTTTAAAAGAGAGTGTAGGCAAAAAAAAGTACATGTTAAATATGTTTAAATTCATTCCGTACTTTATACTTTGGCAGCTAAGACTGATGAATAACGGCGTAGCAAAAGAGCACCTTTTTAGGATATTTTTCAAAGGTGCCGATGAGGAGTTTTTTAAAAACAGGGCAAAAGAGTTCTCGCTTACAAAACTAGACGCAATCATCAACAAAGAGAGAATCAAAATCCTGAGAGAACATCAAGAAAACGGCGATAGGGTCGTCATTGTATCGGCTTCAATGAAGTGCTGGCTGCAGCCTTGGTGCGACAAAGAGGGCATTGAACTGCTCTCAACCCAGCTGGAGTTTAAAGATGGGCTCTTTAGCGGAAAATTTTCAACCATAAACTGCCACGGCAAAGAGAAAGCAAGACGAATAAAAGAACATCTTAACGTCAATGACTATGAGACTATTTACGCTTACGGAGACAGCTCCGGAGATAGCCAAATGTTGGCACTTGCACACAAAAGCACAAGATATTAGCAAAACTTTACTATTATTTTTGTATAATCACTAAATTTTTATAAAAGGTAAAGAGGCAAACAAATGATAGATTATCAAAGCATAAAACCTTGGCTATTCAAGCTTGAACCGGAGAACGCTCATAATCTTGTGGAGTTGGCGCTTAGATTGCCAAATATCTGTCAGATACCTTTTAACCCATTTTTGGAATCCCACTTTATAACAAATGATATTCTAAAGCAGAAGCTTTTTGGCCGTACATTTCTAAACCCAATCGGGCTTGGTGCGGGGTTTGATAAAAATGCAACTATGATTCGCGGTATGCAGATTTTAGGATTTGGTTTTACCGAGATAGGTACTATTACCCCAAAACCGCAAACAGGAAATCCTAAACCGAGAATGTTTCGACATGTGGAAGAGGAGAGCATCCAAAACGCGATGGGATTTAACAATGACGGTCTGCTGAAAGTACAAAAAAGATTAAAATCAAGATTTCCTTTTACGACACCAATAGGCATAAACATCGGTAAGAACAAACTAACTCCTGATAATGATGCTATAAACGACTACACAACTCTCATTAAAGCGCTTCATACTCTTGGCGACTATCTGGTCATTAACATCTCTTCGCCAAATACTCCCGGGCTTCGCGACTTGCAAAACGAGGAGTTTATAACAAAGCTTTTCACAGAAGCAAAGGCTATAACAGATAAGCCGATTCTGCTAAAAATTGCACCCGACATGTCGCTTATGGATGCTGTTGAACTGGCTTCAATGGCGGTTGAGTGCGGTGCTAGCGGCATCATTGCTACAAACACTACAATTGACTACTCGCTTGTTAAAAATCCAAAAACTATTGGTGGATTAAGCGGAGCAGTTTTAAAGAAAAAAAGTTTTGAGATTTTTGAAGCTATCGCAAAAGAGCTTTACGGAAAAACGACACTTATCTCCGTGGGCGGAATTGACTCTGCACAGGAGGCATACAAACGCATAAAAGCCGGCGCTTCGCTTGTTCAAATATACAGCGGACTTGTATTTCACGGGTTTGATATGATTAAAAATATCAACATAGAACTCACGGAGCTAATGCGTGCTGAGGGATACTCAAACATAACTCAGGCAATAGGTGCGGACAGAAAATAGTATGAAATTTTTCTTAGCACTCACACTAATTTTAGGAAACTTAACAATGGCATCTTCACTACCAAAATATGAAACAAGAACTCTAAAAAACGGATTGCAGATAGTTGTAATTCCGCTAAAAAACTCTACAAATGTCATTAGCACGGATATTTTCTACAAAGTCGGAAGCAGAAATGAGGTAATGGGCAAAACCGGCATCGCCCATATGCTTGAACACATGAACTTCAAATCTACAAAAAACCTCCCCGCGGGAGAGTTTGACAAAGAGGTGAAGAGCATAGGCGGCGTAAACAATGCATCTACGAGCTTTGATTACACACACTACTATATAAAATCAAGCACGCAAAATCTTGAAAAATCACTTGAGCTCTATGCCGAACTTATGCAAAATCTAAAACTTAAAAACAAAGAGTTTCAGCCCGAGCGTGACGTAGTGGCGGAGGAGAGAAGATGGAGAACGGAAAATTCTCCGATGGGTTTTTTATACTTCGCTCTATTTAACAGCGCCTATGTTTACCACCCTTACCACTGGACTCCGATAGGCTTTATGAACGATATTAAAACTTGGACTATCGATGATATAAAAGATTTTCATAAAACCTACTATCAGCCAAGCAACGCCATCTTGATGGTAACGGGCGACGTTGAGCCTGAAGAAGTTTTTAAAAAGGCCAAAAAGAAATTTGGAGATATAAAAAACAGAGCGGAGATTCCTAAAGTTAAGTTTGTAGAACCTGAACAAAACGGCGCTAAAAGAGTTACTATCCACAAAGATAGCGAAGTTGAGATGCTGGCAATAACTTTTCATATTCCAGACTTCAAACACGAAGACCAGATTGTTCTAAGTATGATTTCCGAGATTCTTTTCTCCGGAAAAAGCTCAAGACTCTACAAAGAACTTATTGAGAAAAAACGCCTTGTAAACAGCATCTATGCCTATAATATGGAAAATATCGACCCGGGTCTTTTTATATTTTTGGCAACATGCAATCCTGATGTAAAAGCCGAAGATGTTGAAAAAGAGCTTGTTGAACAGATTGAACTTATTAAAAGTAAAAAAGTAACTGAAAAAGAGATTGAGAAGGTAAAAATTAACTCTAGGGCAGATTTTATCTATTCGCTAGAGAGTTCAACATCTGTTGCCGATCTTTTTGGAAGCTATCTCGTAAGGGGAGATTTAACGCCTCTTTTAACACACGAAGAAAATATAGAAAAGATAACTCAAGAGAGAGTTCAAGAAGTTGCAAAAAAATACTTTAGCTTTGACAAATCAACAACGCTCATCTTAAAAAAAGGTAAATAACTTTACTTTTTTTTTCTTTAATATATTTAAGGTTAGTAGATGTAAAATCTTCTACTAACAAATGGTTAGCCGTACTTAAGAAGCAAGTTGCAGTAACAACTATCGCAACTTGAACAATCCATATTATATGAGGAGTTTACGATGAAAAAATATCCATTAGCAGTGTCTCTCATCTCAACTGCACTATTTCTCTCCACAGGTTCATTATCGGCAGCAGATCAATCTCAAAAAACCACTCAAACACAAGAGCAAGAACAGGTATACGGCAGCCAAATTATGACGCAACAAGAGCGTATAGAATACCGTGATAAAATACGCGCCGCTAAAACTGTCGAGGAGCGAGAGCAAATCCGCAAGGAACATCACGCGCTTATGAAAGAACGAGCAAAGGCAAAGGGCATCACGCTACCGGATGAGCCGCCGGCTGGAGGCATGGGCGGAGGAATGATGGGACCAAGCGGTGGAATGGGAGCCGGAGGAATGGGACCCGGTGGAGGTCGCGGTCGCTAATCTCAACAATACCTTACATAACTCACTCCCATCTTCTTCTAGCGGAGTGAGTGCCACAATATTCCTACCAAACGCAATGCCAAACTCCTTCCTTTTAATACTTTTTTGCTATAATCGCATATTAATTAAACAAGGCTATATAGATGAATATCGTAACCGGTTCAACTACTGCGCTCATCACCCCGTTTAAAGGCGGAAAACTAGATGAGCAGACTTATGCGAACCTAATTAAAAGACAGATAAAAAACGGAATTGACGCTGTTTGTCCGGTAGGAACAACCGGCGAGAGCGCAACACTCACCTATGATGAAGATAGAAGATGTATAGAGATAGCAGTAGAAGTGTGCCGCGGCACAAATACTAAAGTTCTTGCAGGTGCCGGAAGCAACTCAACGGCAGAAGCAATTGAAGCTGCAAAAACTGCGCAAAAGTGCGGGGTTGATGCCATATTTTCAGTCGCCCCTTACTATGTTAAACCTTCTCAAGAAGGACTCTACCAGCACTACAAAGCAATTGCGCAGACGGTTCCTGAGCTGCCGTTTTTACTCTACAATGTTCCGGGACGAACAGTTGTTGATATAAGCGCAGATACTGTTATAAGACTTTTTGATGATGTAAAAAACATCTACGGCATAAAAGAGGCGACGGGAAGTTTAGAGCGTACTGTCGAGCTTCTTTCACGCAGACCTGAGCTTAAAGTATTCAGCGGCGATGATGCTATTGACTACCCTATACTTGCAAGCGGCGGAGCGGGCATAACATCCGTAACATCAAACCTTTTGCCTGATTTGAAAAGTGAGTTAGTACGAAAAGCTTTAAGCGGTGATTTTCAAGGTGCAAAGGCACTTAACGATATGCTTTTTCCTATAAATAAAGCTCTTTTTTTAGAGTCAAATCCTATTATGATAAAAGCCGCTATGTATATCGCAGGACTTATCGATACGCTGGAGTACAGACTTCCTCTTGTTGCTCCAAGCAGTGAAAATATGAAAAAACTAGAAACTATTATGAAAAACTACGAAATCAAAGGATTATAAAATGGCTGAAAAAAGCATGCAGGGAAAAACTCTATTTGTCAGCGGAGGAACCCGTGGAATAGGAAAAGCTATCGTTTATGCCTTTGCACAAAAAGGGTGTAATGTTGCGTTCACTTACGCAACAAATGCGGATGCGGCAATTGAGATAATTGCTGATGTTGAAGCAAAATACGCCGTAAAAGCCCGTGCATACCTCTTAAATATTTTAGAGCCTGAAACATACAAAGATGTTTACGAAGAGTTTGACAAAGATTTTGATAGACTTGACTTTTTTATATCAAACGCAATTATCTCAGGTCGCGCCGTTGTCGGCGGATTTGGTCCATTTATGAGACTAAAGCCAAAGGGTCTTAACAACATCTACACTGCAACAGTTGATGCGTTTGTTGTAGGCGCGCAAGAAGCTGCAAAGAGAATGGAGAAAGTCGGAGGCGGAAGCATTATAAGCATGAGCTCTACCGGCAACCTTGTTTACACTCCAAACTATGCAGGTCACGGAACAAATAAAGCTGCTGTTGAAGCCATGGTAAGATATGCTGCGGCAGAACTTGGCGAAAAAGGGATAAGAGTAAATGCGGTAAGCGGCGGTCCGATTGATACCGACGCACTAAAAGCATTTCCAAACTATGAAGAGGTAAAAAGCGAAGTCGTAAAACGCTCTCCTCTCTCTCGCATGGGAGAAGCCGAGGATCTGACAGGTGCTTGTCTGTTTCTATGTGGAAATGAGTCATCATGGCTAACGGGTCAGACTATCGTAGTTGACGGCGGAACAACATTTCAATAATCTTATCTAAAATATTTTTCAAATTTTTTTTGAAAAATATTTACTAAGATAATGCTACTATCTGCTCTATGAAAAATATAGAAAAACTAATAGAACCTCTAAACCTTATCTACTATGAGTATGAGAAGAGTAGCAACTCATTTATACTCGATAGAAACTACTCAAACGAGCATATATTTGAAGAGCTTATCAAGATTACATATCTACTGAGCAAACATAATATGATTTTTTTTGTAGATGAAAATAAATCCATAGTTTTAAACAGCCAAAACACACTTCTCTCAAGAATCAAAAGATACGTAAGTTCTGTTGTTGAAAATATCAAAAACAGCTCTTTGAATATCTATGTACTTAACGATAAAAAAGTAAAATGGGCAAAAAATCTTCCTGTTATTAAAATAGAAACTATAAAAGTCAATATTGATTTCTCACAATATGATGCTCTTATCTTTACATCCAAAAGTGCAGTCCACTCACTAAACTCTTACAATAAAGAGTGGAAAACAAAACCTATATATGCTATAGCCCCGCAAACTGCAAAAGTTGCCAGTAATTTTGGCGCAAAGATAAAATTCGTGAGCAAAGAAAAGCATGGAGACGAATTTGCAAACGAGCTTATTCCTCTGTTAAAAAATAAAAAGGTTCTATACATAAGAGGCTCAAAAGTAGTTACGAACTTGGTAGATACGCTAAACTCTAATAGTGTTATTTGCGATGAGGCAATAGTTTATCAGACAGTATGTGTAAATTTCAAAAAAAAGATTACTCTTCCAAAAAAATCTATAATTATATTCTCTTCTCCATCTACAATAGAGTGTTTTTTAAAAAATACAGATTGGGACGAGAGTTACAGAGCTATTTCTATTGGGCACACGACACAGAAGTATTTCCCATCATATATAATACCGGCAGTATCTGAAACAACTTCGCTGGACTCATGCGTAAAAAAAGCTATCGAGTTACTAAAGTAAGTTTTGATTTGTTAAAGATTGAATTTTGAATGCGTGGTATTAAAACCCCATCCAGAGATTGGATGAGGCGTAAAGTCAAGAATCAGTATAAATCTTGGCTTGGATGGTTAGGCTTGCTGATTGGAGCATTGCTACCGTTTTTTGTATCGTAATGAACGATGTTGTCAGCTTGCAAAGCACCTAATGTTAATGCGATTAATAAAATGATGTTTTTCATCTTTTGTCCTTTGGTAAGAGCGCATTACGCTCTAGTATTTTTAAATCGGAGAAATTTTATCCGATTTAACTTTTAACCTTTTTATTGTTTATTTGCTACCGTTTTATTTTAAGATTTTTTTAAATTTATTTCTAATCGAATAGTTTTACACAAATTAACTTTGTTAAGATTTCGTTTGATATACGGGTGTACAATAACATACAATACACACAGAAGGAAATAAAAATGAAATCAATCAAAACCATAGCTGCAATTACATCTTGTACTATCATGCTGGCTACTACTGCGATAGCAAAACCAAATCTTCCTCCGCCGGCCGAAGAGTTTGCAAAAGTTGAAAAAATGGCAGGTCCGGCCGGAGCATTCGTAACAAAAGAAAATTTTCCAAAAGATTATTTCTTGATGCCTAAAAATCTTCCGTATTTGGTTGGATTGTCACTTTACGACCCATCTAGCTCAAATTTAAATTTGTCTAAAAAACAGATTGATGCTATTTTAGATATTAAAAAAGAGTTAATGTCAAAAGCAATAGAAAAAGCTTTAGTAATTAAAAAAATGGAGCTTGGAGTAGTTGAAAAAATATCTTTTAAATATGAAAGCCCAAAAGCAACAGAGCTTTACGCAACGATTGATGAGATAGCAAAACTAAGGGCAGAATTGACCAAAATTCATCTGGATTGCATTGAAAAAGTAAAAGCAGTTCTTACTAAAGAGCAATTTGATGAGTTGCTTGACTACGGCGTAGTTAATATGTTTTAATATAAAATAAAATAAGGTTACCCATGAAAAAAATAATTGCGAGCTTTTTTATTTTAACAGCACTGTTTTGCAATGCGATGTATGCGGTTGATTTTTCACAGCGAGACAGACTGGTAGCCCAAGCCAGTGCAGAGGTGCCATTTGTCACTCCACAAGAACTTAACGAGATGCTGGAAAACGGCGATGATTTTATTGTTCTGGATGTTAGAGAGATAGATCAACGAGCGGAGGGAACAATTCCTACACTTGACAAGTATGAACTAACCAGAGGTCAGTTAGAATTTGAGATAATGACAATAGTTGAAGATAAAGAGACAAAAATCGTATCTTTCTGCCGTGATGGACCAAGAGGTGCACTTGCCAGCAAAACCCTAATAAACATGGGGTATAAGAATGCAGTATATCTAAAAGGCGGTCTAAAAGCATGGGCTGTGGCAGGATACAAAATTAAAAGCGGTCTTGGACGCACAATATATACTGTCGATGAGTTCTAAGTTGAAAAATTTTAAAGCTGCCTAAAAAGTAAATTAAGCTATTAATACGTGGCATTAGTGCCACACACCCTCTAACATGTAGCCGCAATGTGGGCATTTTCCATTCTCATCAAGTTCACTTGTCACAAACTGTCCGATATTTCCGCTTCTGTCAATCACTCTCTTTTTACAGCTCGGGCAGTAGGTTGATTCATAATCTTCATTGTCAACATTGCCTATATAAACATATTTCAATCCCTCTTCCACTCCTATCTTATAGGCTCGAAGAAGAGTTGATTCGGGAGTGCGAGGAACATCTAACATCTTGTACATCGGATGAAAAGCCGAGAGGTGCCACGGCATAGATGTGTCAAGGGCGGCTATAAACTTTGCAATGCCTCTTATCTCTTCATTGGAATCATTTTTACCGGGGATTAAGAGAGTCGTTATCTCTACCCAAATCCCCTTTTCATGCGCATATTTCACCGCTTCAAGTACCGGTTTTAGTCTGGCTCCGCAAATCTCTTTGTAAAACTCCTCCGTAAAACCTTTGATGTCTATGTTCATTCCGTCTATGTAAGGTGCTAGCAGGTCTATTGCCTTGCGCGTCTCATAACCGCTTGTGACATAGATGTTTTTCAACCCTTTTTCATGCGCTATTTTTGCCGTGTCGTATGTGTACTCAAAAAAAACTATCGGCTCATTGTAGGTGTATGCTATCGACTCACACCCGTTTTCAAGTGCCAAATCAACTATTTTCTCAGGTGGAAGTTCACGACCGACAATTCTATGGGCATGCTCTTTTGGGTATTGCGATATGTCAAAATTTTGACAAAACTTGCAAGAGAAGTTGCATCCTACCGTTCCAACCGAAAAAGCTCTGCTCCTTGGCAAGAAATGAAACATCGGTTTCTTCTCTACCGGGTCGATGTTAACGGCCGCCGCAAGACCGTAAACAAGAAGTTTAAGCTCGCCCTCTTCTACACGCCTTACACCGCATATACCGTATTCACCCTCATCAAGTTTGCAAGCATGCGCACACGCCTGACACAAAATTTTCCCGCTATCGAGTTTTTTACTTAACCATGCTGTTTGTGACATTTTTTGCTCCTTAATTTTATTTTATAACTTAAAAAACTAGATTTCAAATCAAGTTTGGAATGACGAGATTTCTGAGTTTCCGTCATCCTGAACTTGATTCAGGATCTAGGTTATGAAAAAAAGTCTAGTAAATCAACGGAACAAAGGTAAATCCGTAATGTTCAACTCCATCAAGTTCGCCGTTTTCATCTTTTGTCATCTCATAGATTGAGTTTTTAACAGGTATTACTATCTTTCCACCTAATTTTAGCTGACTTTTGAGCTCATATGGAAACTCTTCGGCAGCGGCAGAGACTAAAATACGGTCAAACTTCTCACCTCTAATACCCAGCTCATTATCTGCTTCTATAATCTTAGCATTTTTAAAATTATATTTCTCAAGGTTAGCGCTTCCAAACCTTACAAGCTCCGCTACTCTCTCAACTCCAATCACAGAGCCGCTCTCTCCTGCAATGTATGCCAATAACGCCGTTGTCCATCCAGAGCCGCTTCCAATATCAAGTATTTTCTGCCCCTCTTTTGGTAATAGCATTTCAAGCATCATTGCCACTGTTCTTGGCTGAGATATCGTCTGTCCACGACCGATGCCAAGAGGATAATCCTCATACACGTCCGTGGCTCTTGCGTCTGCTACAAAATCGGCTCTGTCAACATTTCTAAACGCCTCTATGATGTTGTTTGAGCGGAGGGCACCTACATCTACAAGATAATCAACCATTTCGTTGTTTGAATTCATAACTTTCACTCCTCTAGACACGACTCAACGCTTTTAAACTGCAGATTGTGCGTATTTGCTACCGAGAGGTTTGTTACAGCGCCTCTGCAGACATTTACACCCAGAGCCAGTGATGCATCATTTTTGATGGCATTAATTACTCCATCGTTTGCCAATTTTCTAACATAAGAAATTGTGGCGTTTGAGAGTGCCAAAGTAGATGTTTTCGGATAAGCTCCGGGCATATTTGCCACGCAGTAGTGCAACACGCCATCCTCTGTAAAAATAGGATTTGTGTGGGTTGTAGGATGTGAAACCTCAGAGATACCACCCTGATCTATGGCAATATCTACAACTACCGCCCCGTTTTTCATCTCTTTTAACATCTTACATGTAATAAATTTTGGAGTTGGGGCACCGCCATGAACAAGAACCGCGCCTATGACTATGTCTGAAGCTTTTATAGCCTCTAAAAATATCTCTTCTGAATAGAGAGCAGTTTTAACATTCGGGAGCAGTTTTTTCAACTCTTCAAGTTTTGGAGCAGTACGATTAATTACCGTTACCTCCGCACCCATTCCTGAAGCAATTTTAGCCGCGCTAAATCCCGCATTGCCCGCACCGATAACCAAAACTTTTGCCGCTTCAACTCCCTCTGAGCCGCATATCAAGATGCCCTCTCCGCCTTGGTAGCGGCTAAGATGATAAGCTCCGACTATAGGCGCCATACTTCCTGCTATCTCGCTCATCGGTTTTAAAAGAGGAAGTTCGCCTCCAAGAGCAACCGTCTCGTAGGCAATCGCGCAGAGCCTCTTTTGCACCAAAATCTCAGTCAGCTCTTTTGCGGGGGCTAGATGAAGATAACAAAAAAGCGTGTGCCTCTCATTTAAAAATTCATATTCTGAGGGTTGCGGCTCTTTAACTTTTACAATCAAATGAGCTTTTTCATAGAGTTCTTTGGCATCTTTGGCTATTTTTGCCCCTGCATTGGCGTACTCTTCATCGCTAAAACCGCTCCCCTCGCCCGCACCACTCTGGACAAACAGTTCATGCCCGTCACTCACTAAAAGAGCAATATTTGATGGCGTTGCTCCGACACGAAACTCATCCGTTTTTACTTCTTTTGGAATTCCTATAATCATACTTTTGCTCCTTAAAAATTATAAAACCAATCTTTTGATTTTCTTGAAAAAGGGTTTTGCTCGTAAAACTCCTCTTCGTCAAGCCTAAATCTAAAATTTTGCATATACTCGTTGACTATTTTATAGGCCTCATTAATCTCTTGGAACTTTTTCTCATCTCCATCAGGCATATCGGGATGGTAAATCTTTGATATTTTACGGTACCTTTTTTTAAGCTCAGCGTGAGATACGCGCGAAGATATATCGAGCATATCAAGAGCCTCTTGAAACTTTTCATAACTCATAAAACACCAACCTCTTTTTTCTCCAAATTGTCACTAAAGATGCAGTTTACACCCATGCCAAAGAGCTCTTTCGCACGTTCTAAATCATTAACAGTATAGACGCCCACAAAAAACCCAGCTTCTCTTAACATCTCAACACTCTCTTTATCAACCAACTCTTTATTAAGATTATATCCGTTTACGCCAAGCTCTCTTAAATACTCAAGCAGATATATAGGATGTTTACCCTCTACCAAAGCCGCAGTCGGCACATTTGGCAATTTCTCTTTAACAATTTTTAGATATTCATGTCTAAACGAAGAGATTAAAACCAGCTCATTCACACCGCTAACTTTTATCTCTTTTACAACCGCTTCAACTGCCACATCATCGCTAAGTGTGCCACTCATATCTTTAATCTCAATATTTAAAAAAATGTTATTCTCTTTTATAAACTCTAACGCGCCGCGAAGTGTCAGCAGCGGCTCTTTATGCTTTTTATCATTATAGAACCAGCTTCCGTAATCTAGTTCTCTTAGCTCATCAAGAGTGAAGTCACAAACTCTGTATGGTTTACGAGATACAAACCTCTCAATCTCGGTTACGTTTGTAGTTCTCTCTAGCGTATCATCATGCATAACTATAACCGCGCTATCCTTGCTTAGCTGCACATCTATCTCTATAAAATCGCATTTGCCCAAACTCCTCTTTAACGCAATAAGCGTGTTTTCAGGTGCAATAGAGCGTGCACCCCTGTGAGCGGCAATAAGGTTGGTTTGCTTTAAAAGTTCTAAAAATTTCATACACTATTTTATCATTTATTTTATCCAATCTCTGCTTTTGTGGTAAAATTAATACGATGGTATAAAAAGAGGTGTCAATGCAAACCGACAAAAGAACTATCTATTCATGGGCGCTTTACGACTGGGCAAATTCTGCCTATGCAACTACTGTTATGGCTGGATTTTTTCCTATCTTTTTCAAATCCTATTACAGTGCAGACGTTGAAGCTACTCTTAGCACTGCACATCTAGGTTTTGCAAATTCAATTTCTAGTTTTATCATAGTTCTTATCGCCCCTCTTCTTGGCGCTATGGCTGATGGCGGTTCGCTTAAAAAAAGATTTCTTTTTCTCTTTGCCTATCTCGGTATCTTGATGAGTGCGGCTTTAGCGCTTGTCTCTGAGGGCGAGTGGCAGCTGGCGGCATTTATATATATCCTTGGCAATGTCGGATTTATGGGTGCCGATGTATTTTACGACGCTCTGTTGCCCTCTATATCTGATAGAAAAAATGCAGATTATGTCTCTGGACTCGGCTTTGCGTTTGGGTATCTCGGCGGTGGGATATTATTTAGTATCAATATCCTGATGTTGCAAAATTTTTCACTATTTGGTCTTGATGGCGAGGCAGAGGCAATAAAAGCATCATTTATAAGCGTGGCTCTCTGGTGGACGCTCTTTTCGCTTCCGCTATTTTGGTTTGTAGAGGAGAAGAAATGGGAGTCAAAAAGTGCTCTCACACTCCTAAAAGATGGCTGGATTAGGCTAAAAAATACATTTGGCAAAATAAGAGAGATTAAAGGGATTTTTCTCTTTCTACTTGCTTACTGGCTATACATTGACGGTGTTGATACGATTATAAGAATGGCGGTTGATTACGGCATGGCAATTGGGTTTGATTCCAAAAATCTTATTTTTGCTCTTTTAATCGTTCAGTTTGTAGGTTTTCCGGCAACTCTAATATTTACAAAAATTGCCCAGCTTTGGGATACGAAAAAAGCGATATTTTTAGCAATCGGCATCTATCTCTTTATAACGCTTTGGGCTACTACGATGCAAGAGGTGCATGAGTTTTATATTCTTGCCGTTATGATTGCACTTGTCCAAGGCGGTATTCAGGCGCTTAGCCGCTCATACTACTCAAAAATGATTCCAAAAGAGCACGCTGCGGAATTTTTCGGTTTTTACAACTTTTTGGGCAAGTTTGCCGCTATTTTAGGACCGCTTCTAGTGGCTCTTGTAGCACTTTTTACTCAAAACTCACGTGCCTCCATCGGCTCTGTTGCCATACTATTTATACTCGGCGCTGTTTTGCTCTATTTTGTTGACGAGAAGAAGGCGGCACAAGAAGCAAAAAATGCTCTAAAGTGAAATAGGATTTCTCATAAGTTCGCTCTCTATCGCGTCTCTTGTCATTTTAGCAAGTTCGGTGCTATCAAAGTTGTTTGGAAAAATGGGCTTTAAAAACGTTACTCTTATTTTTTTAGGTCTTGGAACTATTTTGCCCGTTTGAAGTGCCTCATAACTGCCATCAATCACCACTGGAAGAATCGGGATGTTAAACGTCTTTGAGAGCATCGCAAAAAACGGTCTGAACTCCAGAAGTTTTCTATCTCTGGTTCTTGCTCCTTCTGGAAAAATAACAAGATTATTCCCATCTCTCAGCGGCAGCGCGCACTGCTGCATTGTGTGTTTTAGATCTACGTTTGCGTCGATGAGTATCGTCTGTCCATGTTTTGAAATCGGCTCCAAAAGCGCTGTGCCAAAAACCTGTTTATATGCCAAAAAAAAGCTCTTTTTTAAAACTTTATAGGGCAGTATCGACTCTATCAAAAAGCCGTCAAGCATGCTTTGGTGCGAGGGCGCGATTATGCATGGATACGGCGGGATATTTTCTTTGCCCGCTACTTCAAGTCGGAAATAGAGCTTAAATAGAGGAAAAAGAACGGTTTTATATGCAGACATTATGATTGGCGAATAGACAAGCTTTTCGTCTATTTTTTCCTCCAATATCTTCTCCCAATCTGGCTTTGCAAAATCTACATGTGAAAAATTTTTTAAAATGTACATGTAGAGTGATTTGACGTTCATAAGCCCAGAAAACGCGGCTTCATCTATTTTTATTCCAAAGCTCTGCTCGATAAAAACAAAAAGTTCTACATAGTTTAGAGAATCGAGCCCAAGGTCAAGCTCTAGATGTGAAGACGGCATAATTTTATTTTTTGTTATAGTAGAGAGACAGCTCTTTAAAGTTGTGTAAATCTCATCTTTTGGCTCATCTTCATCGCTAATTTCAGGCATATTTTTAGAACTTATAAGCCTATTTATTGCCGCCAAATCAACCTCGCCGGATGCACTTTTTGGCAGCGGCGTTCTTAAAATCCTATACCCTTTTATCTTTTGCGCCTCTTTGGCTTCCATGTTGTAAAGCTCAATAGCATACCATCGCAGCTCCTCTTGGATGTTGATAATTTTTGCCTCTTTTAGAGCCTCAAAATCGGGGTAAATTAGAGCATATGGATAATCATTACGTTCTACAACCTCTATCTCTTTAATATAGCGAGTAAGTGACAAGACTCTATTTTTTATTTTTTCTAAATCCATTTTATAGGTACGCTCCAATATTGGTCCAATAATACCCAAGAGGTAAATAAATTGTCAAGCCTAAATTAAGAGCCAAAAAGTTAAAATACGCAAATAAACAGACAAGGCTATTTTTGTTAAATCTTCCTAATCTATTGGCATTTTCACGTATTCTTTTGGCACCGCTTATGTTCTGGATAATCTTAAATCCAGATTTTTTTACAGACAACGGTTACCACATAAGCTGGAACTACTACGCAGCTTCACTTCTCTTTGTTTTAGCAAGTGTGACAGACTTTTTTGACGGCTTCATTGCAAGAGAGTGGAACCAGATGACGATGCTTGGCTCCATCATCGACCCTCTTGCTGATAAAATGCTTATAATCGCCGCATTTTTGGGGCTTATGATGATTGGTGAAGCGAGTGCATGGGCTATTTATATCATCATAATCCGTGAGCTTTTCATTACTGGAATCCGTACTGTAGCTCTAGGTGAGGGACTTGATATCAAGGCTTCATGGGCTGGAAAAGTAAAAACTGTTGTTCAGATGATTGCTATCGGATTTTTGCTTATGCACTGGCCGCTTGGCACTGAATTTTTATGGCTCGCAGTTGCTCTTACACTCTACTCAGGTTTTGAGTATCTCTATGGGTTTAGAGCCGCAATTTTAAAAGGTAAAAATTAATGAGTTTTTTGGTTTCACTATTAGTTATATCGGCACTTATATTCTTCCATGAATTAGGACACTACTTTGCAGCCCGCGCCATGGGTGTTTACGTTGAAGTTTTCAGCATAGGTTTTGGACGAAAAGTAGCCTCATTTAAGAGATGGGGAACCGAGTGGAGAATCGCACTTATCCCACTTGGCGGATATGTAAAGATGAAAGGGCAAGATGACTCTGATCCTACAAAAAAGAGCTATGACGCAGACAGTTACAATACAAAAAGTCCACTACAAAAGATTTTTATTCTCCTTGCTGGTCCTCTTGCAAACTTTGTTTTGGCGTTTGTTCTCTACTTTGCAATCGCTCTTGGCGGACCAAATATCCTCTCTCCGGTTATAGGAACCGTAGTTAAAGACTCTCCCGCATTCGTTGCAGGATTAGAAGCAAATGACACTATCCGCTCTATTAACGGAGCCGCTATTACGACTTGGAAAGAGATGGCAGAGGTTATTGAAACATCTGAGGGCTCGCTAAACATGGAGATTGAGAGAGCGGGATATATCCACTTTATAACTCTGAGCCCAAGAATCACTCAAAGCACAAATATGTTTAATGAAGTGATTGAGAAGAAGATGATAGGGATTGCTGCTGCGGGAGTTTCACACAAACTTGATTTAAGCGTCGGCGAGACTCTCTCATATGCGACCGAGCAGACTGTTTTTGCCTCAACTCTCATATTCACTGGACTTAAAAAACTCATAGTCGGAGAAGTTCCTGCGAACGAACTCGGCGGGATTATCTCCATAGTCAAACTGACATCAGATGCGACTGATGCGGGCTGGATGAGCGTGCTCTTTTTTGCGGCACTCATCTCGGTAAATCTAGGTGTTTTAAACCTTCTTCCTATTCCGGCACTTGATGGCGGACATATTATGTTTAATCTTTATGAGCTGATATTTAGAAGAGAGGTAAACGAAGAGATTATGGTAAAATTGACCATCGCGGGCTGGGTGATACTTTTTTCGCTGATGGGGCTTGGGCTTTATAACGATATTAACAGACTTATGGGGTAGAAAATGAAAACAAAAATGAATGATGAAGAGTACAAAATCTATATTGACAATGTTATAAGAAGAGTTGAGTTTGCCAGAGTTAGATTTGATGAAAAACATATAGTTAAAATCATAGCAATCAGCAAATACTCGACTACAGATGAGATAGCAAAGCTCTACCGCATAGGTCAAAGAGCTTTTGGCGAGAACAAGGTTCAGGATTTACGCGCAAAAAGCTCAGAGCTTGAAGATTTACCGCTTGAGTGGCACTTTGTGGGGAACTTGCAAAAAAACAAGATAAACAACCTGCTTGACATAAACCCTGCTCTTTTTCATGCGCTTGACTCTTTGGAGTTGGCACATGAGCTTCAAAAGAAGCTAGAAGCAAGAGATATGACACTTGATGCCCTGCTTCAGATAAACTCTGCAAAAGAGGAGTCTAAACACGGCGTAATGCCCGAAGATGCTGTTGCAATTTACAACCAGATAAAAAAAGAGTGTCCGAATATCCATCTGAGAGGCGTTATGAGCATCGGCGCACATACCGAAGATAAAGCGGTAATAAAAAAGAGTTTTGAGACAACTTATAGCATCTATAAACAGTTAGAGGATGCGACAATCTGTTCTATGGGAATGAGTGGGGATTTTGATCTGGCTATCGAGTGCGGGTCAAATATGGTTCGCCTTGGCTCTCTTATGTTCAATAAGTAGCTTTTTTTTATTATTTCCCGCTCGGGGAAATAATATCTACTTTATTACTTTTCTAGCGTTTATCGGTTGAACCGGTCTGTTGTTTTCATGGCTAAAAATATCTAAAAACTCTTTTGTCTGCTCTTTAGAGATAGTCGAGTAGTTTTTAAGAACAAGCCATCTAACACCCTCGCTGCACGGCGGAGTTGTCAACGAACCGTTAAATCTGTAGTACTCTTTGTTTTTTGGTAAAAGTGCATTTACCTCTTTTGCAGAAATAGTTAGAGACTCTTTTTCTCCACCTTTATGTGGCATTTTAGCCCATACTTTTGCTAAAAACTCATTTTTTGCGCCATCTTCAAACATTAACCCGACAACCGCCAAAGAGCCATCTTTTGTTGCATGAACAAAGTGTCCTTCAAGTGGGAACTCTTTGCCGTCAATCTGATTTTCGCTTGGCGTGTGGAAGTGGAGCTGAACTAGAGGAAATTTAATCCCATCAACCGTAATTGTGCTTCCCTCATCAAAATTTACCTGAATTGTATGTCCGTTGTTTATAACAGAAGAGATGCCCGTATTGTAATCAAAAGTGATCTTTTCCATATCCTCCACGTCCACAGTCACTTTTGAAGTTATGTTGATAGGAGATTGGCTTTTGCCGTGTTTGCACAGAGTGTAATCAGCTGACAAATCACCCCAATTTGCCGGACCTTCATGCCCAGTATAACCCCAGTGGGTGCCACCGCCTCCTGCTAAAAGTGCACTGCTTAAAAGTATAGCTGCTATACCGCTTACTAAAATTCTACCTACTTTCATTTACAACCCTTTATAAGAAATTTTTATCGAACTATCGTATCACATAAAATTAAATTTAAACAGATAAATTATTATTATTTTTTATGTTTACATTATATGCTACCTATTGTTACATTCGATAAAATAATAAAAATTAGACTAAAATATCGAATGAAAAATGAAAAAGAGTACGACCTTATTGTCATAGGCGGCGGCGCTGCGGGTATGATGGCGGCAATTGTGGCGGCAAAAGAGAGAAAAAGCGTTCTTCTTTTGGAAAAGCTCTCCCAAATCGGCGCAAAACTAAAAGCCACAGGCGGCGGCAGGTGCAATCTTACAAATACTCTCTCAAACGAAGAGTTTATGGCAAAATTCGGACGCAACGGTCGTTTTATGCAAGATGCGCTCGAACAATTTGACTACAAAGCCTTAATGCATTTTTTTAAAGAAATAGGCGTTGATACACACGCACCGGACGGTTTTAGAGTTTTTCCAGCATCGCACAGCTCATCAACAATCATAGAAGCTCTTCTTGGCGAGATGGGGCGTCTTGGCATTGAGATTTTAACATCACAAAAAGTTCAAAAAATTTTACATGTAGATAATTGTGTAAGCGGTGTTAAAACTGCTAAGCATCTGTTTCACGCCAAAAACGTCATTGTTGCAACAGGAGGGCTTGGATATCCAACTCTTGGAGCCGAGGGTGATGGGCACGATATGGCAAGAGAACTTGGGCACAAAGTAACAGAGCTTCACCCTGCTATGATGCCGCTTCACACCAAAGAGAGATGGGTTGAGAATTGCCGCGCAGATACAATTGCCAAAGTCGAACTTAGAGTTGCTATGAAAAAACAGAGCAAAATTAAAGCTCTCGGAGATTTGATTTTTACAAAAAGCGGCATAAGAGGTCCCGTAGTTCTTGATGCGGCAAGGGATTTGACACCGCTTCTGGATAAATACGGCGAAGTGCCTATTTTGTTAAATCTCACAAAAGGGATGAACGAAGAGCAGATTTTAAATCATCTCAAATCCGAAGCCGTAAAAAATCAACATGCAACTATTCTTGAGCTTGTAAACACGCTTTTGCCCGCTCCGCTATCCAATGAGTTGTGCCTGATGGCAGGAGTAGATTCGCAAGCCACATACGGTAAAATTTCTGGAGCCCAGAGGGCAAAACTTGTAGAGCTTCTTACATGGACTCCTCTTACGATTACTGGGCATGACGGCTTTAAAATGGCGATGATTACAAGAGGTGGAGTGGATTTAAAAGAGATTAATCCAAAAACTATGCAGAGCAAAATCATAAACGGCTTATATTTTTGCGGAGAGATTATGAATATTGACGGTCCATGCGGAGGCTACAACCTCCAGTGGAGCTTTGCAAGCGGCGCTTTGGCGGGAAAACTTAGTAAAAGTACCTAATAGAAGCAAAACCGTATGCCTTGCTCTGCTCTATCATATCCACATGTACATTTTCAACTATGCCGCCAAGAGCAAAAACATTTATGTTACACTTATCAAGAAGCTCTTTTAAATCATCCATCCCCTTTGGCTCACCCTTGCCCGGCGAGGCAAAAACAGGACCATATGTAACTGCGTCTGCACCGAGTTTTTGAGCCTGCAAAACCTCTTCGTGTGTATGCGTGCTGATGATAACCTCAAGCCCAAACTCTTTAGCGCGCGCAATCTCGCCAAATTGTCTTGAAGTAAGATGAACACCACTAGCACCGAGCTCTTTTGCCAAATCTACATGTTGATGAATAAAGCTCTTAAGACCCTCAAGCTGCGAGCAGACCTCCACGAAATGCGCCGCTTGAACACTGTAATTTTGATTTGATTTATCTCTGTAAAGAGCGTGTGTTGGATAGTGTTTTTTCAGTTGTGCATGTAAAATTGAGCGAAAAACAGCTGGAGTATCTGTATAAAACTCTCTTGAAGTTATTAGATATTTTTTCATTTTGCAAGACCGATTATGAATTTTGTTTTTTTTAAAATTTTGTCAATCCTTGAATTATACCCTATAGCAATTAATAGAGCTTTTAGTGACGCCAATATGACATTTTTCATTAGAAGTTTTTAACTTCATATCCTATAAACTACTGAACTTTTTACAAGCAAGGGGACGATCATGGTTGAAAATATTTTAAAGAGAGACGGCACGCATAAAGAGTTTTTGCCATTTAAAATTGAAGATGCTATTAAAAAAGCTTTCAAATCTCAAAATGTTACTTATGATAGTTCAATATTTTTCAATGTTATTGATAAACTTAAAACTAAAAGAGTTGTTGCCGTTGAAGATATCCAAGATTTAATCGAAAAAGAGCTCTATAAAGCTAGATACTTTGACGTTATGCGTTCGTTTATGATTTACCGCCACACACATAAAATGCAAAGAGATGGTAGCCTTGATGAAGATACTACGTACATAAACTCTACCCAGACGATAGAAGAGTACATTTTAGGAACTGATTGGCGTATTAAAGCCAACTCAAACACAGGCTACTCAAATGCAGGACTTGTAAACAACACAGCCGGAAAAGTTATAGCAAACTACTGGCTGGATAAAGTCTACTCAAAAGAGGAAGGTTACGCTCACAGAAACGGTGACTATCATATCCACGATCTGGATTGTCTGACAGGATATTGCGCGGGATGGTCTCTTCGTGTTCTTCTTGATGAGGGTTTTAACGGTGTAAGAGGAAGAGTTGAGAGCGGCGCTCCAAGACACTTCCGTGAGGCACTTGGACAGATGGCAAACTTCCTTGGAATTTTGCAATCAGAGTGGGCTGGTGCTCAAGCGTTTAGCTCATTTGACACATACTTGGCGCCTTACGTCTTCAAAGACAAGCTTCCTTATAATGAGATCAAAAAGGCAATCAGAAGCTTTATTTATAACTTGAATGTGCCTGCACGCTGGGGGCAGTCACCATTTACAAACATCACAATTGACTGGACTGTTCCACAAGATTTAAAAGATCAGATTCCTACATCTAAGCAAGTTCACCTCTTCAAAAACGTTTTAGACAGCGAACTAGAAGAGAGAGCACATCAAAGAGGCTGCGGTACGCTCGTAGAGATGACATACAAAAATTTCCAGCCTGAGATGAACCTTATTAACCGTGCATATTATGAGATAATGACAGAAGGTGACTTAACCGGTCAGCCATTTACGTTTCCTATCCCAACTGTAAACATAACAGAAGACTTCGATTGGTATGGGGAAAACACAGACATACTTTTTGAAAATACCGCAAAAGTAGGCTCATCTTATTTTCAAAACTTTATAGGTTCTCAGTATAAAAGAGACAGCAGCGGAAATTTGGTTCCAAATGAAGAGGCATATAAACCTGGACATGTAAGAAGTATGTGTTGCCGTCTGCAGCTTGATTTAAGAGAGCTTCTAAAGCGCGGTGGCGGGCTGTTCGGCTCTGCTGAGATGACTGGAAGCATCGGTGTTGTAACCATAAATATGGCAAGACTTGGCTTTTTGTACAAGGGAAGCAAAGATGCTCTTTATGCACGTCTTGACCAACTGATGGAGCATGCAAAATCTACACTCGAGAAGAAACGTGTATTTATCCAAGAGATGTATGAAAGAGGTCTTTATCCATATACAAAGCGCTACCTTCCTGGGTTTAGAAATCACTTCTCAACCATCGGTGTAAACGGCATTAACGAGATGATTAGAAATTTTACAAGCGATAGCTACGATATCAGCTCACAGGCAGGCATAGAGTTCGCAACAGAGATTTTAAACTATATGAGAGATAGAATGGTTGAGTTTCAAGAGGCTACCGGAAATCTATACAACCTCGAAGCTACGCCTGCCGAGGGAACAACATATAGATTTGCAAAAGAGGATAAGAAACGTTACGGCGATTCAATAATCCAAGCTGGAATGGGTGAGAATATCTACTACACAAACTCATCTCAAATCCCGGTTGATTTAACAAATGATCCATTTGAAGCACTTACACTTCAAGATGACCTACAGTGCAAATATACCGGCGGAACTGTTCTTCACCTCTACATGCAGGAGAAAATCAGCTCGACAGAGGCTTGCAGAAAGCTTGTTAAAAATGTAATAACAAACTTTAGACTTCCTTACATCACGGTTACTCCACTCTTCTCTGTATGTCCAAAACATGGATATATTGCAGGCGAGCATGAGTATTGTCCGAAGTGTGACGAAGAATTACTTAGCGATGTAACAATCGCATCTTAAAAAGGAGGTGAAAAAATGAGTAAGAATGAAGCTTTAGCTATGTTAAAAGACAAGAGACAGAAGTGTACTGTTTACACAAGAGTTATGGGTTATCATAGACCCGTTGAGAGTTTTAACGTAGGGAAAACCGGTGAGCATAGACAGAGAAAACAATTCACTGAATGCTAAGGTAATCTATGATTTAACATCATTCACCCATTTAGACTACACTAACCACCTCTCGTGCATAGTGTGGTTTAGTGGGTGCAATATGCGTTGCGACTACTGCTATAATAAAGATATAGTTTTTGCCAAAGACGGCAAGTTCAGCTATTACGACATCCTCAATTTTTTAAAAACAAGAGTAAATCTGCTTGAAGCAGTTGTTTTATCTGGCGGCGAAGCCTCATCTTATGAGCTAGTGCCGTTTTGCCGCAAGATAAAAGAACTCGGATTTAAAATCAAACTTGACACCAACGGAACAAATTTTCTACATGTAAAAGAGCTCATTGACTTAAATCTTTTGGATTATGTTGCTCTTGACTACAAAGCTCCAAAAGAAAAATTTACCCAGATTACACACTCAAACAAGTTTGACGAATTTAGCAAAACTCTGAATTTTCTCATAGGGAGTGATGTAGAGTTTGAGGCAAGAACAACAGTGCACGGCGACCTTTTAAACAGCGATGATATTAATGAGATTATCTTGGATTTGAAGAGCCGCGGCTATAAGAAGAGCTACTATATTCAGGAATTCTTGGAGACCGAAAAAAACATAGGAGACCTCAAGCGGCCAAAAAACAAGCTTGATCGGTCTCTGCTTAGAGATGACATAGAAGTTATCTTTAGATAACTCCTCCTCTAAAACTCAATATTAACCTCTATTTTCTTTGACTCCCTCTCAAGCGTCAGTGTGACACCCTCTTTTGCAAAAAATAGTTCCGTTTTAAGATCAAATAGATTGTTTACCTCTGTTTTATTGAGTGCTAAAACCTTGTCGCCCTCTTTTATCTGAGCTTTTTGCGCCGCCGAATTTTCTGCAACTTTTTTTACTTTCAGAGCATCATCAGACTCAAAATAGATACCAAGCTTTTTTGCCTTTATCGTATCTACGAGTGATGGGTAGAGAATATAATCTGCAATTCCAGTCTCAGGATTTGTTAGATTTAAAACAATTTTATAGTCCATCACGCCTCTTCGCTCTGCTCTGCTTGGAATTCCGTATCCATGCATAATATGACCGTTTCCAGCCAGTACTGCCATAGAGTAGTCTGGATTTTTCTGTAAATATGCAACCATATTTGTAGCCATTGACTCATCCCAAAGCAGCTGCGCATGGTAGAACTGTTCAAAATTCTCAAAACGCTCTGCTTGGTGCATGCCGTATACTCCTCTTAGCTGCTCCTTATATTTTTCATTATCAAAATTAATCGAGCTGGGAACCTCCGCAAGCTGCTCTTTGTTTAGCGAATTAAAACCTCCACCGACAACTTTTTTGGTAATATCTCTGTCGATATTAAGAGCAACTATTGGGATTTGTTTCTCTTTTGCAAAGAGCATAATCGGGCGGTATAGCTCATAATCATACTTCCATCTTTTAAAATATTCTGTCTTTTTAAGCATCTCTTTTTCGTCAATTTTT
This sequence comes from Sulfurimonas sp., assembly GCA_041654255.1. Classification (GTDB taxonomy): domain Bacteria; phylum Campylobacterota; class Campylobacteria; order Campylobacterales; family Sulfurimonadaceae; genus Sulfurimonas. The sequence continues at coordinate 290,576 of JBAZDX010000001.1, forward strand.
CCAGCTATATACGCATCTAAATATTTTTGAAACTGTTTTTGAAACATCTCCATGCCGATAGAGAGCATAGGATTGTTTTTATACATTGCTTTTATGATTTTTAGCTGGTTTAGGTGACTTGAAAACTCCGTGTGGCTCTCTCCGACATAGACCACCCTGCTCTTAGCAATCTCATCTATTACGACATTCAGCTTTTGTGGCAACGGTTTTAGTGCGTATGAGTCGCCATCTATATTATAAACTACACCTTTTTTGGACTCTTTTACTCTTTTATCAACAACATTTTCATTCTCAAACACAACCGTTGAGTACTTTCCTAGATGCTGAAGTTTGTAAAAAAAAGATTTGGAGAGTTCATTTGTATCAAAAACAGCAATAACATTCGCTTCGTTTAGCGGATTTTTAAATAACTCTATTTTTGCATCGCCCTCCATTTTAAAAGGAAGAACGATTCTATCAAGCAGCTCGTTTTTTGCTCCCAAAATAAAAATGTTGCTGTTTTTCATCTCATCATATGTTATCGTGTCGGAATATTTGAAATTTTTAAATATTTTTGTAAATTTTGCAAACCTATTCTCGTCAGCTCTGTTTATTACCAAAAGAGCATTGCCGTCAATAATTTTTGAGATTACGGCAGGAACCTCCTGCGTACTAAGTTTTCTAAATAACTCATAGTTTTCATCAAAAACTATTTTAGCAGGCTCAATATCAAGCTCCAAGCGCTGTCGTTTTTTGCTCAAATCAATTTTTGTCAATAAGCACTCCTCATCAGAGCAGATAGAGACGGGGATATACTCTGCTTTGTTGTTGCTTATGATATCAAACTCAAGAACATATCTGTTCTCAATAAAATTCAGAGCCGTATTGCTTATGCTAAAATCAAGCGCTCCCTTTTCATAAACCCATGTTTTAAAAAAATCATCCAGCTTCATATCCGATGTTTTTTCATAAATCTCTCTTAAATTCTCATACGTTGCAACTTTAAACCCATAGTTCTCAAGAAGCATTTTTGTCCCGTCATCAAAGGCTTTTTGACCTATTTTTTGTTCTAACATGTAAAAAAAGAAAGCTGATTTTTCATACCCGATTGCATTTTTGCTGTTTTTTGTTTTAGACTCAAAATCAATCAGCGCAATCTCGTTGACATGATTGACATAAGAGTTATATTTTACCAACATATCTTTTCTATACTCGGCTCCTCTGTTCTCATTTTTCGCATATAAAAAGTCCGCGTAGTATGTGGTAATCCCCTCAACCCAGTTTCCTCTCTCAGGCGAGTAGACGTAGTTGCCAAACCACTGGTGTGCTATCTCATGACCTAGCGAGTTCTCAAAAACATAATCTTTGTCTATTATCTGCTTGCCTATAAGAGTATATGTTGGCATTGAGTATCCTGCGGGAAATGGTGCCTCCACCACAGAAAAGCTCTTAAATGGCATAAATCCGAACATATTTTTATAAAGTTCAAAATACTCACCGCTCTTTTTGAGGTATTTTGTAGAGAGATTTAAATCACTCGGATAGAAATAAGTTGAGAGTTCCAAGCCATCTTTTGTAAGTGTTGAGTTTTTAATATGGTTTTTTATATCTATCCCTATATTTAAACCATTTTCATGCTCATTTGCTTCTATTGCCGCTATTAGAAAAGATAATAACAAAACTATTTTTTTCATAATTTTTGCCCCTTTATATAAGAAAATGTATTCTAACGAGAAAAAGAATACAAATTACAACAACTTAAGATGACTAATATCAAGAGAAATTATTTTACTTATTAGATAAAATACAATTATGGAAAACAAACTAAACAAAAGAGAGCGCTATAAAGCTCAACTCAGCCCTATTGATTACTATAAAGATTTCGAAAATATAGATTTTGAGAGCTTAACCGAAGCCGACAGGTTTTATCTTCAAGACTTTGGAATCTTTAATGTTGAATTTTTAGAGGATGAGTTTACTATCCGTTTACGCGTTCCGGGCGGCAGAATAAGTGCACAGGACTTTCAAGAAGTGGCTGATATTGCAGCAGAATATGAGTTGAGCATTATTTTAACGGCACGTGGCGGCATCCAGCTTCATAATGTTGTAGCCGATAATGTTTTAGAAATTCACAAACGCGCAAACGCTCTTGGAATCACTACATGGCAAAGTTTCGGTGACAATGTCAGAAATATCATAACAGACGTCTACGACGGCTGCGGCAAGTTTGCAGAGATTGAGGCCTATCCTATACTTATGCAGATGCACGACTACATCATCAAAAATCCTCGCTATGTCGGTATGCTTCCTCGCCGTGTATCTATCGGTATTTCTGGCAACCGTGCAAACGTAACCTCATTTTTTGCAAACGATATCTATTTTGCACTCTCAAAAAAAGATGGCGTGTTTGGTTTTAACGTCTACATGGGCGGAAAAAATACTGAAGTGGCACAGTCTTCCGACATTTTTTTAAAGCCCGACGAAGTTTTTGACTTTTTCAAAGCCTTTGTAGAGGCATTTTACCTCCACGGTTCTCGTTTCTCAAGAGCAAAAACTAGACTCTTTCATATGATAGAAGAGATAGGGATGGATGGATTAAAAGCGCATATTAAAAATGAATATAAGAGAGATTTTGAGAGTGCCGGAGAACTCGTTTTAGAAAAAGCAAGATTTGATGAGTTTCATAAACTAAAAGACGGAAGATTCGGCTTTTGCTATCAAACCGATTTTTCAAGACTCACAACCGATGAGATAGGAAGAATTGCTTCGTTTGCAACACAAAATAGTGCGGAGATTCGTTTTGGAATTGATCAAAACATCTATATTATAGGACTTCAAGAGGCATCAACAACACTAAAATCTCCCGCAATTAGCAATACAATAGTTGCATGCGCAGGCAACCTCTGCCCATATGCCGTCTGGAGCATCAAGGATGAGACTTCATATCTGCCGCTTGAAAAGATTAACGAACACCGCATACAAGTCGGTTTTTCAGGCTGTGCAAAAGGGTGTGGAAGACATAGACATACCGATATCGGTCTAATTGGTTTAAAAACAAACAACTTTGGAGACACGGACGGCGGAGCCAGAATCTTTTTGGGAGCCGAGCACTCAAACGGAGGAGAAGTCGGACGCCAGCTATTTTCAATGGTGCCGTTTGTACACCTTGAGAGCGTCGTCTCTTTGGCGATAAAGCTTTACGAGCTAAGCGGATACGCCGACTTTGAAGAGTATGCCTCAAAAGTTTTAAACAACTACTCTGAAGAGTTTGTCTCTCTTTGGTTTTTAGCAAATCTTGAAACCGGCAACTCTTTTGAGCTCTTATCTCGTGATGAAATAGGAAGTTTTGAGTATGAAAAAGAGCTGCTTAAAAAAGAGTTTTCAGGGCTTGATTTTTGGGAACATATAGATGAAAATTTTCATAATGCAGTGAGTTATCTCTCAAAAAAGCTCTGGACTATCGAGGGAGAAGACCCTCACTACAAACCAAAAATAGAGAGAACTAATTTTCGCTAAAAGAGAGTTGGTAACCAAACCCTTTTATATTTTTTATCAGCTGTTTTGAGGTTTTTTCTCTAAAACGCTTGATAAAAGTTCTAACCCTTTCATCGCTTGCATCACCGCCCCAGAGGCTCTCTTTAATCGTAGCATCGTCTATTGCTCTGTTTTGGTTATCGAGAAGAAGCGACAAAAATTTTATATCATTTTTTGAAAGAGCTATATACCTCTCTTGCTTATAAAGAGAGCTTGTTGTTTTATTAAAAACAAAACCATCGAAGAGTTTTACCATTTTATTTGCAAGTTTTGGCGTAATGCTGCTTATGTATTCAAGAAGCTCGTCAGTATCGAATGGTTTTAAAAAATATTTTGTTATGCCTACGTCAATTGCGCTAAAGAGCTTCTCCTTCTCGCTAAAAGCGCTGAGTATAATAATCGGTGTCTTTGGATTGATTTTTTTTAACTCTTTTGCCATATCCAGCCCCGACATTCTAGGCATCATGATGTCCGTTATAACTATGTCGGGCTTTATTTTTTTAAACAATTCTATGCCTTCTACGCCGTCCTTTGCGATTGTAAAACTGTAAAAATTATCCCCTATGGCATCCTTTAAAAGTCTTGCCAGATTCTCTTCATCCTCTACAAGCAGAATTTTAAGCTCTTTTAATGCTCTATTTTTCATGTTCGTCCAATGGAATTTTTATACTAAAGGTTGTCGTGTTCTTTTTGCTCTTTACATCAAGCGTGCCGCCAAGTCCCTGCTCACATATCATCTTCGACATAAAAAGCCCCAGACCCGTGCCGCGACTTTTGTGTTTTGTCGTAAAGTATGGCTCGAAAATCTTCTCTATATTCTCTTTGGCTATTCCCCCTGCGTTATCCTGCACCTCGATGAGAGCAAAGCCTTTTTCTCTTTTTGTGGTTATTGCAATCTCGCGAAGAAGGATACTGTTATGAATAAATGCGTCTTTTGAGTTGTTTATCAAGTTTATTATAACCTGCGTAAGCTCATTTGTTATTCCGAGAACCTCCATTTCTTCAAAGTTTGTCTTTATGGTTATCATCCCGTCATTTACTACGCTCTCTAAAAGCCCGATAGCCTCTTGGATGCTCTCGCTTATATTAAAGTAGTGCTTCTCCTTGTCCGGAGAAAAAAAGTTAGTAAAATCATCGATAGTCTGAGACATATTTTTGATGATATTCTTGCTCTCGTCATAAAATTTAGCCACATCCTCTACTCTTTCGTTTTGAGCGGCTTTTTTTATATTAAACATGGCAAGGCTAAGCTCTGTTAACGGCTGTCTCCACTGATGTGCAATATTTGCAAGCATCTGCCCAAGGCTTGCATGACGTGACTGCCAAAACATAACGCGCTGTTTCTCTTCGTTTTTTGCTATCTCGTCTCTTACGCGCTTTTCTAGGGTTTGATTTAGCTCTTTTAGCTCTCTTGTCTGCTCTTCTACCCTCTTCTCAAGGCTTCTGTTTAACTCTTCGTACTCCGCTTCTTTTTTAATAAGCTCTTCTCTTAACATTACCTCTTTTGTTACGTCATATCTGATGGCAATATACTCTACTATGTTCTCATTTTCATCAAGAATTGGAATTATCGTTGTGTTTACGTAAAATGCAGAGCCGTCTTTAGCCCTGTTTTTGACGGTATCTTTATATATCTTCTTATTTTTGAGGGTATCCCAAAGAAGGTTGAACTTCTCCTTTGGCACGTCAGGATGTCTTACAATATTGTGGTTTTGCCCAATGAGTTCGCTTTTTGAATAACCGCTGATATTGCAAAACTCATCATTTACAAAAGTTATTATTCCGTTGACGTCAGTTTTGGAGATAATATTGCTTTTTTCGATGGCTTCTTTATACTGTTTTAACATATAGCACTTTCTTTTTAATACAATTATACTACTTCTTAAATTTGATTATGCAACAATAAAAAAATATGTCATAGTTACAAAATTTGATTAAACATCGTGCTATTCCAAAGAGTTCCGTCCGTAAATGTTACCTGCTCGATTTGATACTCAGGCGCATCAAAATAACTAGCTATCATTATTTTATCTTCGCTACTGTTGAGAGTAAAATAGAGATTAGATTGGTCCTGCGTAATTGTTACATCGGTTGCAACAATTCCCTCGCCGAAACAAATAATATCTTTGTTGTTAGTGTTCCAAGAACTGTCATAAATAGTGTCTTGCCCGTCACCGAGATTGAAGATATAGGTATCATTGCCGTCTTGACCGTAAAGTTGGTCATCGCCTTTTTTGCCGTTGATTGTATCTGATTCCATAGAACCGTTGATTATATCGTTACCGTCTGTTCCTCTTAAAACTACCATACTTTCAATCTGTTGAGAAGTAAGAGTTGTTCCATCGGCAAATGCAAACTCTTCTATTTTTGAAGAAGTGTCCATAAAGTACTCACTAACGGTAATTTTATCCGTAGTTCCTAGAATAGCTATGATAAGGTTATTGTTTATGCGTGTTACATCAAGATTATCACTTGTGATTCCCTCACCGAAACGAATAATATCGTTATTGCCGATATTCCAACTTTTCAAGGTTAAGCCATCTTCTTTAGGTTAGCTCTATAAAGGCTATTGTTTGAAATAGGTTTTATAAAACTAACAAGTATATTATTATCCGCACTAAGTGCCGCAAATCCGTCTGTTGCTTTTACTCCGTTTACGAGTGTTTGGTCTCCAAAGAGTTCACTGCCGTTGTCTATAGTTCCGTTTGCGTTACGGTCAAGAACTAAAAGTGCATCATCACTTTTTACCCAGCCTGTAGCTGTTTTTACTCCATCTCCGTCATGGTCAAAAAGGATAGGTGAGTTTATATCGATTTGTATGGTTTCTATACCGTCTCCATCTATATCAAAAACAAGAGGGTCAATACGAGGCGGTGTCCAGTCTTGAGCTGAGTTGAAGAGGCCGTTGATATCTGAGGGGATTGTTGAATGGTTATCTGCATTATAAGCAAAATCACCAAATAAATATGCCCCAAGTAGAGAAGCATTGGCACTTGGCCACAATGCACCTTCTGTCCCTGATGGATTTAGCCCTGCCAACTCCAATGCTTTCCAAGTGTAGTCGATGCAGCTGTTGCTATGAACCCAATAATCATCATTTCCGAAACCATACTCTGCGGCTAAGGTCTTGTCTGGGTTTCCAAAATCTTGTAATTTATTAAACTGCTCTTGCGTAAGCAGTATCTCTTTGGAAGAGTAGGCAGGGTCACCGAGATAATTTTCTTTATCATTATTAACAATACCATCAAGCGTATATCCTGCATTTTGTTGTGAATCAGTAATAATATTACCATTTTCATCTTTTTGATATGTCTCGTACCACATATGTCCTGTTGGTGATATTGGAAGAATCCCATTATTCACCGGTGTTCCTGCTGATTCTATATGAACTCTTACATAATGTGTTGTTGCCATTATTTTTTCCTTTTATTTGATTTTTATTTTCTTGCAATTCTATTGATATCAAAAACCGTAGATACATTCTGTGGTAGTTCCACATCTTCTAGGCTCTCTATCCTGATATGATAGTTTCTTAGCCTTTGCAAATCGGCTATCATAATAATCTTCTCACCCCCATAAAGAGGAACTGATACCACAAACTCTATTTTTTTTCCATCTTTAAACTCGTGTTTTGTAGCTTTAGACTCAAAATATGCACCTGTCCAAATTGTCACTTCATCACTAGCCCAACCAAGTGGGGTAAAGGTTACTTTGAGTTTAAAGTATGGCGTTTCTAGTGTTGGTATCAGTTTACCGTCTGCGTCACGATAAACACCAGTCCTTATGTAGTTATTAATCCTTTTTTCCTCATCAGTCCCAGTTCTATAGTCTGGAGTACGCATTCCTATATAAAGCTGAACTGGCGACCCTTTTAGACTCCAAACATTCCAAGGTGCTTGAAAGTTAGTCTCATAAACTGTTCCTTTTTTGGAAAAATCTACAGGTACACTAAACGGTACTTTTGCATACTCTTCATCACACCCGCTAAAACTAAACATTGCCAATACCGCCAGTACTATATATTTTACTTTCATCTTTACCTCTCTTTATTTTTATCTTTTTTGTTTTTATCTTCGTTTTTATATCTCCACCTCCTCTTTCAAGGTCAAGCCATCTTCTTTAGGTTAGCTTTATAAAGGCTATTGTTTGAAATAGGTTTTATAAAACTAATATGCATACTTGCAGCTTCTCTTACGCGCTTTTCTAAGGTTTGATTCAGCTCTTTTAATTCTCTTGTCTGCTCTTGGACTCTTTTTTCTAAGCTTTTGTTTAACTCTTCATACTCCGCTTCTTTTTTAATAAGCTCTTCTCTTAACATGACCTCTTTTGTCACG
>JBAZDX010000002.1:0-254364 GCA_041654255.1 Sulfurimonas sp.
TATGTTTGTTCTCAAACTTTGTTAAATACATTTAAAAAGACAGCCTTTAATAAAATTATGTATAATCCCAATAAACAAACAATTTAAAGGTTTATTATGTATTATCAAACTATTTTAGATATGACAAATTTCAAGGAAAAAATTTCATGAAGTAGCTCTATATCATTTAGAACATCATTGATATCTCTTTTTTCTAACTCTTCAATCGCTCTTTTAAGCCAATAGCTAACATCATGAGCTAATAGAATTTTTTGCATTAGCTCAGAACTTGTCTCCATATCCTACTCCTATTACTTTATTGTTGTGGAAATGATACACTTAAATTACTAGTAACTCTGTTTCTTATAGAATCACCTATATTTTGCATATCCGGCAATTGAAAACTTTCAATAAACTCACTAAAGTCGATCCTGGACATATCAAGTCTTTGAAACTCTTCCGGAGTGAAACCTTTACACTCAGGGTTTGAAGCACTTCCCCAACCTCGGTTTAGTTGTTCTCGCCCCTGTTCATTTATTATTTTGGCTAGTTTGGAGTTAAAACAGCAGCTAGATTTTTTCTTTTGAACGCAAATTCTTGTAAAACCTAAATTTATTCGTCTTGAACAAAACTCGCCTATATAATGGCAATTACCGGCCTTTTTCTTTTCTGCTAAAAGTTTCTCTTCGGCTCTACAGCTTATAAGTCCAAATAAGACCGCATCATCACTGCAGCAATTGCTATCATCAAGTGCGGCCACTATCCCAGCAGTACCTACAACAGCTGTACCTGTCACAAAATTTCCAAACAAATCCCAACTTCTACATGCACCGGATGTTCCTCCAAACAAATACAATTGTCCTTCACAAGCACCTGTGCTTTGATTCCAACCATCGTCATCTCCATCTTGAGAACCAACTTCCGTATCTGTGTGTTCCATATCATTCGCATCTACACAAGGATGCTCTGAACATTGCCACACACCACCAACATCCGCACATGTTTGATTAGGATTGGAATTACAAACATAATTTTGTTGAACACAATTATTTGTAGGTGGGGTTGAAGATGTTGAGCTTTCTCCACCTGCGTTTTGAGGCACAAAGGTTTCACTGTACACATTAGTATCGGCATTGCAATGATACGTATAATAATTTGTCATTTCCGTACCGTAACAAGTCGTAGCGGACGGCGTAGCACTTCCGCAAGGTTCATTATTTCTGCTCGCTGCCGTACAAAATGTAGGTTGTAGTTGAGATTGTTCAGTTATTCCATATGTAGAAATATAATTAAGCCAATTATTGTAACCTGCTTGATCAGGACAACGATTTAGTAAACCAGTGTACATACCTTTGAGCCAAGTGTTTGGATAGCTTCCCGAACAATCGGATGGTAAATTTGTGCCAGTTGGACATGTTGCAGTATAGCTACTCGCAGAAATATTGCAGGTTACTCCACTTAGAGTTCCACCGTTTGGACACGAATAAGTAGTTGTTGCTTTTGAACAGTTATTTGCAGGAGGTGTTGAGCTTGTTCCTGATGCTGTTGTTCTTGTGTAGCCTGAAAGACAAGAATAAGAGTATGTCCCAGTATTTTGCTGTGTTGTTGTTGGCGTAGCAGTACAAGTATTATAAGAAGAATTATAAAATGTTCCCGTTGGACAAGAATTACTTAATACTGGCGGATGAGGACATCCACCCACTGAAGTACATTCCCCAGCAGCAGCAGTTTTAAAAGCTGCCTCTGTATAATTTGAACCTGCATTCCAATTTGTCCAACCACCTGAATCAGGACATCTTCCTATGTACCAAATATACATTGTTGCTATCTCTATTTGTTTGCTTGTGGACATAGAAATTCCACAAATTTTTTCACTATTTGTTTTAGCGGATGTTAAAAAAGAGTTTGCTTGAGATTGTGTTATTGGTACGGAAAAAAATGTTTTCCAATTATTGTATCCTCCTATGTCTGGTGCTCTTCCAAGTGCAAGTTGATATATGCCTGATACACTATTTGAACTAGACATTGTAAGCCCAGAGACATAACAATAATTATAAGTGGTATTAAGTGTTGTATTTGTTGGGCATGAATACGATGTAGTAGTATTAGCCGTTGCACTGCCATTGCTATAGAGTGTACTGTTTGCAGAGGTTGCAGAGTAGCTACTTGCTGGAACATTACAGGTTGTTCCGCTTAAGTTCCCTCCATTTGGACATTTTAAACTATTCCTTGTTGTAGTTGGCATAGTATGTTCTTGAGAGTAACCATCGTTTGTGTTTTGAGTATTTTGACAAGCTGCTAAACTAGCAGGGCAGAAAGGTACACCATTTTCATCGGTTTGACATTGTAATAGCTGTCCACTATTTGATGTTAAACCATTTGTTGAACTTACTGCCGTATTGCAATGCAAATCTACTAATTCACTCGTATTATCATCATGGAAACATTCTGGTAAAGAATCAAATTCATATATTGCTAAAAATTTTACAGGGTTGTTGTATTGATCATTGTGATTTCCAAAATCATACCATTTAAAATTTACGGAATCCAAAGCTACCCAATGCTCACCGAGAGGAGTTATCTCCGTCAATTGCCCGACATCACTTGTTTTTAAAAGATTATCCGGTTGATTCGCTCCCCAATTTGAAAAACTTAGCATTCCATTTTTGATAGTTTTGAATCTACTGCTATCATAACTGCAGCTTCCTGTTTCATAGCAGTAGTTATTGGATAGCGAAGGATCGTAAATACCTATCCAAGCGAATTGATTTCCGAGTATTAGACCTCCCAAAAATTCATTTTCCGCAGAATCATTCGGAATTGCTAAATATCCGTTGCCAAGTTCAGCAAATGTTTTAGCATATTCAAAAGTCAATCTATCTTTTGTCGTAGTATAATAGTGTCCGTTGTGTTGCGTAAAAACTCCAAACTGACCACAATTTAGAGCGTGCAAAGGAGTAAATAGAGTAACTATATACGCCACCATGATTAATAACTTATTGAGTTTTTTTAGCTCTTTTTCTCTCATCATTAAACCTTTATTTTAAAATTTAACCAAGCACCAAGCACTCCACTAAGGAGGTAAAAAACAACTACTATCATTTTGCCGTCCATAAAAGCACTTATGCCTATTGCACTGCTGATTAGCCAAGACGCTTGAATGGCGAATGTGTAGAACATAGACTTAACTACCTGCTTTGCGACTACAACCCGCACGTTTATGTGTTTGAAAAAAATTAATGCCGTTTGCGATACGCTTACCGCTATTATCTGCACTATTTCATTTGTGATCATTTAGAGCCCTCTTTTTTTAAGCGTAATCTCTCTTATCAAATTTGCAGATGGTTTAGCAACATAAAAACCTTGTGAAAACTCAATATCAAGCTCACAAACTTTATTATAAATACTTTCATTTTCTACATGCTTTGCTATAATTTTCACATCATGAATTTTGCAAAAACTTAAAATAGAATGAACTATAGATTCATTCTTTTTGTTATGAATGTTTTTGATTATTTGTCCATCAATCTTTAGATAGTCAAAATCAAAATGCAAAAGATTTTCAAAGTTAGAATAGCCGGTACCAAAATCATCAATAGAAATCTTGATACCAATTTTTTTAAGTTCATTTAAAAAAATAACTGCTCTTTTAAAATCTATTTTGTCAGTTTCTATAAATTCCAAAGTAATTCGCTCAAGGTTTTGAATGCTTTTTAATTCCAAAAATAAGAATTTGCAAAACTCAATATCAACAATATTGAGCATGCTAATGTTGATAGATACATTTAAAAATTTATATTTTTTTAAATCTGAAAATACTATCAAAATCATCTTTTTTGATAGTTCGTTGTAAGTACCATGCTCTTTAGATTTTTGCATAAAAACATCAGGTAAAATAATTTCAGCGCCATCGGTTAACCGCATAAGAGCCTCATGTTTGTGTAATGATTTTGATTTATTACACAAGATAGGTTGATAGTGTACAACAACATTAAAGTTTTCTAAAATATTAAATATCTGTTTTTCATTCATTTTTTGAGCCTTTTCTTTTACTTATTTTCCCGCGGGAAATTTTGCATACTAACTGCTGCAGAGTAATTTTTTACTTGTAGCTAATAATTGCTTTTGCCATTTTATTTCAGTTTTTCACATGCAACTTCATAATCACTAATGTTCTTATTTGGATCTACTATTGGCTTATTCTCAAAATAAAAACATCTTTGATATTTTTGTTCTTGATTGTAGTACATCTTCCAAAAAGCATCAGGAACGGCGACTTGATTATGCCCTATGCGTTTAGGATTATCATGGTACACCACACCGTTTAAAACATTAACTTTACCCATCTTTGTTGCTAAAGCTCTTCCAAAGCGTTCTACGCCTGCCCAAGCTTTTTTGTCTCTATTTACTGTAGAGTGTTGAGGAATAATATTGCTCATGACATAGACTGCGTTTAGGCTTCTTTGAGAATAATCGAACGATGCATCTTCTGCCATATGTCCTCTATCCATGCCGTAGCGATTGTTTGTATAGTCGGAGTGTTCACTTCTGTATTGTGCCGGTATGTTTTTATCCGGATAAAAGCGAGAACGCTCCTCAATATTATTACTATTTGTAAGAGAGCCATTTATTGTATAGGCAACATACTTTGCACCCTTAGCTTTATAGTCATAGCAAGTCTTAAAGTAGCCATCATTCTCAAGAACCTGATCACATACTTTGTTATTAAAAAATTGATGCAAAAACGTATCATTGGCTAAAGCTAGTGATGCAGTAAATACCAATGTTGTTAGTGTTCTTTTAAGCATTTTTTACCCCTTTTCCTTATTTAATATATTTTTCTAATTTTGGAATATCTGCCCCAGTAACAACATCAACGATTCTTTGCTCTTTTTCATCGATTACATAAATCTTTGGAGTACCTGTAACTTTCAGCTCTTTCGCAAGAACCTCCATTTCCTCTAGTTGTTTTTTTGCATCTTCTGTGATGGTGATTTTTGGAACATTGCCCAAATGTATATCATTTAATGCTTGTTTAAAGTCTTTTGAAGATAACGCTATCTCACTCCATTCTTTTGCATTTTTATGAAATGGAAGCGGAGTAAAGTTGTAGTAAACCGTTGTATCGTTTTGGCTAAAAAACTTCTCTACAGTTTTACAGTAAGAACATTCAGGGTCCGTAAAAAGCACAAAAGAGTAGTTGTTTTGAGTGCCTTTGTTGAATATGGCTTTTTTTGCAGGTTTAAGCAGTTTATCTATCGATATATTTTTTATCTCATTGTTCGCCAGCTCTTCTTTCCACTTTTGTACAAAATGCATAGTGTAGCTTTTACCCTCTTTATTCCACACTTCTCCAAAAACTATTGTTTCATTTAATGGATTAACATAAAGAAGTTGCCCGTTATCAAAATAAACTCTATAAAATCCATCCAATTCCACAGCTTTTTCATATTTTGTAAACTTAGAATTTGGAACAACATTTTGGATTAATGCTCTTTGAGCATCAACTTTAGAAATATCCGCCATTAGAAAAGCAGATACAAGCAATGGTAGTAACAGTATTTTTTTCATTTCTCAACCTTTTTTTAATTTGCTCTTATTCATAATTTTGTATATTTTAAGGAGTGTTTTGAAAAAAAATGGAGAGAGGCAAGAAATTCCTTGCCTTTTAAAAAAAGATAGGTTGCTTATGCTAAAAATATTTTATTGTAAAGAGCAAGTTATATCTTTGGCCATTTCATTGAGTGCGCTTAAGCCAGCGACCGATTCATTGAAGCTTGAAAGATTTACTTCACCGCAAGCATATTTTATTGTTTCACCTGTTTCGTAAGGGCAAATATCTCTATTCATACCTGTACATTCTCTTAGCTCATATTCAAAAACTTGAGTATTCGTTGTACCATATGAATAAGAAGTTGATCCATCAGTGTAGATTTGTCCGTTTGAAACGATTCTTTGAATTTGACAATATCTCGGTTCTTCTAAATCCTCCATCCTTGACATATCAAAAGTTTCACCTGCGGCAGAAACTATTTTATTGGATTCGGTTGCTGCAGGTATCGAATTTGCTTTTGTTCTTAAGGCATTTTTATCTGCAGTAAAATCAATACTGTTTTCATTTACAGTTGCTCTTAGTAGAGTTCCTGCAGCAGTATTCGGATTATTTTGGTCGTTATACATTGCGGTATTACCTTGATTTATTATGCTAGAGTTATCGGTCTCACTGTATGCATAGTTGCTGCTACCTGTTTGATAGTTTCGACAAGCATCTTGATTCTCACCAAAAATCTCAACTGCAGAGTTATTATTGTTTACTCTTGTAAGTACAAAACGAGGCATATTTGTTTGCAGTATATTGTAAATACCTGCCGATATATCATTTAAAATTCTATCTCTGCTAGAACTCGCCAAGCTTCCGCAAGAGCTGTTAATACAATAACAATTTGAAGAGCTGCTTCTGTTGGATGTAGCTAAATAAATACCACTTGAATTATATTGATATCTGTAGTAACCACAGTTGTTCCAAGTGCCTACATCACACTTAACAACACCGTCTGCACATATTCCGCTTACATTTGTAAGTGTGCTATGCATTTCTTTTATACCATCTCCATTCATATCAGCATTAACAGATATAGAAATATCACTAGTGCCTGTATAGAAGATATCAGCAATAGCTTGAGTTGCACCATCACAAGTCATATTTGCGTTAAATGTAGAATTTCCATCTACAGTATTGAAACTAGCAGCACCTGTTACAGGCGCAACAATTGTGTTTTGAAAATTTCTGCTAAAGTGATTATTTAAATTTTTTGCTTCATTTAAATATTCTCCGGCATTTATATTGCTAATTAGAGTAAGTAAAAAAAGTAATTTATACATTATTATTTACCCATAAATGCTTGATTTGCGGCTTGAGCCTTAAGGTCTTGATCCCTTTTGCGAATAAGGTCTAATATATTTTTATGTTGTGTGAAATTTTCCTGAACAGCAGAATAATATTGCATTGTTTGCTTATTTAACTCATTTATTTTTTTAGTCATTTCATTCGCATGTTTAATATTTTCAGGTGAAAGGTCCTTACCATGAATAGCCACATATGAGGAAACACCTCTAGCAATCAATCTGGATAAATACAATACTAAATCTTTTGTCTGATCGGCAGCAATCTGACTAGTCATAAAATCAAAGTCGTTGTCAGCTCTGCTTAATACTGCGGTGTTTAAGTATTTGTATACAGGAAAACTTAGCGTTGATAAAAATCTTTTATCATTATCATCTAAAATTTGCCTATTTTTCATCTTATTGTAAATCTGGGTTAGATGTTCTTTGATAATATCTCTTGCACCTTCTATTATTTCATGCTCATTAAATTTTGAAAGATTTTTCGTTGTAGTTGAATAACTAGAATATGGTATTTTTCCACCCTCGTAAATTGTCTTAAAAAGGTCATTGATTGTTCCACCTGGTACTGCATACGCAGTCGGTTTTCCATCAGTATCTTTACCGCCGATAACATCTCCTATCGCAGCTCTAAAAATGGATAAAATAAGTTTATCCCCATCCGCATCGTTGCCTAAGAGGTCTAATTTAGAAACATCTGGCAAACCTTTTGTTGCAACAATATGTAGTAAGCTTCCCTCTAATACTAAAATCTCCATCATGTCATTAGCTTTTTGAGTGTCTCCACCAAAAAAACTTGTTAGACTGTTACCCCATCCTTGCATCGCTTCTCGTCCGGTTCTTAGATTTTGAGACATCCAAGAATCGGTCTGTCCACCTGCGAGAGACTGATTCATCGCTTCACCGACTAATTTACCTGCACCCTCAGAAGCTTGAATAGCATTACAAGTATCGTAATTCATTCCGTTGATCATATTTGCAAATTTTTCAAGCTCATTCATGATGTTTTGACAATCTTTACATAAAGCAGATATTGCCATTTGATATACGAACGCTGGAGCTGCAGAACTAATCGCTTTTAATTTTTCAATAATGAACTCTGGTTGAAGATAGTTAAACCCTCCCATGCCGATATCTATACCGCCGCATCCGACATTAAATCGTGGAGGATCTACATGCAGAGGTGTAATTGTTCCTCCAACCTCTCTGAATCGTATAGTTTGTGAGCCTAATGTGTAAATGCCTCTTGTTTGAGTTTGATAGTAACCCATATCCGTACCGACATCAATCATATTATCTCTTATCCAATCTGCCGATAATATGCTGACTACAACAATACTTAAAACTATTTTTTTCAAAATATCCTCCTCGCACTTTTTATAATTTGCTTTTTATCGACCAACCCAAAATATCTACTGTCAAAACTTTTAAGATGCTCACCCAAAGCAAAGAATTGGTTGTTTGGAATAATTCCGTCATATCTATAATTAGGTAAAACTTGTCCCTCATCGTTTTTTTGAAATATGGTTGCAAGCGTTCTTCCGTCACAAACTACTTTGTAATCCTGAACCAATAAATGCTGTCCGCTATCACAACCGATTTTTTTAATAAAAAGTTTGCCACTGTGATAATTTTTATAGTCAATTCTGTTATATGCAAACACAACATAATCATTAGTGATATTTTTGTCCTGCAGTAAAAAAAGCGAGCCGTTTACAGATTCGCTTTCCGGAATTACAAATTTGATATCCGTTATTTTTAGCCCAATAAATATTGCAACTATAAATGCGGTGACAATCGATATATTTAAAATCTTTTTATTCATGGCAATAATTTTTGCTGTTTAAGTCTGATAATTAAATCATCGGTAAGATCTACTATTTTATTCGATTTTGTTGTTAAGATATGCGTTTTAGGATAAACAAGAGTCTCTTTCTCTTGAGAGACAGTGTTGATGTAGTCGTTAGAAAAAATAATAATTTTTTCTAAACTATCGTAATGTTTAATAACATCATCTTCGGTTGCAGAAGAAACTTGTAGCGTCGCTTGTTTCAGCTGATAGATTTTTTGTGCATCTACAACATAAACTCTTTGATTTGAAGTTTTATATGCATCATAAGCATAAATACCGCCGCCGATTGCAACAGCTACAAAAACCACATCTATCAGTCCTTTTAAATTATTTTTCAAATTCATTTTACGCTCCTATTTTTTCTTGATCTACAATATATTGAATTGCTTGTCCGGTTGTCATTTTGTAGTTATTCATAATTTCGTTGATTTTTGCTTTATCTTTTGGATCTGAGCTGCTTAGATAGTAAAAATATCTATCTATTAAAAGCCTTACTACGGATATCTCATTTTCGGGATTGATGTAAAATATCTCGGAGTAGTATCCTTTTAAGCTTTTTGTGCTTTTAAGCAGTTCTATATCAAGCTCCGAGAGCGTAAATAATCCCGACTGCTTAATCGCATTTATAGCAGTGTCATTTTGATTAAGAAAAAATTTGTAAGGACTGTTTGCCATAATTGCTTGCCCTGCAATAGACAAACCACCTGTCTTCATATTGTAGATATCTTCAAAACTTTGAGTGATAACGATAATTGAGGCATTGTGCTTTCTAAATCTTCTGTATGCTTGATCAAAGAAAGCATCCATGATTGCGTTTTTGCCTAAAAATTTATGTGCCTCATCAATAATTACTTGTGTCTGAATGTTAAAGTCATGATTGTTGTAGATAAACGAAGCAATATTTGAAGCCATTATGTAAATTAGTGCATCTCTAATGTCTGCTCTTTGCTCAACGCTAGAAAGATCTAATACAACCATCGGTTTAGTCATATCCACATCTCTAGCACCGGCTACAAATTTATAATATGCTCCGCCTTTACACCAAGGCTTTAGATGGACGGCAAAATCTCTTAACCTAACATCTTCACACTCTTGCAAAAGATGTTCTTGAATGTCATGAATTTCAAGAATCTTATCTTTATTATTGTCTAGCAAATGTGCAATAACATCTTGTAAAACACCTTTAATATATCGTTCTTCAGACTGAGCTTGTTCCGAAAAAAGATTTGCACCTATCATGTAAACAAAGTTAATCATAAACTCTGTCTGTTCAAGTACTTCATCAAGAGTCTCTTTAATTGAAGTTTGAAGATACTCATTATATGTTGTCTGCAGCCCATGAAAAGGATTGAAAGAAATAGGTCTATTCATGTCGATGGATATATATTCACCACCTAGTTCCTCACAAATCTTTTTATAAGATTCTCCGATGTCTATAATGAATACACGAGACTTTCTACAATATTCATTAAAGGAAATAAAGTTTGCTAAAACAGATTTTCCAGCTCCGGCTTGAGCAACAATAAAAGCATTTTTTGAATAATTAGAATTAAATATGTCTACGCCGCAAATTTGTCCCCTTTTACTGACGAAAATCAAATTTGGATAGTTACCGCTATAGTCTGCCTCCAAAGGCAAGAACTGGCAAACTTCATGTACAAAATGGTTTTCATCGTTAGATTTAGAGATGAGCTGAAAATACTCTTTGTTTATACCTGCTGGCAAGCTGCCTATAAATAATGGCATTACTGCAAATGTAAAATCTTCTAAAATGATACCTCCTATCTCTTCTTCGCCCTTTTGAGTTTTTTTCTGCCAATATGATTTGATTCTATCGGTGTTTGCTTTTGCCAGCTCATATGTTTTGCCACTGACCCAAATATTCAAATCAACCTTAAACAAAGGCTTTCTATCCTCGATACCTTCAACAATATCCTGTATCTCTGTTTTTTCTTTTTTAACTTTACTCCCTGTATTTCCACCACCTTTTACAATCTGCTTATTTCTTTTAATAGAGGCAGATTCAGCGGAACCTACTCTTGTAAGATTAAGACAAATCATATAATTATCTACAAATTGATTACTATCCGATCCTTTAGATATATAATCCCCGAGCTTCATACCAAACTCACTAATATGCGCAAATTTTGGATATTTTATTGGGGTTAGAGCTTTAAAATATTTTCCATCTACTACAACACTGTCTTTGTATACAAATATTTTATTATCACTTGCCATTATCTGTTTATTAAAGAATTTTCTTTCATCATACTCTTGAATATTCTGCATACTATGATTTGGATTTACCATTTCAAAAAATATTACTTTTAGTTCATTTGCTTCTAAATTTGTTGGATAAAAATGGTTAGAATTTAAAATATTGAAAACATCTTCTTTTGTAGCTTTTAACCTACTGAAATCTCTATTTTTTAATACAAAAAAAACTCTATTATTTTTAATTTGTGTAGAAAATCTTGCATTTATAGGCTCATCTGTTTTTTGGCGTAAAAAATTTACAAAATTATTGACACCATTTAGAACGATATCTTCATCTCTTTGCGTATGCACTTTTGTATATTCTTGTAAATACGATTCTATATTTTTAGAGCCAAAGAGAATTATTTGTGTATAAAAACCTTCCGGTATTTTTGACAAAGCTTGTTCAAAAGTCTCTGCCGTTTCACTGCCCATTCTAATTCTGGGAGCAAGTTCGCATATCCAAGCATACTCACCGTCATTTGTCTCCCAGATACCATTTTCGTCATATATAGAGGGGCGGATATAATCAGAAAAGTGAGAGAATGTATAGAGTTTTTTGTCATCGTATGTATTAGAGGCGATAAATCTCTCTCTGATATTTTTTCCTATCTTTTTAAATATAGACATTTTTACTCCTTGTTTATGGAAAAATATTTTTTGTCTTCGGCAAACGCAGACTCTACAATTTTTAAATGAAGTTTGGATGCCTCATGATAATCTCCCTCAGAATCGATATAACTTTCAATTTTGATTTTTGCGATTTTCGGCTTAGTTAAAAGTGGACTTTCGTTATCAACTTTTTTTTCAACAATTTTCGTTTCCAAATTTTGCACTTCAGGTACTTCAAGTTTAGTTTCTGCACATCCTGCGAATGCAAACCCGACTGCTAAAATTATTACTGTAAAAAATTCCATTCTTTTCTCCGTTTTCATTTATTTTGCCCTGCTTCTAAATTGTAGTTATCTCTTACCATCCCACATCTGCCCGCATCTAGATCGGAGTTACAACTAAAATTTTCTTTATATGGCATTAGCCAACAACCGTTAAAAATCAACATAGTGATTATTAATGTAAATATTTTCATCTTATACCTCTTTCTTAAATTCAATTACTGAAACATCTGTTACCATAACATCAACATCGATATTTGGCTTAATCTCAATGGATGGTTCAATTTGCTTAACCATGTCCATATAAAACTTAGACATTTCAGCACCTGCTTTGGCAATACCACCATATGCTCCACTCTTTAGCATTTCATCGCTGCTCATTCCATCATTAGTCGTAAGTGTTCCTGTAGTACTTGTTAAAACACTTTGATATTGACTGCTTCCGCTCTTTGCAAAACCGTCAACAAAACCTGCAATTAAACTTCTACCGAGTAAAGCTCCTTGTTTACTTACAACCACGCCTGCAATACCGTTTGACCCACTTGTGCCAAACACGCTTCCTGAAAGTTTTGAAATCAATATCTCACCATCATTTGTTGTACATGATAAAAAATTTGTTCTAATAAAAACAGTCTCAGTTGCGAGATCCCCTTTCGCTTCCCCTTTAATCATGC
Source organism: Sulfurimonas sp. (assembly GCA_041654255.1). Taxonomy (GTDB): domain Bacteria; phylum Campylobacterota; class Campylobacteria; order Campylobacterales; family Sulfurimonadaceae; genus Sulfurimonas. The sequence continues at coordinate 12,558 of JBAZDX010000002.1, forward strand.
ACTCTTTAATATTTAATTTACCTCTATTTGGAAGAATTGCTAGGTCTGTTACTTTTAAAAATACAGGTTGAGGCTCATGCACGGCTTTTGTAAGTGTTGGTGCTCTAACCCCGCTTATAAGCCTTGCTTTTATTAATACTCCCGGAGCAAGAGTTATATTTTTTTTCCCGCGGGAAATTTTTCTATCATCAGTGCTGTTGTCATCATTTTTTTTTATATCAAAAACCATGCTGTCTTGTATATTTTCAATCTTTGTTGTTTTCTCTACAGGTTTTTGTGCAATAGCGGCTTGAGAATTTATATTTTGAAAATTTTGAAAAGGAAGAGGATAAGAGTCATCATCCTCCTTCTGATTTGAACGAGAATATTTAAAATCTACACCTTTGTTAGCTTTTACATCGGCTTCATTTTCTGTCTTTTTCTCCATCATCTTCTTCATTTCTTCAATCTGCTTAAGTTGCTCTGTTTGTTGCTTTTTCATCTGCAGCAGTTCACTTTTTTGTGCACTTATCTCCGGAGTAATCTCCCCTATAAATTTTGTTTGCACCATGTCATCATTTTTAAATATTCTTATTTTTTCTTTTTCAACTACCGTGTTATTTTCAGCAGAACCGATTGCAACCCAAATTCTCCAAGCAACAAGGATAGCCAACGCGGCACCGCCAGCAATCAACTTTATATTTCTTTGCTCTTTTTGTGCATTTAAATTCGGAGATATTATCTCATCTTTATTTTCTTCTTCCATGATAGACCCCTTATTTGTTCTGTTCACACAAAATAAAATAGTTTTGCTCAAATGCAGCAGTGGCAACTATTTTATTTTTAACAATTTGATTAATTTTTTCAGTTGTTTTATCACTTTTATTAAAAACAAAAAATTTATATACTTGGTAATTTGTACCGTCAAATTGACTTAAAAACAAAAAGTCATCATGTCTTACATTTTTAACTATCTCGGTAAAGCTATTACTCAATTTATTTGCTATTGCCAGTTTAAAAATATTTTTTATATTTTTAGCATATTCGTTTGAAGCTTTTTCAACTTTTTCAATATCCTCTTTTTTTACCGTATTGTCGGTTATGTACACGGTTCTTGTGTCGATTTTGTCAGGAACAAAAACTATTGCATAGGTTTTGTTTTCTGTCAAAAAAAACACTTCCGCCTCCTTGTCCGCATAAACTATTTCAGTTTCTGTTACTTTATTATCAACAGTTTCTGTCTTTTTGGAAGGTATGACTTTTACATAAGCTTCATGTCCGTTTGTTTGTATGTTTAAGTTCTTCTCTTGACTAAATATTTTGCCTGTGATAATTGCAGGTAAAACAATTCTGTTTACACTATTTTTGCTAATGCGTATTCTTAGAGTTTCATTTTCATACTTAAATGTATTTGCATCGACTTTTGGAGTATCTGCCATAAGAAGAGCAGATGCCATGAAGGATATAAACAATATTTTTTTCATCTCTTACCTTTTTTTCTATTTGCTCTTATTCATAAAAATTATTTAATTTCAAAAGACGAAATATAAAATCTGCCGTTTTGAACTTCAAAATAAATTTTCAAAACAACCTCTTTTTTTTCAACAACTTTATCTCCGATGATGTTATGCTTTGTTCCTTGAACTAAAATATGGTCTTTTTCATATTTGAATGTTTTAGCCCAAAAAGCACTCGTTATCCCATTTTCAACGAGATATCTGGTCTGATTTACTAACTCCTGCTTAAGATTTTGATAGTATGAAGGAGCTGCGAGATCAAGAATCAACTCAAATTGTCCTTTTGCACTATTTGGAGAAACATTTAAAAGTGAAGTTGCTATATATTGCCCCATCTGGTTCAAGTATGTTTCACTTAGATTTCTTGAAGTTACCCAAAACTCCTTAGTGATATTTGTTGGTAAAATCACAATTTTTTGATCAGTGTAAAGCTTATAAATTGTAAAGCTGGAAACAGCCAGTGCTCCTGCCAAGATTATAGAAACTGCCTTATTGGCAATTTCTTTTGCAACTAATCTGTCGTGCTCATTTTTAAAAATTTTTCTAGTCATTTTACAAACTCTCTTTCATGGCTTTTTGGAAATGTTTTATATTCAGCGCTTGTTATGCCGTACCACCATAACAGTACCCAATAGTAACCTTTCACTTTAGTTTCGTTTAGCTCTTTAATAAGTATCATTAAATAAATTGCAACGGCGATAGTTATTAAAGTAGCTACAAAACCAAATTGAAATACTTTTGCAACAGCTATACCGCCAATGGGTATAGCTATATCATGTAATGTATAATTACCAATCGTAATATCCTTGTTGGTACTACGATAGATTTTTACATAATTGCTCATTAAATCATAGCACCGGCGATTGCTTGAGCGATACTGTCTAATTGCCCAATAATTAAAGCCAAAGCACCTACCATAACACCCTGAAACGGATGTTCTTTGTACGCTCTAAAAACAGCCATTGCTAACATTCCTACAACAAGTATCGGTTGCAGGTATTGATCCGTTAAAATCGCCTGAACTTTTGTCCAAAGCCCACTCATACCTAATGTATCCGTTGTCCCGGCAAATGCTGCCCCACAAAAAACCATCAACAATACGGCAGTAAATATAATTTTTCTCTTCATTTTTTTTCTCCACTAATTTTAATTTTTAAATCCGCTGCAACAGCAATATTTGTTAAAATTGTGCTTTTAGCCGGTATCAATTTTTTTCATGGTTCAACCTTTTTCTCTGTTTGCTCTTATTCATAAACGAGCTGAAAAAAAAGGTTTTTAAAAATGTGAGTGTTTTTTATATTTCCAAAATCTTTATCAAATAATTAACAAATTCATTGATATCTGTCGGTTCGCCTACCATAGGAGCAACAACAAACTTTTTGTTTTGAGTCATAACGAAAGTAGTGGGAGTAGATGCGACTTTGAACATCTGGAGCATCTGAATATCATCTTCAATTAAAGCAAATATATATTTTGAGCTTAAGTGTTGTTTGGTTTTAGCATCCAAAGATGCAAGCTTATTTTTAAAGGTTACACAATGGCTGCAGCTGCTAGAAGAAAAAATCAATATAATTTTTCTTGTATCTTTTGGATTTGAATAATTTAAAACTTCTTTTACATCATAGAAGTAAATGCCGTTTAAATTAAGCACCGGAGTACTCGCAAACAAATTTGAAATAAAAATAATCATTAAAACTATCTTTTTCATTTTGTTTCCAATTTTCTTAGAATATTTTGTAAAAAAGAGTTTTGTTTCTTTTCATTCATTTTTTTAATAACATATCCAATAGGCATATCGCCATAAAAAATATATGTATCAGCGTCTATTTTATCAGCGTTTGCAAATTGTATCTCTTGAGATTTCATCTCAAAAAAATCTTTTTGTGTATATAAAATTGCCGGAACTTGCTTTATATTAAAATGTTCAGATAGTCTGGGATCTATTACGATTTTTGCATTAGCATATTTTTCTCCTATAAGTTCTTTAATCCATTGTAAAGTAGGTTTTATCTTTTGCATACCGCCGATAGCACCTTGCATCACGAAAACTACATTATTTTGAATGTATTTTGTACTCTCAAGATAATTTTCAATCGTCTCTTTAGGTAAGGATGAACTTATAAAAATGTAGATTGTCTCTTTTGAATTAAAGTAAAAATTTTGCTCACCTTTTTCCTGCTGAGATTTTATATATTGCTCTGCTATTGCCGCTTGTTCACCCCAGCCTAATTTTTTGTCATAAAGCAGATGGTCTTTTGCTTGGCGAAATTGTTTTTTAAACTTATCGGAATGAATAACTTCAGAATCTGCTTTAGCTGTATTTTCAATATTTTTATCTACAAGTCTATTTTCAAAAATATTTTTTGCATCTACCCTGATGGAATCAGAGATATTTATATCTTTAAATAATTTGGATGCACTTATATCTGCACTATCATTGATATTGATCTCTCTTTTTACTTTTTCAATACCTGTACTATATTTATCTAAAAATATTTTTGATTCATTTATATCAGCTTCTGCTTGTAAGTTCATAAAAGCAATAGCAGACAATAAGATTAGTTTTTGCATAATTTTCTCCTTATAAAACACAACAATCTCTTTTTTTAAACAACACATATCCAAAATTATCACCTACAAAAGGCGGATTATGTCCTGGAGTCCAAATCAACCCACTTGTACCTATTGTTGTTGCATATGAAGGTACTGGAGAAACTAGCTGCAGGCGATATGCCGATTTTCTCCAGATAGGAGCGGGATAATAACCGCAAAGTCCAATTTGTCCCCAACTGCCCCATAAAACTAAATTTCTATGCAATCTATAAATCATACTCGCAGCAACACTGGCACTATCTTCAACCATATTTTTTGTATTGGTCCAACCTGTAAGCGGATAAGCATTACCCCATGTACCCTTGCACCAAAACAAAGGATCCATCGGCTCAAAAAGCGTTGATGATACTGCATCGGCGACACATGCCAAATTAGAAATAGGATTACCAAACAACAATGCTTCTGGGGTTGTAAAAGCACTTAGCGTATCGCTATTCCATAGTGGATCTACTTCAGATACCCATGCATAATCAACACCTGTGCTTTGCAAACAAACAAAGTCCGTAAGGATTTCCAATAAAGCATATATTGGAAATATTAAATAATGAGACTGATAAAATGTTTTTTGTCTATCTTGCCCATCCCCGTAAGTGCCGCCACCTAACTTTGTTCCAAATCCAAACCCGAAAGTCGGAAAACACCATGCATCCGAAACTACTTCAATGATTCGTGATGGCTCAAAAAAAGAAACCGGTATTCCGACTCTAGGAAATGGATCTGTACATATACAAATAGGACTGCTTACATGGCTTCCACTATCAGGTATTCGACCAGGTACAACAGTCGCACCGGCAATTCTAAGAGGAAACATCGCGCTATAATCAATCTTACCTATCAAATCAAGAGTTAATGCCCCCGTTGGTGCACAAACGGCGAAAGCATTTACAACAAACGCAAAATAAATTATTGACAATTTTTTAAACATATTTCACTCACTTTGATTTTATTTTTAATTTGTTTTACAATCGATGGGGTTTTTTGGATTTGGAATTTATCGGCAACCTCTTTAGTAAGATAATAAGCAGGTTTTTTAAACTCTTCCGTAATCTCAAACGCATTACCGTCTGTCAATAAAACCATGTATTTTGCACTATCAAGATAGCTGTTCTTTTTTGCCCACTCAAGCTCTATTTTATTGTTTGCATCTATGATTACAATTTCTTGCTGCATGTGTACATAATCAGCAGGATTAAATTTAAACCCTTTTGCATACATAATCCGTCCCGTAGCATCTTTAATATCTTCAGGCACTGTGTATGTCATATCTGGGTAAAAAACTTTATTTTTTGTAGCTGCGGTAAGTTTTCTTTGCTCAGGCTTCCAATCTCTAGCTTTACTCTTTTGTTCGATTTTAGTTTTTGCTATTTTTGCTTCTATGTTTTTCTCATTTTTTTTAATATGTTCTTGAATATCTGCTATAGCGTTTTTTTCCGCGAAATCGTAAGTTTTTCCCTCTTTAAAAGTAAAAGTTCCACTTAAAAGAAGTTGTGAAATTAAACATAAAATTAGAAATTGTTTCATGAATTTTCTCCCCATTTTCGCTTTTTAAAGATATTTAGCATATGTGCTATAAGATTTTTCAGCATGTTTATATCTCCTCTATTGTGATTTTGTATTTTGCTGGGATAATCGGGTTGTCGATAAAATACTGTGGTTTTGCGAAACCAAAATATTCGAAGAAGCAATTGATTTCATAATGTGAAATATGGTCACCATCCATATGCCCTCTTGTAATCTCCCAAGATTTCTCTTTTTTCCCGCGGGAAATTTCTTCATGATTTTCTTTCAGTGTTTTGGCTTCAAAGATATATTTTTTATCTTTTGCATATTCGGAATAATGCTCTTTAATCTCCTCTTCAAAACCTTTTAAACATTCAAAAAGCGCAACCTCATAAGAGTTGTCAAGATATGTTCCGTCCATTCCGCCGCCTACTATACGATTGCCGTCTAGTTCTGCACCGGCAGAGATGGCCTTTTTAAGCTCTGCCATTATCTCATCGATATTTATAATCGTTTTGTACTCTACAACGGGATGTGTATATTTTTTATTTTTAGAGGTCTTTTTGGTATCTTTTTTGATATTGTCTGCTTTAAAGCTTTTTATATCATCCCTTGTAATCTCGCCGGCTATATATTTTTCATATACCTCTCTTTGAATGGCTTTATCTTTTACTCTGCTTATCTCTTCAAGTACTGATAGAGGGATATCATTTTTGTTTTCTTCTATCTCATTCAAAATCGAACTATCAAGCTTTAGAGAGCTAAAAGCTTTTGAAATATAACTAGGACTTTTCCCGATAGCGGTCGCTAAATCTTGTTTTTGTGTATACTTGCCGCTCGCCCATAATTGCCCTATAAATTTTGCTTTTTCAAAATCGCTAAGATCTTCTCTTTGAATGTTTTCAATGAGAGAGAGTTCTTGCACTTTTAAATCATCCGCTTGCAACACATGTGCTTTTATAGTTTTTAATTGTAAATGTTGGCAAGCTCTATATCTGCGTTCTCCGCTTACCACCATATAGCCGTCGTCTTTTTTAACTACTGCTATAGGCTGAATAAGTCCTTGCACTTGTATGCTCTGTGCCAACTCCTCTATATTTTGAAAATTTTTGCGAGGCTGATTTGGATTTGCAAAAACTTTTGTCAGCTCCAGCTCCATAAAGGCACTTATACCTGTTGTACGTGTTTTGCCTGAAGTCGCTTTATTAATTGCATCTAAGTTCATTACGCACTCCTAAAATCTCTTCTTTTGCTTGTATATTGTCAGGTACTCCAAAGATGTTACTTCCATCTCCCATCGTAGTTCTAAAAATTTTGCGTGAACGGACTACAGTGTTAAGCAGTTTCATTTTATTTTTGCTAACAGCTTCTTTGATAATGTCAAAATTCTTTGTAAGAGGATGAATGTTGTTTAAGACAACATGTATTTCAGCATTTACTTTTAGCTCTTTTAAAATCCCTTCAAATGTTCTAAATCCTAAAACCTCAGTAATGCTCTCACTAATAGGAATAACAATTCTGTCTGAATGTTCTATAGCTGCACGGTTGATATCACTATCAAAACCACCGACATCAACAATACAAATATCATCTGGAGCAACAGCCTCTAGTTCATTTATAAGTTCATCTACACTTAGTGGTTGTAAAACATTAAGTGTATCTCCGCTTATGACATTTACAAAATAAAGAGTTTGTTGAAAATCAAGGTCTATTATCTTAACATTTTCGACTTTTTCAAAGCTATGTGCCAAATGCCACGCGAGGGTACTTTTACCAACTCCGCCTTTCGTATGTGCTATTGTTATTATCATTTTTTCTTCTCCTTTTGAAATATCTCTTTGCTATATTCATAAATTTTATTCATTATTTTGTCTTGAGTGCTAAGTCCTATTGCAACTCTTTTCCAAGCTTGTTTCCCATCAAAATCTATCATCAGCCAAATATCGGGCAAGCGTTCATCACTTATTTTCAACTTTGCAAAAAGCTCGTTTGCTTTTTTATTGTTTATGTCAATTTTGAGTTGTTTTATCTCCGAGTAGTCATAACTTATAAAATTCATTACATCATCTTGCTTTGATGCAACTTCTCTTTTGTTGCTATCATAAAACATAACGACAGTCATATGTTTGGAAAATTTAGAGAAAAAGGCTTTCTTCTCAGTTTTAGAGGCTTCGCCCATGGCACTCTTTGCAAAAGAGGTCTTAGCAATGTTTACGCTTATGTCAAGTTCCGGATTTTCTAACATCACTTCTCCCCAAGTACTTGTCAATGCATCTGCTTTTTGTTGCACAAAGTTTTGAAGTATGATAAATTTTCGGACATTATCTTTAGTAGGGTTCATAGTAGATATCTCTTTTGCTTCAGTGATTAGTGCCTCAAACTCTTTCGCACTAAGCTCTTCAAGATCTTCGGGTATCTCTACTATTTTTTTAGGTTTTTTTCCCGCGGGAAATTTTGCAGCATCTTTTTTAGTATTGTTGTCTTCTAATTTTTCAGTTAAATTTATGTCCTTGTATGCAAACCATCCCTCTAAATTATTTTTGTAAAAATTTGCGAAAGCCATACTAGAACACAATATCAAGATTACAATTACTTTAGTCATTGAATCCACCACATGTATCACTGCCAAAGCTGTTGCCAAAAGTGTCAATACCACCTATGCCACCCATCATAAGTCCGCCGCTTACAGGGTTGAGTAAACTATCGTTTGTATCATTGTTATTTATTTTTTTAGTTGTAGAGGTATTGTCAATTTCTACAAATGAAAGTTCACTATTATCTGTATCTTTCTTTTTAAATATCTTTACTATTGCATAATGTATGCCCACTGGGAGCAAGACAAAGCCAATAATGAAAAATGCTTCTTCCATTTTTTTTTCTCCAAAATCTGAATTTACTCTTATTCATAATTTTGGAGATTTTTAAAAGCTACTCTTTTTCTTTCATCTCTGCTACTGCCTCAGAAATAGTTTTGAAGTTTTTTTCTGCTTTTTGGACCTTATCCTGTAAAACTTGTTTTTCTCTATGTTGTATAGCTTGCTCTAATTGTCTCTCCGACGTATTGCTTAAACCTGCTCCAGCATTATTTTTTTCCCATAACTGCAAATCTTTCAACTCTTGAGTCGAAAACTGGTCAAGTTTTTTAGTATCTAAACTATCACTAAAGACACCTTTATCTACCAATCCGTTTTTCACCGCTTTACTGTATGTTTCATCCGCTCTTTTCTCGTATTCATTTTTACCAAGTATGCTATCCGTTGCATCAAGAACTTTTTGTCCTAAAGGATTAAGCTTTGCAGCGGTTATTGTTCCTGTAGTATCTTTTGCTTTTTCAACTTTCTGTTTAGCCTCAAGTGTTTTCTCATCAATCTTATCTTCAGCGTTTAGTTGATGTTTATCTTTGAATTCATGCATAGATTTTTTACTATCTCCCTCTAAAGAGGTTGATTGTGCATCATAGCTATCTTTGATACTTTGCTTTTTACTATCTATATCCGACTCATTTTTAGGCGTATTTACAATGTTTTCTTTAGCTTTTTCAACAGCAGGCAGAACATCGGATTTTAAGGTATTACCCTTTGTTGTGTACTCACCGTCAACTTTCTTCATCTCTTCACTTTGAGCTGATATCATAAAACCTGCATTTTGAGCTCTACTTGTATCTAGTTTAACGCCTAGAACACTGTCAATAGCATTCATCTTTTCATCTTTATACAAATCATCTCTCATCATTGCAGCAGCAAGTTCAGCAGCTCTTGTTGAATCTGTTTTTCTAATATCAGATAATTTTGTTCCATCTTTCATCACTGCTTCATCTATAAACTTATTGAAAACTTTTGGCAATACATCTTCAGTAAAGTTTTTATCTCTTTTTTGCGCAGTTGAATACTGTTCAGATAATGCTTCAGTTTGATTATATGATTTAGCATAATTGTCAGCAATTGTTTTAGTATCGCTATCGCCATAACCGGAAGTCTTTTGTACTTGGTCAGCAAGTGCGAAAGAGAGTCCGTCGGTTTTTTGGATTTGCTCTGAGAGATTGGTGCTGAATGACTTCATGAAACTATCTGCCTCTGAAGCAGAAAGTTTTGTTGAATAGCTCTCTCCATCTGCCGTTTTTCCACTAAAGGTTAAAGAACCGTCAACTCCTGCTTTGAAGCCTGTTATACCACCTAATAATTTTAAAGGATCAAAACCTACGCTGGCACTTAAATTTGCTCCATTCTCAGTTGTAAATGTTAAATCTTTTCCTCCGGATTTCATATCGTTTAATGTTTTTTGAGTACTTTCATTTGTAGCTGAATTTAGTGCTTCTCCTGTTTGATGAGTCACACCTTTATTGTCAGCAAATGTGCCGGTGTTAATAATTTGCCCACCAGAGCTAAGTGTTTGTGCAGTGTTTCTTGCAAAACTAGAACTAAACGCATCGCCAAGTTGTGATGTCTCTTGTTTTGATGCATTATAATTATCCGAGATACCATTTGCAATGCTCACTCCCGTTGTGCTGTTTGAGACTTTTACAACCTCACCTTGTCCATTTACAGCAATATCTGCCGCTCCACCGGCATCTGTTTTAGTCAAACCTTGTCCATCATTATTTAAATAGGAACTTCTACTTGCACCTTCTGAATTTATCCAAGATTTTTTCCAAGCACCTTGTCCTGCATAATCATGCGTACCATATTGATCTGTTGAATTAAAAGAGCCTAAGCGACTATTTCCTGCATTAATATTACCACTAGATGTTTGACTTGCTGCTGCTCCTGCTGCACTTGTACTCGCGGCACCGACTCCACCGAACAAACTTACAAATCCATGCTCTGATTTTTTAGCTATAGAATAAGCAAAAACAGGTATTGAAGCGGCTAGATATCCCAAAAAAGCAAGATAATTTTTTAAATTATCAGACACATCATTTATATTTACCATAGTTAAACCACCGTTTGTAATATCAGGCAATATCCTTTCAATGGCTATATTAAACATTCCATTTATCAGTAACGCTAACGGGGTCCAGAGCACCATCGCAAACAATAGTGTAAATCCCATTTTAATATGTCCCAAATCTCCATAAATGATAGATAGCAAAACAAGCAATACAAAGACACCTAAAACAAGAACGGTCATAACTGCTTTCATTAAAGGTAAATTCTGTTGGGCAAGTATTCCTGTAACCGCCCAAGTTTGCCGTTGATTTGTTTCGGACAATGCTTTGGCATATGCTAAAGCAGAAGCATCACCGCCCGTTGCAAGTGCAACAGCTTTTAATCCATTATTTGTCATATTTATAAGCGTTTGTTGAAATAAATAATCTTGTGAATTTTGAGAAACTCCAAACATAATTCTTGTAGTTTCAGACATACCGTTTTCAAAGACTGTTTGATCAACCATCATTTTGCTTGCTGCTGTTTGCTCCATGCTATCAAGCTTAGTACCTAATGCAACAACTAAGTCAGACCACGCATCTTGACACTGCATGTCCACTCCATTTGGAATTGCAGCACTATAATAAGGTGTAAGATAACCGGTTACACTTAAATCATTTTTTAAATTTTTACTCATAGTTAAGACATCACCACTCATTTCATTGGCAGTTATAGCACTAAATACACAATTTCCCATATACTCATTAAAAGTTCTTACTATATAAGCATCTACCATATAAGATGAACCCAGATTAATAGGTGCAGACATAGTAAAGCCTAATCCTGCTTTACTATAGGAAATTGAGTTCGGTGTTGCAAATGCAACTTCAAATGCCTTTGCCAAATTCCTTTCTAAATTCGTAAACAAAGAGAAAGTTTCACCAATTCCTATCGGAACATTATTTACGGGGAATGCTTGGCCCGTTATCTCATCTTCTACAATATATTGCTTTGTTTGTGTAGAGAACATTCCAATGATTATCGTCGTAATAAATAGATACTTCCCCATCGCAACTGCCATGTCTGAACTGCTTCCACCACTAGCAGTATTTTTTATCATCAACAAAAACCCGCCTATTGCAACCGCAGAAGTTATAAGATAGCTTTCTTGTGAAATAATCGTTACCCCCTGCAGTACTTTATAAAATATTTCGCCATAACCCCAAGTATATATAGATGGGTCGGCAGCAAATACATCTGAAACTAATCCAGCCAATACAAATAACACTAAACTAATTTTTTTCATATCATATGTCCTTTTATTGTTGATTCAGCTCCGACCAACATAAGCGTTTTATACTGCTCTTCTGTAATTTCATCTCCATTTTTATCCTCATATCTTGTTTCAACTTTGTCTTTATCTACATGTTCCTTTTTCTTTTGAGTTGTTTTTTTAGCTTGAATTTTTTTCACCGATGAAATTTTTCCCTCATTTATATTTACAGTCAAACTGTTAAACATCTGATTTATCACGGCTTTTTTAAAAAAGTTTATTTGAGGTGGTTGAAAGAATTTAAAGTTTACTACTGTTACCGGGAAGCCAGGCATTTTTAAATATGCCGATAATGGTTTTAAAAGTCCAAGCTCTCCTGTCAGCAATACTTTTTTTGTAGTATTTCGTTCACTAACTTGCTCGATATCCCTCTGAGCATCTCTGCTAATCATGCGGTTTTTATTTTTTTCTTCAACTTCTTGCTCTCCGAGAAACTCACTTATAAATTTTTGTCCCTTTGGATCATCATACTGAAGCATTAACTTTGTACTCAAGAGCTGAAAAATATTTCGCATAAGATGTTCTCCGTAAAGTTCTTCCAATCTTGCCAAGTCTTGAGTAGCCAGAACAACACAACCACCTTTGCTTCGTCCTTCAGCAAGTTGATCATTAACTTCACTCAACTTTCCGAGAGTTTGTGCCTCATCTAAAAAAATCCATATTCTTCTATTTGGATTGTTTTCAAGACTAAGTATTGTTCTAGTCATCATATCGAGCATTACTCTAAAGTACCCCTCGTAGTTACCCTCTTCTTTTTTTGTTTGCACTAAAAATAATCTCTGATCTATATTTTTATTTGCGGTTGATTCTATGAACTTAGTTATCGAAAAATCACTCTCTTCAAAATAAAATTCAGGTCGCATTATTTTTATAAAGTAAGGTTGGAGATTCATCATGATACTTCCTGCCGTTGCTTCTGCTGCTTCTGTTAGCAAAGACTTTATACTCAATCCGTACTTATCGTTTACCTCCTGTAAATTAGCCCAGATTTCTTCTTTGGTTTGAAACTGTCTAATAAAATCTATAAGTTGTTTTGTAGAAGGATTTGGACTTGTTTTTACTTTTATGATGATGCCTTTTAATATCATCCGTGCCGTATTGTCCCAAAACTTCTCTTTTGATTGTGTATCCGGGATAAATGATTTTACTATCTTATCAGCTTCATCTAACATCTCCTGCTCGTCATCAGGTATATCTAAAAAGAAGTTCCATTTAATGCTTCGTGCATCAGCTGGATAAAATAAAAAATCTCTATCCGCCCTGTAATAAGTTATCCAAAAATCAGGTTTTCTATCATATATAATCATAGTTTCTTTAAAACGGACAACTTGCTCAAGCAGTGAAAAGATACCTTGAGTTTTTCCAGAACCTGCCATTCCGATTATTCCGATGCTTCTATTTTCATTTGTATATGGCAACGGCACTTTTTCTTTACCTATAAAAAGTCTTGATTTTTCCTTTATCATCCTTTTCAATTTTTTTGCATTTTCAATTCTATTACCTCGAATGAGGCTTGTACTCTTATCGATTACAAGTTTATCAATTAGCAAAATACTTACTATAAAACCTATAGCACCACCCCAAATCAGAGCATTAAGAACCCAATCACTTAATGCCCAATCATAAAGGAAAGATAACCATTTCGCCAAGATTGGTATCGGAAAATCTTTCAAATAAGCATAAGTTTCATAATTTCGTACATCAAAATTGAATAAAATTAAATTTATATTAAACTTTACACTTATTGCAACAACAGATATCATACTTCCTGTAACACCAAGCAATGCAAGCTGTATCTTTCTTAATCTTAGTGGACTTATGATCAGACTAGTCATTTGCTAACTCACATTGAATAGCAATTGCCGCTTTTTTTACATCTTTTGTATAATCTATATTAAATTTACTTTTTTCAATTTTTCTTTTTAGTTTATACACTTGTCTTATCTCTCTCGTTAAGGATCTTAAATTTTCACTTCCTTTAGAAGATTCAATTTTTTTTATTAATTTATTTACAACAGTTAATTGAGCCTGTTTAAGCATTTTTCCACTCCTATTTTTATCTTCTACTTATTCATAATTTTCTAAATTTTCCCGTGGGAAATTTTTTATAACGATTGATAGAAAAACAAAAAGTGAATTAATTTCTACTCACAATAGCTTTATAAGTAGAAATCAAATTTTTTCTATAAATCTGATTATACTTCTCTGTTTTAGAATGGTAAGAAGCTATACTACGCCATGAATAACCAAGCTCATGTACCATTTGCTCCACATAATTACAAGCTTTATAATAGCTAGGCTCTATTTTAAAGTACTCTTCATGTTTTAATTTTTGATGCTTATAATTTAACTGATATGCTCCTAAATCAATATTTGTAACGCCTTGTTTAACAAGATTGTTCAATAAGTTCACACAATTATTTAAATTTCTGCAGTCTAAAGTTCTTTCATCCAAAAACAACTCCTTGTAGATTCCTCTAAAAGATTTTGCTTCTGTCGTGTTATTGAATGAAATAAGGTATTCATATCCTGGTCTCTTTGCAAAATGTCTTTCATTAAGCAAGATTGACAACATCAGGTTATTATCAATTTTGCAATCTCCTAAAACATTTGTAATAATCAAACTGCACACAGCAATCATTCTTTTAATTATTTGTAATTTCATCTTCTTGTCTACACTCCAATAATTTATCTATATCATCCGAATCAATAAGGAGTAAATTTTTAATTTCAAGACTTTGATTATCAAGCATGATTTTATTCCTTTATATTTTTGTATAATGCTTTTATTCATATTTTTTATGAATAGATGTAAATTCAAATTGGAGTAATAAAAATGCTAAAAAAAATAACTGCATCATCAATGCTAGTTGCAACTTTGATTTTAAGTAGTGGATGTGCTGTAAAGACAGGCAATGAGAACTTAGGTACGATGGAAAAGAGTGAGCTTGATACAAAAATTGTAAAAGGCAAATCTACAAAACAAGATATAAAAACACTTTTAGGTGATCCAGATAGGACAGATTTTGACAATAATTCTTTAGAAAAATGGACATATGCTCACACTAGAAAAGACTTGAAACTTGTAAATTATGTTCCAGTTGCAAATTGGTTTGTTGCAGGCACAAATGATACTACCAAATCATTAGTTATAGTTTTTGAAGAAAATGGTGTTGTAAAAAACTTTATCACATCTGATGCAAGAGGCGAAACTAAAGGTGGATTATTCCAGTAAATATATATGCCCGATACAAATCGGGTTATATAAAAAAGAAGAAAAATGAAAAAGATTAATGTAATAGCACTGTTTTTTTGTTTGTCCCTTTTGGCAGATGAACCAATAGTTCAACAAGATACCAATACTACCAATGCTGCACCAAATGATAAAAATACCATACCACAGAAAACAATAAATTTTTTTAGCGGTATAATTGATGATTTTAGAGAGTTTGCGGCTGATAACAATCTCATAGACAAAACCAAGCGATAGTTCATTTTACATTCCCATACCCGAATTTCTTGTCTGTTCTTTTTCAATATTTATATCATCCAATGCTTTTTCTTGTAAAGCTGCATCTTTAACTTTTTGATTTTCTTCATTTTGTTGCGTTTCAAATTCTTGTTCCGGTGTATCTTCTTGAGCTTTACTAATCATAGACACAGTTTTGGCAAATTCTATATCATCTCTCAACTCCGCTTGAGTCTCTTTATCTAAACCACTCTCTTTTAAATGCTGTTCTGCTTGTTTTAGCTCACCTTTTTCTATCAATATTTGTATATCTTCTATCTTCGCTTCTTTATTTTCTAAAATATAATTTTGAAAATCTTCTACGGTTGCATTGCATATAAGTCTTTGCTCTACATCAACGCCATTTTTTACAAGATCATTGATATCTTGTTTGTGCTCTCCAACGGCTTCATACTTCACAAAATCAAATTTTTCTATATTTGCTTTTTCTACGATATCAAATACAAATTTCTCTCCGGGCATATCGTTTTGATTATAGAATGTAACTTTTTCAAAACCTTGCTCACTTAGTAGATCTGCTATTTTGCCGGCTTGTCCTGTACCGTTTGCGATAATGACATTTGTTCCATTTAAGTCTATTTTACATGCTGCCGCTGCATAATCCATTTTTGATTCAAAGACTGCATAATCTTTTGTATCATTTTCTCCTGGAATAAGAGTCATATCTTTAGGTCCAAAAGATTGTGTTTTCATGGTTGCCCCATCTCTTAAAACTTTAGGATTTAAAAAATGGATATCCGCACCTACTTTGTCTAGCTCTATCGGTTTACTCATATCACCCGTAAGAACGCCCACACCTATGTTAGTATAGCTATACTCTTTTTCATTAGCACCTACACCGCTTATTTGCCCCTCTATGATATACATGTTTTTAGTAATAGAATCTATTCCCCTGTTTGACAAAAATTCTATTGCTTTTGTATCATCCGGAGTAATCTCCCTATAGCTCAAAACTTTTGAATTTACATTATTATCTTTTGCTTTAGAAATATTGATATTTTTTATCTCTTCTAATCTTGATAAGTGTTCAGTAGTTAATTGAATTTTTGCCATATTTTGATTGGATTCTATAGCCTCTGCAAGATAATTTTTTAATCCGCTTGCATCAAGCGAATAGTTGAGTGCATCTTTATAGTTCATGCCGGTTGCGGCCATAACTACATTTTCAATAGTACCACTCTCTCCACCAAAGTCTTTAAATTTCCATGTACCTTCTCTTGTAAGGTACATTGATGCACTTGGTGTTCTATCATCGGCTCTAAGCCTAAAACTATAGGTGCTACCACCTTGTTTTGCTGTAAAATCAATATCTAGAGATTTTAATACATTTGAAGGGTCTGAACAAATAAGGAGCTCTTTTGTAGCAGCTCTTAGAGAATTTATTTCAGTTTGAGAAAGTCTATTGTGTGCAAAATTATTAACATAGCTAGATTTTTGCTGTATTACATCGGACATATCAGTGCTTGATTGTTTTGTTGCTGGAGCTACTACATCTTCTTTAGCTAAAGTGCTCTCAGGTTCTTTTTGTTTTGGCAACATATAGTTATTTGAATTTACCTGCTTCCAATCTTTTAGACTTGTATTGTTCAACTCTTTAAACTCCTCTGTTCTTTTAAAATTTATAATTTGCTGTTTAGTTTCTATCTTTTGGATACTAAACTCCTTTTGCAGTTCTTCTCTTTTAAATCCTGTATTCTCTAAAGCACTTACAGATACTTGCTGCTGTTTGTCAGCAACATAACTGATTCTTTCTATCTTATCTTTTTGTTCCGGAGTAAACTCAGGACTTTGGATTGCTTTTGCTAAAAGTGCATCAAACTTTTGTCCATTGTCTCCATGTTCCAGCTTAATACCGTCCATCTCTATCGTTTTTTCATCCGTAGAAAAAAACTTTGTATCAATCCCATATTTTTTTAAAGAAGACTCTGTAATATCATCATAAGCTTTTATTTTACCTCTTAGTCCGTCAAGTCGCCCTATATTTGCTTTTTTCTCTTCTTTGGATATTTCATGTGACTTTGCGGCTTTTTGAAAATACTTGATTCGAGATTCAACAACATCAACAAGAGCCTTTCTTGTATCGTTTGCAAAAGCCGTCTTGTCTAGTTTATAATGATGAGTTAGCTTAATTGCACTCATCCTGTCTTTTGGCATCTCAAAAGGTATATCTACTCTTGTGTTTAAATTTTCTAACCTACTATATGTCTCTTTTGACATCCTATCTTTATTTTCACTGTTCCATTCCCTTACACTCCCTGCATTTTTATCAAACCATTCTGTGCTTTTTACAAAATTTTCCATGCCATTTTTTGTTAGTTTTCCATTTTCATCTTTTTCAAGATTAAGTGAAAGATTTTTGGCATCTTTGTCTGTTAGCACAAGTCCTTTATCAGCAGCTATTCTATCCGCTAAAAATAATTTTTCATTTTGTTTTAGAAATTCGCCAAAACCTTCTATATCTTTTGGGACTTCACCAAGATTATATTTTGTAGTAAGAGCATTAGCATCTTTTGAAAATTTTGTAAATGTATCTGCATATCTATTTTTAGCATTAGTCGTAAACTCATTGTATTTATCTTTATTTGCCTCAAAAAACTGTTTAACGTTATCGGTATCTTTTTGCATTGTTTTTTCATCAAATTCAAGATTATATTTTTTTGCAATTTTTTCAGCCAAATAAATATTTTGCTTTGCAAATTCTGCACCAGGAACATCCCCAGTAAATCTCCCAATTTGCATAGCTAAAGAGAAATGTGTTTCGTCTTTATAAAAGAATGTAAACATGTTTTGTTTTGCTTCGGCAACGGCTTGAGTATTTTCATAAAATCTCATCTTGAGCTCAAAGAGTTCATCTTTAAACATTTTAATACCTTCACCATCAACATCATTTGTTTTCATCAAAATATGTGCATGTGGATTATCTGTATTCCTATGAACTGCATAAATAAAATCATAATTTTTATTATATTTTTCTCCAAAGTCAGACAATGTTTTATTTATTATTTTTTGAAATTCAGGATCACTCATTTTTAAATTTGGATTTGGAGAGAATACAACTCTTCTCTCACCTGTTATATCATCTCCAAAAAATGATTTTGCTTGAGCGATTGATAAATCACAACCATTTTTATCATAGAGAATTCCACTCTTAAACTCATCACCTAAACTCGCTTCTCTTGCACTATCTCTTGACATATACTCAATATGTTCTTCCGCTCTTTTTGAACTTGCTGCATCAGTTTGAGCATCTTCTCTTGCAAAATAATCAATGGCCTTTGTTGCTCTTTCCCCAGCTTTTTTACCTACGGTATAAGCAGATTTTCCAAAGTTATCAGCACCTGTAAACTTTACAATTGCAAAATTTCTAATGACAGTAACGGCACTACCTCCACTACTAATTTTGCTTGTTGATGCAGATGTCTTAACGACACCATCATCAACTATTTTAATCGGGACTACGCTTGCACTACTATCACTTGCTTTTAATTCAGGAACGTTTTTAAATGAAGCTGCTTCAGATTTTACATTGCTGCTATCCGATTTTATTGGTAGTGTAATGTTAGATATCTGTGTTGATGATGAAGAACTTTTGCCATCATCACTTCCAACATTTATATCATCACCATCTAAACTTACACCACCACTTTGATTTGATTGTTTTGAAGATGAAGAGCCGCTTTTTATAGGTTTCTCACTATTTTCAATAGCCTCTTTTTTTAACTTTTCTCTCTCAAGGTAAAGAAGTAATTCTTTTGAATCCATTACAAAATCCTTAACTCAAGTGTTCAGGAAAAATATTACTCGTAATATTTTCTTTTGAGTTTAGTGAATCAACGGGATGAATTTTCAAAGCTAATCCTTTTGCGTATGAAACATAATCTCTTATTTCTTTAGTTTGCTCCTCCGGTGGCAGTTCAGCAAATAATATATCTCTCAAAATTACTTTTAAGAGATGATGATTGACGAGTTCATAAGTTAAATTACGAACACCACTCGCCTCAATCTTTGAAAATTTTTCTTCAATTGTCTCAATAAGTTTTCTTTCAAAACCATCAAATCTCTTAACGACTTTTTCTTCTTGTTTAGCAGAAGCATGGTATGCCTCTCCTAACTTTATTCTCACGGCTTCTGACTTAGATATATTGTGAGCAATACTATCCTTTGTGATAATCTCGTACAAGCCATCATCAACGGTTATTGAAAATACTCTCATCGCTTTTCCTCTTTGTGTTAATTTGCACTTATTCATAATTATAAGAATTTAACAGCTATCTAACAGCATTGAAAATTTGTCTAGCACGGATAAAAACACAAGTCATTGTTTTGAAAAAAAACAATGACTTAAAAAAATAACATATAGAATAACAGCAACAATAACAGTTGATAAACCCCATTAAAAGGAGAAATTCAAAATATTTTTAACAGAAAAAATAACAACAAACATCATACCGTTTTAACTTGCTCTCAAAAAAATATATTTTTTTGAAAAAAATATAACTCTTCAGCAGCAATAATATTTCCAATCTCAACCGACAAAAAAGCAACTACATCAACAACCAACGATACAACGACAAGCAAATAAAACAACTCAAACTTCAACACAAAATAAAAATCATTTTTAAAAAAAATACATACACCGGTAGTGATGCAAGCAATAAAAAAATAAAGAAAAAAACTGGGTTATTTATTAGGAAAAATTGAAAAGTAAGATGTAGATATGTCTGTGGTATATTTAGCAGCCAATTTTTATCCGAACTGCTAAATATAAAATCTATTTTTATGAAATGTAATTCTCTTTTATGAAATTTTTTAAATCCTCATGAGAGATTTTTTCTTCATAAAACTCTATAGCCTTATCAGCTATTTTTATTTTGCTTTGAGCTTCAAGCTGCTCTGCTTCTTCAATAAGTTTTTTTGATTGTTCTTTTGCTTTTTGCAAAACTTCTTTTGCTTTAAGTCGTAACTCTTCGATTTTATTTTCTGCCATTTTGTGATTGACTCCTATTTTATTTTTTTGTATAAGCATTATTCATAATTTCTTTTAAGTTTAGATATAAATGAAAAAATATCCTATGTTTTGTGTTTTCTCCTCTTGTTGTTTGTGTGCTCTAAATCCCTATATTTATTCTGTTTTTTTAGGAAGTGTTTTTTCATTGTTCGTCTTTCTAAAGAACCTAGCTTTTTCATTGTATAACTCTTCAGCAGCAATAATTTTTTCATCGCTTCTGTTGTCTTTTATGTTTCCTGCTAAAAATTTAATTGTTTTTTCAATATCACTTTCATTAAGGTTTTTAACATCAAGTATAAGACCTTTTTCAATGTTCTCTTTTTTGTTTTGTTCATTTGTCATAAAGAATTCTTGGCTCTGATTTATTACAGAAAAACTTATATTATTTTCCCTAAGCTCGTGCCTCTTTTCCGAAAATGGAAGTATTTTGTTTAAGTTTTTTACTTCATCATCCGTTGCATTGATTTGATTAATCGTTATTTTAATTGCCATGCTATTTCCTTTTATTTAAAATCTTTTATTCATAAATTTATATGATGCTCTTTCAAATCTTGAATAACTAAATTTTGCAAATACGCACTTCTGTTTCCGTTAAACTCTACAAGTCTTTCAGGAAGAACTTCTACTATGTCACTTCTCATCATGACATTGATTCGTTTTAGTTTTTCTGCTTTAAGATCTATCATCTGAGGTATCGCGTTTTTTGGAATATCCAAATCTTTTTTTGCTAAAAGTTCTTTTAATGTTGAAGCTTTTGGAAGTGTTTTTAAATCTTCACAATATAGCTCACCGGCTTCTTTTATCATATCGCATGTTTCTTCAAATGTATCTCCACATGAGAAACATCCTTCTAAATCTGGAATGGTAGCATTAAAGCCTACTTCACTTTCATCTTGATATATAAATGCAATATATTTCATAGTTACTCCTTATTTTAAAAGCTTTACGCCTGTATGTTTTTCAATACTTTTTACAGTACCTATCTTTATGTCTTTTTTACCATGGTCAGGGACAACAGTTGTTTTTTCCCCATCTGTCATTTTTACATGTGAACCACTTTGAGATTTTTTATAGTAACCAGCTTCAAGCAGTTTTTTGATTATCTCTTTAGCGTTCATTGGCTCTCCATTTTAAATACATTACACATTATACACATATTTTACTTAAAAATTTATTACACACTATGTGTATTTTAAAGTTATTGCTTTGATAATTTCTCAATATTTAAATATAATATATACACGTATTTTAAAAACAGGAAATAAAAATGAAAACAACAGCTATTACAGTAGGTATATTTATTGCTACTATTAATCTTTTTGCCGAAGACAGTGCCTTAAATCTGGACGACAAGGTAATAAGAACATACGAATATATGTCGAATAGTAAAACATTCCACTACAATGGAAAAGTTTTAAATTTTCCAAACTACGGAGTAACTACTGACTGCATTGACAAAAGATTGTTAAAACCTGAAACTATTGTAAAAATAGACATACTTAAAGAAAAAATTCCAAGGCCATTTAAAAAAAATAATACCTGTAATGCGAGTGGACACAAAGGATATCTGAAGGCAAAGATTGTAGGAACACCTGACAGAGGCGAATTTGTTTTTGATAAACTAGAAATACTCCAATAGTTCGATAGCCAAGATTCTAAGATTTTGACTATCGCGAATCATGTTACATTGATGATTTTTAGTATCTTATTTGAAATTTCCCGCGGGAAATTATTTTTCTAAAACATAAGAATTACCTTCACAAACACAATACTCACTTATCTGCTCTTTAGATTCTTTTGCTTTAGCCTTAAATTTCCATCCATCATTTAAAGCTTCTTGTAAATTATCATATCCACTATTATTAAAGACATATTGCGAACATGTTTCACGACACATTTTTTCTGCTGCTTGTTCAGATACATGTTGATATCTTCCACCTAGATCTTTATATCCATATGCTCTGTATTTACAAGTTTCAAAAAATGTCATGATATGCTGCCCTTTTCTCTCTCTTAATTGTTCTATTTTTTTAAGTTTGTTTGCGGCCTCAAAATATTTTTCTGCTTGCTCTTTTAATTCTCTTTCTTGTTCTATTTTTTTTAGTTCTTCAGTTGCTTCTAAATATCTTTCTTGCTCTCTTTTCTTAAAATTTAATAAATAGTTTTTGAAATCTTTTTCTCCACTATTATCCGCTTTATATTTGAAAAAAACGTCAATGTCGCCAGTATTGTGAGATTCATATTCTGATAAATATTTGTTAAAATTTAAACTTATATTTTTTTCTAAATTTAAGATAGACTCATTAAAGAGAACATCCTTTGATGGGACCAATAAGCAAGGAGAATTACTAACAGTACCGCTTGTTCTATCATAAAAAGTGCAAGAGGTAGCATCTGTTTTATTGATTATATTGTCTTTTATTGTGTAACAATGTTTATGATTTTTTGTAAAATTGTCAATTTTTTCTTGGTATAAAACGCATTCAGCATCTGTTGTTTTAAATGTTGAAAAATTCTTTATAAAATAATTCAAAAAAATTTGTTTTTCCCTGCTTGTCATATTTGATGTAGTTTTATCAACTTTTGCTTGAAATGGTTGAAAAGCAGGTGCAGCACAACCACTAACCAGCAAAGCCATAATGCTACTTAAAATCGCTGTTCTCATCTTATTTTCCATGTTTAAACTTTCCCTTTATTCATATTTTACTTTCTAAATTCTACATATATCAAACCGCTGATTTTACATCTTTTACTAAGTTGCCATTTGTTTCATCGGCTTCTATCTCTGCTTGAGCTGCAGCAGCTAAAATTTGATGATAATAGAGTTTTTGTTTTTTTTGATTTAGTTTTCTATATGCATCTAAAATTTCTATCTCTTTATCTGAGATATTTGAATTTAATTTATTTGGAATAAATATTTTAGATTCATTATCTTGCAGTATCTCGCCTTTGCCTGTTAAGAGCCAATTAGAATTTATTTTAAACATATTTGTTAATTTAGTAATGAACTCAACAGACGGGTTTACTTTATTTTTTTCATATCTTGCTAAAGATTGCGCTGCTAAATCAATTTCTTTTGCAAATTCAGATTGCTTGAAACCTAGTATTTCACGAGCTTTTACTAATCTGTCCCCAAAGTTCATATTATTTCCTCAACAAATATGTCATAAAGCTTGACAAAGCTAAACATATTTGTTTATAATGCTTTATTAGTTATATATTTCTATAGATTTTTATAGAAATTAATCTTTTATTTTAGCGAAAATTAGGTTGATGTTTGCAAAAGCATATTTGACTGCGGTTTTTTATTTTAAAGTGTTCTTGTGTCTTGCTCTTTCTACATAAGAATACTTCAGAGTAAAAACTCTAAATTTTCCCGCGGGAAAAAAGTTATTTGAAAATTTATTGTTGAAGTATTATAGATGAAAGTTAACTTAGAAAGGAAGACAACAATGAAAACAATATCACAAACAGCGGCGGCAATTAAGTATTTTGAAATGGCAATTGAAGAAATGAGAGAGAGCTTAAGCCGTGAAATAGAACAAGATGAGAATATCAAAAAGTTCAATGAAAAAGTAAAAGAGATCAAAGACAATTTTCGATTTGTTTTTTACCCGCATACCTTGAGTTTTGCTCTAAACAGAAGCAAATTTTCAGAAAATGGCGAGTTTGAATTTTTGAGCTACTTTGAAATCATTGGCGGTATAGTTGTTTTTTCAGAAAACACTTTTGAGGGAGTAGAAGATATTGCAGTAGAGGCTCAGAGAATAACTCAAAAATATTTTAAAGAGGAGAATTAACAGATGAAGTATAAACAGTTTCAATTCCTTGCAAGTTTAGCGGCTGCACAAGGAATCAAAACAATCGGTGAATTTAAAAAATTCGTGGAAAATTATAATGCAAATCATATTAATTGCAACTAAAAGCTAAATCATCTCAACTACTTCAACAATAAATTTTTAAAAAGGATAATTATGGAAATACCATTAATGAATAAAGAGTTGGCCAGTTCCCTGGATGCAGAAACTCTAAAAGAGATAGAAGAGTCTAGCACAAAAGATGAGTTGATAGAGAGACTGTTAGAAAAAATCATTTCTCCAAAAAAAAGATTACTCACAAAAGAAGAGATATTAAAAATGTTTAGTATTCCGAAACAAAGGTTTGAGCACCTGGTCCGTGAAGGCAAGATGCCTCATATTTTTATCAATAATAAAATAAGACTTTTCAATCCGGATGAAGTTTTTAATTATTTAAATACGACTTGCAAAATAGCAAGCTAGGAGTTAAGATATGTGGAATTGGCAGTTAGTAATAGCAGAAAAATACAATAGACAGTTTATACTTGATGATCTACTACTAGAAGACTCGATGGTCTTTACAATGGCAAAAGAAGATGTCGCTAAAATCTTACAGAAAACAAACTACAGCTTTGCAGTTCAAAAATTGAATTTTGACGATATCTACAATTCGGCAATATATGTAACTCAAGCTCAAATTATAAAAATTTTAAATAAAAAAAAAGGATTTTTATTTTGCAAAGATAATTGTGAATTTAAAAATCTGGAATTGATAAAAAAAATAATAGAGCGCATTACAAATAATATCAAAAACTTATTTGACGACAGATACAAAAACTGTATAAATAAAGAAGTGTTTTGTAAAACATGTGACGATGATATTATGGACCATAACGATGCCTTAGCTATTATGATTTCAGAAGAAAATGAAGCCGAACTTGAAGCTTTAAAAAATAAGCTAAACGCCGAGTATTTGGAACACATACTTCCACTTTTGGGAATTAAGAAAAATGAGAGAGGGAACTCCCAACTATGCTTGAACCTAGAGGGAGATGTCGCATGAATCAACAACAAAATTATAACACAACCATAGAAAAAAGTATTTTAAGCTCAATACTTTTTGAGCCACAAACACTACAAGATATCTCCAAAATACTAAATGTAGAAGATTTCTATCTTCCTGTGAATCAGCTCATCTATGATGCAATGATTAAACTAAACAAACAAGACCTGCCAATAGATGAAGAGTTTATAAAGCGTAAGTTTCCTAAAGTAGATGATGATGCCATGTTGCAGATTTTAGCGGCTAATGCTATCTCGCAAGCAAGTCTTTTCTCATATGTTAAAGAACTTAAAAAAGACAGTATAGCAAGGCAAATTCGTCTTATTTCTCTTGAGCTGCAGCAAGAGTTTGATACTAAGCTGATAGACAAGCTTAACTTACTCAAAGAAGAGCTTGAGAGTGTTGATGGATTTACTAAGCTTAAAAAAGATAGCTTCAACAATATTTTTGATAAATTTGACATTGATTTTGAGAAAGTTGAAAGTGTTAAGTTTGAATATTTGATGGATAACTTTTTAGTTAAAAATGAAATAACGATGATTTCTGCTCGTCCCGGAACAGGAAAGAGTTTAATGTCTGTTGCAGTGGCAAATATGCTGCTTATACATAAAACGATAGAACAGGTCTTTTATATAGACGGTGACAATAGTATTTCAACACTAAAAGACAGAAACATCCATCATCTTAAAAAGCAACATGGTGCAAAGTTTAGATATTTTGTAGGACTTGGCAAAAGCGAACTTTGGCAGATTATAAATACTCTTAAAAAGATGGATTTGTCGAATGCATTGATTGTTTTTGACAGTATCAAAAACTTTATCTCCGGCGATAGAGATAAAAATAAAGATGTATCACCGGTTATGGAGATACTTAGAACACTTAGAAACAACGGTGCTACAGTAATATTTTTACATCATCAGAATAAAGCTCAAAAAGATTTTACAAGTGATTATGCAGGCTCTTCTGCATTTGAAGAGGATACATCAAATGCATTTACTCTCAAGCGAAATGACGATAAAAACGCTTTGATTCTAAAACCGTTTAAAGCCAGAGCAGGCGATCTACATGAAACGGCATTCTCATACAATGCTCATAATCATACTCTTACAAAACTAGACCTAAATTACGCAAAACAGACTAAAGAGATGGATGAAATGATAGAAGAGACTATGGAGTTCTTAAAATCATCTCGAAGCCGTCCAATGTGGAGTGAGTTGTCAAAAAATCTAACAGATTTAGGATACGACAAAGAAAAAGCTAGTAAGGTTATTAAAAACGGAGAAGGTAAATTATGGAAATTTGAGAGAGGTGATAGAAACAATCAAAAATTATACTCTCTTGTAGAAACTACTACTACAAAATCAAAAGTAGTAGAAACAGTTTATGAAGATATCTCAAATATTGCTCCGAGAAGTCAGATAACTCCGAGAAGTCTATTTTTAGGTACTTCTGAAAGTTTAGAAATGGATACAAATAGCTCCGATAACTCCGATAACCGAAATATGTCAGTTGCCTCTCAAAATTTCCCGCGGGAAAATATAGAAAAAGAGCAAGTATATAAAAATAGTATTACACCGATAAGTGCAATAAGTCCGTTAAGTCCGAGAACTCCAGTTTATGATATTTTTGAAAAAATACAGATGCCAATTTTGTGAGGAAATACAAAATGAAAAAATACATACAAACTAAAAATCTACCAACTATATTTGATTTAAGCACCGATTATTTTTGCCAAAGAATGGGAAAGGAATTTATAGAAAAAGTTCACTATTTTATTCCGCCGAGCTCGTCAAAAACAAAAAAAGCCGTGCTGTGGGACATTGAAGCATTAGAAAATTGGATAAAAGGTAATCAAATAGATGATGAGCTTAAATCTCTGCTAGATAGAAAATCAGAAGCAAAATAGGCTAAAATTATGTTGTTAATTACAAATGGCACAAAATCCTTTAAAAAAGGAGTAAAAGTGCAAGACATAAAAGCCTCTATAATCAATAGAGAAAATAGAAAATATTGGTATGTAATGTACTATGTGTATTTTGAAAATAATATTGTCAAAAAATCTGAGGAAAGCTCAAAAGTTTTAAAAACAGAGAAAACTCTTAAGTATATGCAAACAAAATATCTACCTGCATGGATAGCTCGTAGGCAAGGAGAACTCAATCTTAAAACCAACACTTCTAAAAAATTTTCATATTTTTATGAAAAGTATTTAAAGTTGCATGAGCAAGACAAAAGTTTTCATAATAGAATCTATATCTACAGAAAAGTATATGATTTTTTTAAAGACTTTGATATCCACAAAATTACAAGATTAATGATAAAAGAATATTTATCATCGCTGAATATAAAAGACAGAACAAAAAAAGATTATTTAGCTTGCTTAAAAGGTGTAATTGATATTGCGATGGACGCTGAAATTGTCAATAAAAATGTTGCAGCAGATATTACTTTTAAAGCTTCTGAAAAAGAACCTGTTCTTCCATTTTCAGTAATTGAAGTTTCATTATTGCTTGAAAAATCAGAAGGAATGTTTAGAAACTATCTCGGTATAGCTTTGTACACCGGTATGAGAAGTGGTGAGATACTCGGCTTAATGCATCAAGATATCTTAGACGATAGGATAACTATCAAAAGGTCTATCTCTAAAGGTCGTATTACTACCCCTAAGACACTTGGCAGCATCAGGGATATTCCAATGTTTGAAGCTATAAAGCCATTCATAGAGAGCCAAAAAAAGTTGAGTCAGTCTCTTTATCTGTTTGACTATGACAAAGTTTTTATACAAGATGTATCATTCTTTAAAAGAAGATGGCATCAGCTCGTAAAAGATTGTAGTATAGAGTATCGGAAACTGTATAGCACACGACACACTTTTATAACTGCTATGTTAAATAGCCAAAAGTTTAAAATTATGGAAATTGCAGCTATTGTTGGACACACTTCACCGGAGATGATTATGAAAAACTATGCAGGTTTTATTAAAGATAGTCATTTAAAAGTAGATACAAATATTGATTTATTCAAGAATGTTAGCGACACTTTTAGCGACACTTTAAAAATAAAATTTTGAAAAAGGCTTGAAAAGCCCTAAATAGTGGTGGGTTCTGAGTGACTCGAACACTCGACCACTCCGTTATGAGCGGAGAGCTCTAACCAACTGAGCTAAGAACCCACTGTTTTCAACAGAAGCTTTCGCTTTGTAGGTCGGAATTATACTTTAGCTCACCTTAGATATTTCTGATTTTTCAATATCTTTTATTTTAAAAATTACCGCGTAAAGCAGCGGCACAAAGAGTAAAATTAAAAAAGTGTGTCAAGAATCTGGTTTTTAAATCTAATAGACTCAACTGAACCTTTTATAAGCCTGTTTTCCTCTTTTAATGTATCATACTCGCCTTTAAGCTTTGCAACGTCTCTGCTTGTAAAATATATCTGCTGTTGAATATATATTTTCGGAAACAGTATCACGACAACAAATAAAATACTTAACACAACATACAAGAGATAATTTACGTCCAATTCCTTTTGTGAATTAAGGACTAAATCAACTTCATCAAGCAACTCTATTTTATCGCTCATTATTATTATCCATCTCGAATAGTCTCATTTTGGCACTTCTGCTTCGCGGGTTCTCTTTTAATTCATCATCTTTTGCAATTATAGGTTTTTTTGTTAAAATTTTCCCATATGAGTGGTTATTTCCGCATGTACATCTCATTGCTTCTTCCGGACATATACAACTCTCTCTCCAGCGCATAAACCTGTTTTTTACGATTCTGTCTTCAAGTGAGTGAAAAGAGATTATTGCTATCTTTGCGCTTGGAAATTTTGCCTCTTCTATAGTGTCTAAAAGCGACTCCAACTCGCCAAGCTCGTTATTTACCTCTATGCGGATTGCCTGCATAAGGAGTGTTGAGGGGTGAATCTTTTTACCAACAGGCATAAGATGTTTTAGTGCATCACCAAGCTCTTTTGCTGAATAAAACGGGCGATTGCTTACAATAAAAGATGCTATTTTTTTATAGTTTCTAAGCTCTCCGTACTCTAAAAGAACTCGCTCAAGCTCTTGGAGCGAATACTCATTTACAACACTTTGGGCGCTAAGCGGAGCATCTTTATCCATTCTCATATCAAGGTTGTCACTGAAAAAAGAGAATCCCCTCTCCTTTTGGTCCAGCTGAAGCGATGAGACTCCGATGTCTGCCAAAATCCCTCTAATGTCTTTAATGTCATACTCTTTTAATATCTCTTTTATCACGGATGAGAAGCGCCCTTTTTTGATAACCACCCTGTCCCTGAATTTTTGAAGTCTTTGCGTTGAGAAATCGATGGCTGTCTGGTCTTGGTCTATCGCAATAAGTTTCACATGCGGATTTGCTTCAAGAATCATTGATGAGTGTCCGCCGTACCCCATTGTACAATCGATTATTATCCCATTATCAATATCGCTAAATACCTCCAATACCTCGCGGTATAAAACTGGAACGTGCGGAATAATTTGCATTTAAGACCTATACTATTTTTGTTATATTATACATCAAGTTTGTAAAGTTTAATTTTTATTAGTGTATGATAAAGAAAAAAAAGTGGAAATATGCAAACGATAATAAGCGAAAATTACGTGGAATTAATTGGGATAATTGTTGTAGTAGCTCTTCTACTAGTGTATGCTCTTTTAAAAAAGTCAGAAAAAATGGAGGGCGTAAAGCATCCTGTTGAACAAAAACAAGAAGCTAAACCTGCTGAAAAAAAAGTTGAAAAAGTTGAAGAGATAAAAGTAGAAATACGTGTTGAAGAGGCAGAAAAACCGCAAGTTGTTGTACCGATAAATAGAAAAAAACGTGAACTGCTCCCGCACGACAAAATCACAAAAGATGATTTTGCGATGTTCAAAGGCACTAAAATCCTAATTGCAGAAGATAATATAATAAATCAAAAAGTTATAGCCGGACTTTTATCAACTTCTGGCATAGATATTACCATTGCAAATGATGGGCAGGAAGCACTAAATATACTTGAAAAAGATAGTGATTTCGCAATAATATTGATGGATGCTCACATGCCTATAATAGACGGCTTTCAAGCTACAAGGCTTATTAGAAAAGATCCAAAATATGATCGTATTCCAGTTGTTGCTCTTAGCGGCGATACAGCGGCTGATGATATTAGAAACATGTTAAATGTCGGTATGGAGGCTCACATTGAAAAGCCTCTGAAGATGGACGCTCTTTATGATATTCTCTATGTTTATACAAATGGAAAAGAGACTCAAAACAGCTCTCAAGAGGCTCAATATGTCTCATTTAATAGTATCGAGGGTTTAGAGATATGCGGAGGCGATAAAGATTTTTATCTTGAGATACTAAGCGATTTTACAACAAAATATTGCGGCTCTGCAGATGCTATTAAAAAGCTGATTAACGAATCAGACAGCACCAGTGCTAACAAAATACTGCTAGACATATCAGGTGTTGCCGCCAACATCGGCGCAGGCAACCTTCACCAGATAGCTCTAGATTTGAAAAACAGTCTATCAAACCCGACCGATTTGGAGTATATAAATAATCTAAAAAAATATAAAAGAACTCTTGACCACGTTTGTGAAGCTATAAAAGAGTACGCCCAAACGAAGTGACAAAGGACCCTTGTGGTGTAGAGCTAAAAACTAGCCTCTGCTCAGAGCCTTTTTAACATGTTCTTGCGCCATCGTTATATTCCATTCAGGCTCCCAAACTAACTCTATCTCAACACTTTTTATATTTGCCATCTTTTGTACAGCCTCTTTTACCCACTGCTGAATTAGCTGATGCATCGGACACGCTTTTGTTGAGAGCGTCATTCTTACATGTGCATTTCCTTCATCGTCGCATGAAGCATCATAAATAAGTCCCATCTCCACAAGGTTAAAACCTACCTCTGGATCAATTACAGTCGAAATAGCTAAAAACAGCTCCTCTTTAGAATACATCATTATCAAATCCTTTTATTTATAATTTATCATATAAAAAACGCTTCTTACAAAAGCCAGAGCGCCTACAAACAAAAATGAAGCACCGGCTTTTATAAGAGCATCATTTTGAAGCAAAATAGCAACTGCCACCACAACCACCCCAACTGCACAAAAAATAAACTGCGCAGATGAGCTTTTTTTTGGAAGCATATCCGCTAGCATCGGAACTTTTTGTTTTCCAACAAGCGGTGAAAATCTCTCAAACCAGACAAGAAACGGAATAATTTTATATACATGTCCGGTTACGGCAAAAGAGAAAAAGCCAAAAAACATAATCCATCCAGAACTCAAAAGCAGCGGTTCAAATCCAAAAACCATATAAGCTATACCAAAAATCAAAGAAGCGATAAGAGAAAAATATGAAAAAATTAGCGATTTTGCATAGATGTCTATCTCTTTCCTAGCTCTTGTCTTATATATGGTCTGCACGAAGTAGTAGTACATAAACAATCCAACTATTGCCAATATATAGCCTGCATACTCTAAAAGCGCTATTTTTGTAAATGATGAAAGCACTACAAGTAAAATTGCCAAACAAACCGCTGCTATTGCTTTTTCAAGAGGCTTTGTTGAAAAACCATGTGAAAGTCCGAACATCGGGAGCAAAACAACTGACAAGCCCATTATGGTTATAGTTATATATCCGACAACAATTAGAAAAACATGGCTTTTAAGCAATGCATTTATATCTATATCTACAAGTCCGCTATATCCAAGCGCCATAACAAGACCAAAGATTATTCCAAAAAAAAGAAATGTGTTTGAAAGCAATATACTTTTCATAACAAGATTAAATTTTTTAACTTTTTTTATTGTTAAAAATATCTCCATAACAAACACCATTATGGAGATTAAAACAATAACTCCGCCAAACGGCAATAGCATCGGATAACTAAAAAATCCAAAAACCATCATCAGCGTACCGATAGATAGAAGCGGCCATATAGCATAAAACAGTTCAACCCCAAAATGCCCTACCTCTAAAACAACAGGCACCAGCTGCGCCATCGCACCAAAAATTGTCATCATAATAAAACCAAGTAAAAACAGATGGACAAAACCTAGTATTTTCGTATCTAACATTGATATATTTTCAGCGGAGATAAAAAATATATATGCGACAGACACCAGATAAAACAGGCTCCCTAAAATGAAAAATGGAGCTATCAGCTTAAATGGAGGTGCAAAATCTTGCGAGATAGAAAACATTTAGTTACTAATGACTTATATTTTGAAGATTCGTATTTGCCGATGAAGAGTTGTTGCTAGAAAAAATCACTTTTACCAAGCCACTTGAAGTCTCTTCTATCTCATGTGAGATGTCATCTTGCAGTTTAGCAAAAAGTCCGCCCGGTGTTTTATGGTTTATCATGACCAGCTTATCGTTAGTTCCCTTGATAAGTTTCAGACCGCTTACGGCATTTACCATCGGTTCCGGCGGGCCGCACTTTGATGTATCAAAGTAGTAAGTACTCTGTCCATCTTTTTCAAGTTTAAAAAAATCTACGGTTGCGCCTGCAACATCTATCTTTGAAGCGTCAGTTGGAATTAAAGACATTAAAAATCCTCTATATTAAAATATGGCTAATTGTATTTAATCTTTTAATTTATAGTGTTGATTTGTATCAACATTTAAATATTTTATCTTATTTGTCCACTTCCGTAAATTTTAAACTTATAAGTAGTCAAACCCTCTATTCCCATCGGTCCTCTTGCATGAAGTTTGTTTGTGCTTATTCCGACCTCTGCGCCAAATCCAAAAGCTCCGCCGTCTGTAAACCTTGTTGAAGCATTTACATAAACTGCCGCTGCGTCTATTGCATTTAAAAACAGCTCCGCAGTCGTTATATCTTCGGTAATAATTGCCTCTGAGTGACCAGAACCAAATCTTACTATGTGATCTATCGCACCCTCTACACCATCAACAACTTTTATATTGAGTATATTCGCCAAATACTCCGTGTCATAATCTTTCTCGGTAGCATTTGCCACGTCTATAATAGCCTTAGTTTTCGCGCACCCTTTTAACTCCGTATGAGCCTTGTCAAACTCAGCTTTTAAAAGAGGAAGTGCTTCTTTTGCAATTCTCTCATCAACCAAAAGAGTCTCCATCGCATTGCAGACACCGGGACGTTGAACCTTCGCGTTTATTGCTATTTTAATTGCATTGTCAAGTTTTGCGTCTTTGTCTATGTAGGTATGGCACTGCCCTTTATCATGTTTGATAACACTGACCGTAGCATTGTCACAAACATACTTTATAAGCCCCTCTCCGCCGCGAGGAATAATCAAATCTACATATTTATCCATCTTGATTAGTTTTGCAACGCCCTCTCTCGAAGAGTCAGGAATCAGAGATATTAAAGATTTCGGCAGAGAGTTTTTTTCCAAAACGCTCTGTAGCACTTTTGCAATTGCCTTATTTGAGTTCTCAGCCTCTTTTCCCCCTTTTAAAACACAGACATTTGAGCTTTTAAAGCAGAGTGCCGCGGTATCGCTTGTAACATTTGGGCGTGACTCATAGATTATGCCTATAACACCGATAGGAATCGAGACTTTTTCGATTTTTAGTCCATCCTCCGTCACCCAGCCATCAAGAACACGCCCGACTGGCTCTTTTAATGCCGCTATCTCTTCAACCGCCACAGCCATCGCTTCTATGCGTTTTTCATCCAGATAGAGCCTGTCCATCAAAGTGGATGAGAGAGAGTTTTTTTTACCATCCGACATGTCAAGTGCATTTGCCTCTAGCAAATCCATTGTATTTGCTCTTAGTGCCCTTGCCATCTCTCTTAAAATAATGTTTTTCTTTGCACCGCTCACTAGAGACAATACTCTGCTTGACGACTTAGCCTCTTTTAAAAAAATTTCCACTTTTTAACCTTTGTTTATAATAATTTGATATTTAATGTGATGATGTTATACTACCGTAAAAAAAATTAAGGCACTTTTATGAAAACTATAACTTTTATCGGAAATGGAAATATGGCTCTTAGTATTGCTAAAGGGTTGAAAAATAACTGTAAAATCGAAGTTGTAGGCAGGAGTTTTGAACAACTTGACAAATTCGAAAGCGAAGTCGGGGTGGCGGTAGAAAAAGCATTGATGGACGATTTTAATGTAGATGACAAAACAGTTATTTTTTGCGTTAAACCTGCAAATGTTGAAGAGGTAGCTACCAGAATCACCGGCAGAGCAAGGGTCATTTACTCTGTTCTTGCTGGAACAACGCTGCATAAATTAAAACACAATCTAAATCCTCATGCCGTGGTTAGAGCAATGCCAAATCTGGCAGCAAGTGTTGGCAAGTCTATGACAACGCTTACCGGAGATGAAGAGTTTAGAGCTGAAGCCGAGGAGCTGCTTGGAGCTATCGGCACAACCCTTTGGCTTGGAAGCGAAAAAGAGCTCAACATTGCAACTGCACTTGCCGGAAGCGGTCCTGCATATCTGACGCTTATTGCCGAGGCATTGGCTGATGGAGCCGTTAAGCAGGGAATGAAAAGAGCCGATGCAATGGCAACTATGCGCGGTCTTTTTAGCGGGTTTGGACACCTTATACAAGATATCCACCCTGCACTTTTAAAAGATGCCGTTATGAGCCCTGGAGGAACAACTGCGGCAGGTTATGGCGCCCTAGAAGACGGAAATGTAAGAGCTGCATGCATAAACGCCATTGAAAAAGCATACAAAAGAGCTACGGAGCTCTCTTGAGAATAGATTAAGTTCAAAAATACTCTTTTTTTGAACTTATTGCCCTCTATAAAAACTTCAAAATCTCTTTTTCAATATCTTCTTTTTCTATAATACTTTTTTGAACAATCGGCTTACTGAACAAACCCTTTACCATAGCAGGAATCTCAAGTTTTGCCTCTTTTGAGATAGATTCCAAGGCGACAATATCCTCCGCGTCAACTTCTCCGGTGAGTGCGTTTGCTATAACAGGAGAGAACTTTGTCCACTCTGCTGTTGAGTAGATTATAGACTTTACATCTTTTTTTGAGCATGTCTCGTATGATTTCATACATGTTGCAGTGTGTGGGTCCATCAAATAGCCGTCTTTATAAAAAGTTGTGTTGATATATTTTTTGCCCTCTTCGCCGTTACAAAAATCTGCATCAAAACTTTTTTGAAGTTCTGATAGTTCTGCCGCACTCAACTCATAAAAATTCTTTGTCTCTAAATCACCCATAAGCTCTTTTGTTCTCTCGTAACCAAACATGTCATAAAGGATTCTCTCAACGTTTGATGATTTTAAAATATCCATCGCCGGCGAAGTCGTACTTACTACATGTGAATTTCTCAAATCATATTTTCCTGTTTTAATAAGCCTAGTTAAAACGTTGTTTTCATTTGAAGAGATAATTATTTTAAGAACTGGAAGACCCATTTTCCAAGCATAGTAAGCGCCAAGAGCGTTTCCAAAATTTCCGCTAGGAACATTGAGGTAAACCTTCTCTCCCATAGTTATACCATTTTGACGAACAAGCTCAAGGTAGCTGTGGATGTGGTAGATGATTTGAAAAATAATACGTCCAAAATTTACAGAGTTTGCAGCCGAGAGAAGAATATTTTTCTCTTTTAGCGTTGATTTAAACTCATCAGAAGCAAGAAGCCTCTTAAGTGCGTTTTGGGCATCGTCAAAAACACCGTTGATTCCTATTACTTTTAGATTTTTGCCATCTTCTGTAACCATCTGAAGTCTTTGGACATCGCTCGTTCCGCCGTCTGGGTAAAGACAGGCAACCTGAACATTAGCGCGGTTTTTAAACGTCTCTAACGCTGCAGGACCCGTATCACCGCTTGTAGCGGCAAGGATTAGATAGTGCTCGCCTCTTTTTTGCGCGATTGATGAGAGTACCACGCCAAAAGGCTGAAGCGCCATATCTTTGAATGCGCGGGTCGGACCGTGGTAGAGTTCGCTTACATAAAGATTTTCTTTTACTTTTACGACAGGAACCGGATTTGAAGGAGTGTCAAACTTGTCATAAAGCTTTAGCGCCTCGTCTATTACGCTTTTGTCGATATCAATCTCAAAACGTCCAAGCATGTCAGAAGCCAGCTCTTTGTATGAAGAGTTTAAATGTTTAACTAAAAACTCTTCACCGAGTTCCGGCAAACTCTGCGGCACATATAAACCGCCAAAAGAGGCGATGGGATTTAAAATAGCTTCCGAAAATGTAACGCTTTGGGGTCTGTTTTTATCGCATCCGCGAGTTTGAATAAAGTTCATATTTTTCTACCTAAAAATTTTTGAAATTATATCTAAATTAGATTTTATTTTAAATATTATTGAAACAGACCTATCGGATTTATATGAAATGACTTTTGGGTAACTTCAAAAATCAGCTCATCGTTAACACGGCCTATCGTATAGCCTTTTTTAACTTTTTTGCCTTTTTCTATATCAGGTGCTATTTGAGATAGATTAGCATAGATGGTATGGAGTCCGTCGTCGTGCTCTACAATTACAATATTGTTGAGTACCGGTGTTTTGTCGGCATAAATAACCTTGCCGTTAAAGACTGTTTTAACTTTTGTATTCTCTTCACTTGGCTTTAAAGATATGGACTCGTTAAATACTTTTATACCATATATCGGGTCGGTATATGTTCCATATTTTTTTGTGATTTTATACGGTTCAAACGGTGCAATTGTTTTTTCTCCTTCATATTGCTTCGTTTTTACGGCTTGGTAACTGCTTCCATGTGTTTTTACCTTAGGCAGACTATTGCTAGAAACTGTATCTTTTGCATCAAATGCTTCAGCTCTCTCTGCCTCCTCACTAGCCTTTCTAATCTCATCAATTTTTATTATATTTAACTGAGCCAATGTTTTCTTTAGCATGTCTTGCTTATTTAAAATATCTTTTAACTCTTTTTTATATGAATCTCTTGCGATTTTCAGCTTTTTAAGTGACTCTTTATTCTCTTCTTGAGTTTTTGTCAGCTCTTTTCTTTTTGAATCAATGGACGCTATTGCAGTTTCAAGAATATTGACTTGCTCACTTAATACATTGATATTTTTAGAGTTACTATAAAATTTTTCATTTAACTCTCTAATCTTTACTTTTGCATTTTTAAGCATAAGGTCTAGCACTTCATACTCTATAAGCGACTCCTCGCTTGCGCTATACTCCTCTTCTAAAACTATTGACAAAGATACGCTTTGAGCTATTGTAAAAACCAACTCCTCTTCTAGCTGGTCACCATTCTTTTTTAATTTTTCTTGAGAAGATTTTAGCTCTTTTATCTGCTTAACATTTCCATCATAGCTGCTCTCTTTTTCTAGGAGCTCCTCTTTTATCTTCTTAAGACGCTCTTGTTGTGCGGCAATCTCTTTTTCTTGCAGTAAAATTGCCTGTGCAGTTTCGTCCATCTTCTTATTTATATCTTCTTGGGTTTTAGCTATAGAACCTATTTCAGAGCTCGTTTTTTGAATCTTAGTGTCAACGCTTGTTTTTGCCTCTAAGTACAAATATATTAAAACAAATATTATTAATAAACGAATCATGCCTCTTCTTTATGCCCCAAAACAATTAAAGATGCTAAAAGTATTGAGATTGTTACGGCAACCCCGAGAATAACTATAAAATCATCTATCGGATTGAAAACAATTACGTTAATTCCAATATTGCCAAACTGCTCCACTACCCAAGGAGATGATGAGAGATACATAAATACTCCAAAGGCTATGAAGCTTGCAATGAGCGCATCAACTATGGCAAGCCTGAAAAGTACAGCAGAGCGAAGCCATAGAGCTGCACCGAAAAGTCCCATAATAGTCATTCTCTCATTATGTTTATACTGCCAGATTCTAAGCTCTTTAAATATTAGCAGCACGGTAACCACAAGCACAACGACAGCAAAGAGTGCAACAACTTTTTTAAAGAGAAGCAGAAGCTTGTAAGTCGTATCGTGAGTATGTGAAAAATCTTCCACCTTTGTTATTGAGCCATTCTTTAGTAAATCGCTTCTTAACTGTTTTACCTCTTGCGGGGTCGGATAGTAGGCAAGAGAGAGCTTGTAAAATTTCGGTAAAGTTAGTTTTAGGAGCTCTACATTTGTACTTTTCATATCACTTGTTAATCTTTTTACAACAGAATCAGGCGAAAGTTCATCTGCTTTTGAAATTATCTTGTTTATACCTACAAAATCGCTGCTGCTTAACTCTTTCTTGCTAACCGCAATAACCGAGTAGTTGTTTGAGAGATTTACTTTATAGGCATCGATTGAACGCTCAACAATAAAAAAAACTTGCATTGAAAAGAGTATGCTCAAAAGTGCAACTACTAACGAGAGATGATTCTTAACGGACTTCATGAATACTCCCATACTCTATGTGAAAATGCTTATAATCCACGTTTAATGTTTTTGGAATGTGGTGAGTTACTATTATTACAGTTGTTTTAAGCTGGTTGTTTGCACCCTCTAGCAGGTTCCAGATAAGCTGTGAAGAGTACTCATCAAGGTTACCTGTCGGTTCATCCGCCAAAATCAAGATAGGATTGTGCGCTAGTGCTCTAGCCATTGCAACCCTCTGCTGTTCCCCGCCGCTAAGCTCAAGAGGGTATTTTCCCGTCTGATGATTCAACCTGACGTGTTTTAAGAGTTTCTCTACTTGATTTAGAGCAACGCTCTTTACATATCCGTTAATAATAAGCGGGAGCATAATATTTTTTTCAATATTCCACTCTTTAACAAGCTTATAATCCTGAAAAACTATTCCTATATGTCGTCTTAAAAAGTTTAACTTTGAACGTGAGACACCGCTAAGTTCTACACCGCCGACAACAAGAGAGCCCTGCTTTGGGTTCAATGCTCCATAAAGAGATTTTAAAAGTGTGGATTTTCCGCTTCCGCTTGCCCCCGTTATAAATACAAAACTGCCGGAGTTGATTGAAAAAGTTGCTTTGTTGATAATTGTCTCATTGTTTGAATATGACAATGAGAGGTCTTTAGCTATTATAACTTTATCCATGAAGTACCCCGTTTAAAAATTTATGCGCAGCAAGATTGCTTCTTGATTTTAGCGGTATATTTGGATAATAAAATGCTTTATCATTCTTAACAATCAGATAAAGATGTTCCGGCTTATCAAAACTTCCCATGGAGAGGCGAAGCATAACTCCATCTTTTAACATGTAGCTTCTCTCAAAATTGATAAATCCCCCGTCTATTTTTTCTATTTTTTTGTTAAGTTTTAAGATCTCATGACCTGAGAGCTTAACTTCAGAGAAATTAAAATCACCTTCTAAAGAGAGTTCAGGAGACTCTTCATCATTTATCATCGTTACATCATAAATGTTTTTCTCCATCTTTCTCCATCTATCTTCGTACTTGCTTATTATGGCTATATCTTTGTTTTTGTTAATATGAAGCGTGGTTTTGTCAAATGCTATAAATGTCTCGTAAGAGTAAGCATAATATTTTTCACTGTCTGTTCTAAGTTCTAAAGTTCCGCCAACGTTTAAAATACGTCTGGCTTCTTCAATAAATGTAGTTGAAATAACTCTTCTGTGAGGTTTTTTATCCCATGGAACAGGGAAGTGAACGTAAATTTTTTCAATTACATTTGATGGGACAAGCTCCATAAAAAGCCTTGCATCATAGCTAAGAACGACTATATTATCAAGATTTTTAATAGTTATCTGTTTTAAAACTTGTTCAATAGAGGGCGTGTGAATCTCTATGCCGATAAAAAGAGTGTCTGGATTATTTATAGCCTGATGAAGCAGATGGCGACCGGAGCCAAAACCCACCTCAATGCGGATTTTTTTGTTCTTCGGAAAGTCTGTTGCAAAGTAGCTTATATCTTTTAGAGCCGTAACCTCTTGAAGATGCATGTTTTTTTGATTTTGCGGTACATTTGATGAAAGAACATCCATATTTGAGACTCTTGCATATGTAAGAAGCGCTTTATGAACATTATATATAGAAGCCGGTCTTGTAAGCTTGTCGCTCTTTAAGAGCTTTTTTCTATCCTCATCTACAACCAGCAAAAAAAACTCATCTCCATCTACTGTAACCGAAATCAGTTTCTCTTCTTCGTGTGTTGCATTATCCGCTATAAAATTGAAAGAGACCCCATCTTCTTGCGATGGAAACTCTATCTCTTTAAACTCTGAAATGTGTAAATGTGGCATTAATTCTCGTTTAGTTAAAATCTTGCATCGGTATTATTACTTCTTCTGCCGGTGCGACAACACTTGGCGTGCCATTTTGCTCAATATTTTTCTCTACTTTGCTTGGCGCGTTATTTTGCGTCTTTTTTGTATCATTATTCTGTGTTTTACTGTTTTGTGTTTTATTTTTTATTGTTTCTTCAACTTTAAACTTAACTTCTATGCTAGGCTCTGATTTAATGCCGTTGGCATCAATCGCAAATATTTTATAGTAGTAAGTTTTTCCGCCCTCTATTTCCGAATCAGCAAATTCGTTGCCTTTTATATTTTCAAAATCTTCAATTGAACTCTCTAAAAAGCTTTTGCTATATTTTTTTTCTATTGTGTAACTTTTAGCTCTTGTATCCGAACTGACCCAAGATAACTTGACTCTGCCGTTAACTAGTTTTGCATCAACCAATGAAGGAGTAGCCGGTTTTATCAATGTTCTGCCAAGTGCGGTATAGTTTGAGTTTATACTCTCTAACTTATCCGTATCAAATACGCTTATTCTATAAAAATACTCCTTGCCATCCTCTTCAATAACATCAACAAATGAGTTCTTTTTTGTATCGGTAATTGATTCATAGGTTCCATTTATGCTAGGAGATCTATATACTCTGTATGTTAAAAAATCTTTAGCATCGCTGCTTTTCCAATTAACCTGTATTTTTTTCGGTAACTCAGTTGAAGCAACTACTTGGGTTATCTCGGCTGGCAACTCTTTTGTTATAACCGTAACCTCTTCACTAGGCT
The DNA here is from genome assembly GCA_041654255.1 of Sulfurimonas sp. Lineage (GTDB taxonomy): Bacteria > Campylobacterota > Campylobacteria > Campylobacterales > Sulfurimonadaceae > Sulfurimonas. Next base: position 53,691 of record JBAZDX010000002.1, read on the forward strand.
TTGAGGTAATACCGTCGTACGTCAATACACGAATGCGATATATATATGTAAAATTATCTTTTAAATCTTTATCAATATATTCTGCGCTAAGTCGTCCGTTTACGGTTGCAACGTCACTCCATCTGCTCTCTTGGAGAGTTCTTCTTTGGATGATATATGCCTTAACCTTTTCGTTTGCATGCGGTCGCCATATTATTTTTGCGCTTCTTGGCATGCTTTGTCTGCTATTTATCCATACTACCGACTCTAAAGGCAAAAGCGAAGTTATTGTGGTTGTTTGACTTTTTTGAGACTCTGCTTTTGCACTATAAGTTTTAAAGTAATAGCTGTATCTTGTACCCGGTTCTATTTTTTTATCTAAATAGTGGGTAGAAAAACGGCTGTTTACAGTATCGTAATAATCACTTTTATTACCCTTGTCTTTAGTCTCGCCATCTAGTACAACTCTATAAATATATACACCATCTACTCTCTGGTCATCGATAGCTCCCCATTCAAGGGCAATTGTATTGGTATCAATAATTGTTCCGTTTTTAGTAAGCGAAACAATCGGCAGGGTATTATCAACTACTGCCTCTTTTTTTGGTACAGGTACTTTTTCGCTACAACCGCTAAGAATTAGTAATGAAACTGCGCATGATATAGCTAGTGTCCATAATTTCATCTATTTGCTCCATATTAAATTTTTTGTTTATGTAATCCATCATATCTGCATCAAGAGAGGCAACAAACGACATCTCCTCTTTACTCGTCGGATGAATAAAGTATATCATGTATGCATGAAGCAAAATTCGTTCCGATTTCTCTTGTTTTGGGCTTTGAGCATAAATATGATCGCCGACAATATGACGGTTTAAACTCTCTAAATGAACACGAATCTGATGTGTTCTTCCCGTAAAAAGCTTACATGCTACAAGCTGATTTTTTTCATCATTCGAAAGCGCCAGTGTTTTAAAGAGAGTCTTTGCGTATTTGCCATGCTCTAAACATGCCATCTTAAGCCTATTGTGAGCACTTCTTGCTATTGAACACTCAACTGTAGTTAAATCATTTTTAAGCGGCGGGTTAACGACTGCTAGATAGTATCTTCCCATACTTTTGTCTTGAAGCTGAGATGATAAAAACTCGTGAGAAACATTATTTTTTGCAATAACCATAGCCCCGCTTGTGCCTTTATCCAGCCTGTGAACGATTCCGTGTCGCTCCTCTCCGCTTATGCTAGAGAGCCTAATCCCTTTATGCTTAAGCCAGTCAACAAGGGTCGCCTCTTTTACGCTCGGAGCCGGATGAACGGTTAATCCGCTTGGCTTGTTAATTACCAAAACATCCTCATCCTCATAAAGCACTTCTACATTAAAATCAATGTCTAATGCCGGCTTTACCTCTGCATCAGGAAACTCTACTTTAACTACCTGTCCCTCTTTTAATTTTACCCCGGAACGAGAAACTACTTTATTATCAACATATACACACTCTTTTTTAATCAGCTGTGCGATTTGTGAACGACTCTGCCCTATTTGCGATGTTAAAAATGTATCAAGACGCTCAGCGCTATCGCAAATATAACTTTGTGTTTCATTCATATTTATAACCTTTATGATACAATTTCTAAAATTTTATGGAGTTTCAAATTTGTGGAGAATTGATAAACGTATTTTAGCACAATTTGATTTTTTTTCCATTATCCTAATCATTCCTCTTGTTCTTACTTCAAATTGGCTAATCGGCGAAGCGGTACCTGCTCTTGCCCAAAAACAAACAGCTTATGTCGGAGTTGCGCTTTTAGCGTTTTTAGCTGTTTTTTTGCTTCCTATCCGCAGAATGAGCTGGCTTATCCCCTTTATTTATTGGTTAAGCATAGCACTTCTTATTGCGGTTGAGTTTTTTGGGCATGCGAGACTCGGTGCTCAGAGATGGATAGATATCCCATTTGTTAACGCGACCATTCAGCCGTCTGAGTTTGTAAAACCTGCCCTTATATTGATGCTTGCATACCTAATAAACAAAAGCCCGCCTCCGATAAACGGATATAGAATAAAAGAGTTTTTAAAAATAAGCATATATATACTTTTGCCATTTATTTTAATTGCAAAAGAGCCGGATTTGGGCACAGCTCTGGTTCTTCTTCTCTTGGGCTTTGGAGTACTGTTTTACATCGGCGTATATTGGAAAATATGGGCATTTTTAATCGGTTCTGTCCTTCTTTTCTCTCCGCTTGCATACAAATTTTTACTTCATGATTATCAAAAAACAAGAATACATGATTTTCTTAGCGAAAAGCCGTCATACCATGTTCAGCAATCCATTATAGCTATCGGCTCAGGCGGTTTAACCGGCAAATCAAAAGATGATGCAACACAGACGCAGATGAGATTCCTGCCTATCGCAACAAGCGATTTTATCTTTGCATTTATTGTTGAGAGAAGCGGTTTTTTAGGCGCTTTGGGAATTATTCTTATATATGCTATGCTCATTTTACATCTAACAAGCCTAAGTATCTTTAACAGTGATTATCTTATAAAAGTTGTAACTATTTCAATAGCATTTATGATTTTTATCTATATGGGTGTAAATATCTCTATGACCATAGGATACGCCCCTGTTGTCGGGGTTCCATTGCCAATGTTCAGTTATGGCGGAAGCAGTTTTATAAACTTTATGATTCTTTTTGCAATAATGCAAAATCTTATAACATTTAGATATAAAGATATGTATGACGGACGCGGAACAAAAAGTTTTTTATAGGATTAGTAAATATAATTAAGTGGATTGTATTTAAAGGTAGTGGCGCGGTGGACGGGACTCGAACCCGCGACCCCCTGCGTGACAGGCAGGTATTCTAACCAACTGAACTACCACCGCGCATTGAAATAAAATTTATTGGTTTTTGTGATAGATGTGCTAAATGATTTGCGAAGCGTATTGAAATACGTGAGCAAATTATTTTGTGCGTATATCGCAAAAAATGGTGGGCATTACAAGACTCGAACTTGTGACATCTACCTTGTAAGGGTAGCGCTCTACCAACTGAGCTAAACGCCCATTTTTTAACTTATATAACACCAACTTTAATTGTGGCGACCCCTAAAGGATTTGAACCTCTGTCCCTACCATGAAGTGATAGTGTCCTTGGCCACTAGACGAAAGGGTCACTTTCATTAAACAAAAGGTTTAACACGAAACTCTGGTTTTTTGCATTAGACAAGGCAAAATTTAACGAAGCATAGTAAGCTATGCGAGTTGAAATTTAACGCAGTATCATCAAAAAATGGTGGGCATTACAAGACTCGAACTTGTGACATCTACCTTGTAAGGGTAGCGCTCTACCAACTGAGCTAAACGCCCATCAATAAATCTAAAAACAGTGGCGCGATTGAAGGGACTCGAACCCTCGACATTCTGCGTGACAGGCAGACACTCTAACCAACTGAGCTACAATCGCATATAGTGTTTTTAGTTTTATAAATGGTGTCCTGTGATGGATTCGAACCATCGGCCACCTCATTAAAAGTGAGATGCTCTACCAGCTGAGCTAACAAGACATTTTCCTCTATTTCTTTAGAGGTCGAAATTATAGGCAAATAGGTTTTAATTGTCAAGACAAAAAGGGACAAATTTAAAAAAATATCTCTTTGTCCATAAGCAGCAACATTTTAATTGCAAAAAGCACACTTTGATGTTGAATATAGTTTCTATCCCCGCTAAGATTTAAGCGGCTCTCTTTATGTTCAGTTTTGCTTCTTACTCCCACATATATGGTGCCCACAGGCTTATACTCAGTTCCTCCACCCTCGCCAGCTACACCGCTTATCGATATGGCATAATCAGCATCGCTTACATTCATTGCTCCATCGCTCATCTCTGAAACGCTTTGAGCGCTTACAGCACCATACTCCTCTAAAGTTTTGCTGTTAACTCCAAGCCAATTCTCTTTCATTGAATTTGAGTATGTTACAAGAGCGCCGTCTAATATTTTTGAAGCACCGTTGTTTTTCGTAAAATAGTAGGTAAGAAGCCCTCCGCTGCAGCTCTCGGCAAAAGCAATCTTTTTGTTTTGTGAAGATAATTTATCAATAATATAACTCATGATATTTGATGCTGCTATAAGTTTATTTGGCAACAGTTGCTTTGCAGAACCTATAAATTTCGATATATTGCCATACTTTTTGCTTCTAATATCAACCCTAAGCCACCCGTCAATAAGATTTACTACATCAATCCTCACATCATACATTTGCGCTATCGGAGTAAGCATTGCTATTGCACTATCCCTATCTTCTTCAAAGAGGTGCATTGTTGCTTTAGAGTCTTCAAAGTTCAACAATATCTCCGGAAACTTCTGCATTTCGTCCATATGAAGAACATTTGTAATCGAATCTTTATACTCCAAAAGATAGCTTCCTTCTTCAAAAACTGAGCTGTTTGAAGGAATCAATATATCCTCTTTTAATATCTGGTTATCGCCCGTAACAGTACATATAAGTTTTCCAATGGTCGGGAAGTGCTGTTTTGTAGTGACAATAATGTGTCTCTTTTCTGAATTAAGCTCTTTGTCAAGATATAAAAATAATGAATTATCGCTCTCTTTAAAAAAAGTTATCGAGTGTATAAAATCAGTTTTTTGCTCTATTTTTCTTATTATATATTCACGCAAAGGTGAGTTATATATAAATTTGTTTCCAATTAGTAGAAGATGTAGTTTCATATGGTAAACAGCCCCTTTGTCAAAAATATTTTTGCCTATTATAACACTGTTTTTACTTATTTAAAGTAGCTTTTAACCCTTAAAGGATACAATGCAAAAATTTTATACACTCTGGAATAAATATGGATTACAAAGATACGCTGCTGTTACCTACTACAAAATTTGAGATGAGAGGCAATCTCATAAATAATGAGCCGATTAGATACGCTTCTTGGGATAACAAAAAAGTATACGAGAAGATGAAAGCAAACCGCAAAGATGCACAAAGTTTCACTCTTCATGACGGACCGCCTTATGCAAACGGCCACACACACATCGGACATGCGCTTAACAAAATTTTAAAAGATATTATTATAAAACATAACTATTTTAGCGGTAAATCTGTCCGTTTTACTCCAGGCTGGGACTGTCATGGTCTGCCGATTGAGCAGCAGGTTGAGAAAAAACTTGGCGGAAAGCAGAAAAAAGAGCTTCTTGAAACTGCAAAAATCAGAGAGCTTTGCCGCGCTCATGCAGCAGAATTTGTAGATATTCAAAGAGAAGAGTTTAAAAAATTAGGCGTCATCGCTGACTGGGAAAATCCTTATGTGACGATGGATTATAAGTTTGAGGCAAACATCTACCGCACACTTTGCAATGTTGCAAAAAAAGGACTTCTAATCGAGCGAAGCAAGCCTGTTTTTTGGTCATGGGCTGAGAGAACGGCACTTGCAGAAGCTGAAGTCGAGTATGAGGATAAAGAAGATTACTCAATCTTTATCGCGTTTGAACTGAGCAGCGAGGCAAAAGAGAAACTAAACATTGTAAACAGTGCTGCTCTGGTTATCTGGACGACAACTCCGTGGACGATTCCGGCAAACACAGCAATATCACTTAATCCTGAAGAGGAGTATGTTTTAACAACGACTGGCTACATAGTCGCAAAAAAACTTCTCGCTTCACTAAGTGAGAGCAAAATTTTAAGCGGCGAAATTGCAAGAACTTTTCAAGCGAAAGAGTTTGAAAATCTTTTAGCCCTTAATCCGCTAAACAGCAGAACTTCTCGCATAGTTTTAGGCGAACATGTACTTGTTGAAAACGGAACAGGATGTGTTCATACGGCCCCAGGACACGGCGAAGACGACTACCGCATAGGTCTTGTTTATGATTTAGACGTAATCATGCCAGTTGATGAAACAGGATGTTATGATGAGAGCGTTGTTCGCGATGCTCTTATCCCTAACGGTAAAGATTTTGTCGGTCGCCATATCTTTAAATCTAACGAAGATTTGATTGCCCTTATGGGAGAGAGCGTTGTACATGTTTCAAAATTTACTCACTCGTACCCTCACTGCTGGAGAAGCCATACGCCTCTGATTTTCAGAGCTACAAAACAGTGGTTTATAAGCGTTGATGAAAAACCAAAAGGGTGCGACGAAACACTAAGAGAGATTGCTCTAAATGAAGTTGAAAAGACGCTGTTTTTCCCTGAAACAGGCAGAAACAGACTAAAATCAATGGTTGCAAACCGTCCTGACTGGTGTATCTCCCGTCAAAGAGATTGGGGAGTTCCGATAGCGTTTTTTAGAGTAAAAGCAAGCGGCGAAGTTCTGCTTGATGAGAAGGTTTTAAACTTTACTGCTATGGTTTTTGAGATGCACGGAAGCGATGCATGGTACTCGATGCCGACAGAGCAGCTACTCTATCCGGGTGCAGGATATAAGGCAGATGAGCTTGAAAAAGTAACAGACATTTTAGATGTTTGGTTTGACAGCGGTTCAACTTGGTATTCGGTTCTTAAATCACGCAACTATGACGCAGGAGAGTATCAGGCAGACCTCTATGTAGAGGGAAGCGATCAGCACCGCGGATGGTTCCAGTCGTCTATGTTTTTAAGTGCTGCGGTCGAGCACAAAGCGCCTTACAAAACAGTCCTTACTCACGGCTTCACGGTTGATGAAAAAGGCGAGAAGATGTCAAAGAGCAAGGGCAATGTTGTCGCACCGGAGTCGGTTTTAAAAGAGTACGGCAGCGAGATTTTACGTCTTTGGGTTGCTTCTAGCGACTATCAAGGGGATCTGAAAATCTCTCAAAACATCCTAAAACAGAGTGCCGAAAACTACCGCAAACTGAGAAATACTTTTAGAATTATGCTTGCAAACATCAACGACCTAAAATCGCTTACTCCTTATAACGAAATGGGAGAGCTTGACAAATGGATTTTAAGCGAAGCAAAAACGGTATTTGACAACGTTCACAAATCATTCAGCCACTACAACTTTGTTCACGGCATGAGTTTGCTGAACAACTTTGTCGTAAATGAGCTTAGTGGAATCTACATCGACATCACAAAAGACAGCCTCTACTGCGACGCTATAAATGACCCAAGAAGAAACTCAAGCCAAAGTGCTATGGCGATTATGACCAAGTCGCTTCTAACTCTCATCGCACCTATTTTAACCTACACAGCTGATGAAATCACAGAGCATCTTCCTGCGTTTTTAAAAGGCGATAAAGTAGATATTTTTGACTTTGTTTATGAGAGCATGGACATTATTGACTCTACTTTTGACGCTGCATATATGAACAGCGCAAGAGAGAAATTTTTTGAGATAGTTGATGGACTTAAAAAAGAGAAAATCATAAAAAATACTTTGGAACTGGTGATAGTCACAGAATCTAAAAAGATAGCGAAGATGGACAAAACTGCTGCCGAAGACTGGTTTGTGGTATCTGGCATCTCACATAGCGAAGTAACTAATGAACTTGGAAAATTTGAGGTTGACGGAAATATATTTGTAATCCAAAAAGCAACAAAAGCAAAATGCCCAAGATGCTGGAAATACCAGTCAATAGACGAAGAGCATACATGTGAGAGATGTTCAAAGGTTTTAAATGCCTAATTTTGCCGAGCCTGTGTCTTTCACATTTATCGCTATCACCGTTGCTGTGATATTTGTTATTGTCGGTCTTGGCATACTTCTGGTTAAAAAGTTTAAATAACCATAAATGAGTATATTTGCTCTTCAATCACCTGCAGGTGGTTTTTTAGATGAAGAATTAAAACGATTTAACAAAGAGTTTGACGACTGGTGCATCCAGTTTGACAACTTTGAAGATGCCAGTATCATCGCACAAACTCTTGACAAAAAAAGAACCGCAGATGTTGTTGAGATCACACCGCTTAGTTATCCAAAGTACTTTTTTCACAATCTTCACGGGACTATCCATACAACGAGACAGATAGAAGATAAAATCATATGCATAGTTGAACCGCAAATGGGTTCAAACTTTCGCATAGCTGTGTGTGACCTAAACACAAAAAGAGTAACAATCAAAAAAACCAGCTACAAAAACGTACTAAGCGTAGAGGGTGCTTTTGCAAATTTTGAGCTTTGACTTTGCCGCATATACTCGTTCCATCTTTTTTCCTCGCTCCACCCTCTCCTAAGGTGGAACGACATAAAACTTGCCACCAAAATGGGGACATGTTAATTTAAAATCAATCTCCATTGACAAAGCATACCATACAAAATTTATTTAACATTCTTTTGCTAAAATCTGTGTATATTTTAATATTGGAGTTTGAAATGAAAAAAGTGTTATTTTTAATACTCATAAGCTTGGAAATATATGCCGGTACACCAATGTGTAGTTCCGGAACTGTTACTAAATTGCTTAGCGATGACAATCAAGGCAGCCGTCATCAAAGGTTTATAATAAAAGAATCATCAGGGCAAACTTTACTAATCGCACACAATATTGATTTGGCACCGAGAGTACATCGACTAAAAGAGGGTGATTCTATAAAATTTTGCGGAGAATATGAAAACAATGCCAAGGGCGGCGTTGTGCATTGGACACATCATGATCCAAGAAACAGTCATGTCGGCGGTTGGTTAGAACATAATGGTAAAAAATATGAATAATATATAACAAGTTACTCGTTCCATCTTTTTTCCTCGTTCCATACTCTTATGAGGTGGAATGCCTAAATGAGGATAGGCTACTTTTAAAATAAGGCATAGATAGAAAGTTTATTTAACATTATTTTGCTAAAATTTGTGTATATTTTAAATATTGGAGTTCAAGATGTTAGCTTTAAAACAAGAGCAGCTTTTTGATGAAATAGATATTTTACCGATAGATTTAAAGACTAAAATTGTTGAGAAGATATTGGCTAGTATCACACCGACAAATAGCTCTATTGATGAACTATGGATAAAAGAAGCTAATAAAAGAAAACAAGAGATTGAGTCAGATTCTGTTAAATTAATCAATGGGGATGAAGTTTTCAAAAAAATATCTCAAAGACTCCACTCATAAATGACTTACTCTTTTCACTCAGATGCCGAACTTGAATTAAACGCCTCAGTTGATTATTATCAAGAGTGCAAAGATGGACTCGGAGGAGAATTTGCGCATGAAGTTCAAAAAACAATCCAAAGAATTTTAGAATATCCAACTGCTTGGCAAAAACTAAATATGGATATAAGAAGATGTTTAACAAATAGGTTTCCATTTGGAATAATTTATTTTCAAAGAGATAATGAAATTATTATTTTAGCTGTAATGCAGCTGGGTAGAAAACCAAACTATTGGAAAGATAGAAACTAGTTAATTGTGTTTGATATCACACATTCCCTCCTCTAAAGAAAAAACAGACGCATTTTGCTATAATACACCCAATAATTTATAAAGATAGGAAAAGTAGTGATTACATTAAAAGAAGCACTGAAATTAAGCAAAGACGAACTGGCAAAATTTAAAGAAGAACTAAAAACAAATATAGAAGCAAATGCAGATATTAACGCTTACCTCGATGTTCACAATGTCGGCGAAGGCGTGCCGATAGCTATAAAAGACAATATTCAGGTAAAAGATTGGTCTGTAACATCTGGCTCAAACATACTTCAAGGCTATATCGCTCCATACAATGCAACGGTAATCGAGAAGATGCTTGGTGCAGGACTAAGTCCGTTTGGTCGAACAAATATGGATGAGTTTGCTATGGGAAGCACGACTGAGTCAAGCTTTTACGGCAAAACGCTAAATCCTCATAACAAGGATTGCGTTCCCGGTGGAAGTTCAGGCGGAAGTGCGGCGGCAGTTGCAGCAGGTCTTGCTATTGCAGCTCTTGGAAGTGATACGGGCGGAAGTATCCGTCAGCCCGCTTCTTTTTGCGGAATTGTCGGAATGAAACCGACTTATGGCAGAGTGAGCCGTTACGGTTTAGGAGCTTACGCTTCATCGCTTGACCAGATAGGACCGATGACGCAAAACGTTGAAGATGCGGCGATTTTGTATGACCTTATCAGCGGACATGACGAGAAAGACTCAACGAGCGCGAACAAAAACGACAAAGTAAGCGACAAACTAAACGCTTCAAGAAAACTCAAAATTGCAGTTTTGCCAAAGCATATTCAAAATGCAAGCGATGATGTAAAAAAAGCTTATGAGCTGGCGATAACAGCACTTAAAAATGCAGGACATGAGATAGTAGAAGCTGAGTTAATGGACGCGAAATTTGACATCTCCGCTTACTACATAACGGCAACTGCTGAAGCTACCACAAACTTGGCTCGTTATGACGGCATACGCTATGGAAACAGAGTTGTCGGAAAAGACCTAAACGACACATTTGTGCAGACAAGAAGCCAAGGTTTCGGCGATGAAGTAAAACGCCGTATCTTGCTTGGAAACTTTGTACTCTCAAGCGGATACTATGAAGCTTATTATGTAAAAGCACAAAAAACTAGACATCTCATAAAAGAGCAATACTCAAAAATATTTGAAAATGTAGACTTGATACTCTCGCCTGTTGCACCTACAACCGCAAACAAGTTTGGAGAGCTTTCAACCCCGATGGAGATGTACTTAAGCGACCTCTACACCATCAGCGTAAACCTTGCAGGTCTTCCTGCAATCTCCGTGCCTGTTTCAAAAAGCTCTGAGGGAATGCCGATAGGACTTCAGCTCATAGCAAATGCTTACGATGAGCAGACACTTTTTGACGGGGCGCTTAGTTTGGAGAGAGAGATAAATTATAGTAGATAGTTATTTACTTTCAAAAAACGGCTATTTGGTATTATAAAATAAGTTTCAAAATGTAACCTTTTTGAAATTTTACCTCTTAGTCTTAGAGTTAGTTTAACGGCATTTTCAAGCTAATTTTTGATACTTTACTTTCAGCTTTTAATTTAGATTTTTATGTTTCAAATATACACATTATAATTTTATAAGAGATTTTATCTGTTACTTAAAGAAATAAATACAAATTAAAAATATACAATTAGCACACAAATAAAACAGGAGAAAATATGTCAACTTTTGAGCAAGAATCATTAGATTATCACAAAGCTAGAAATCAATTTGATAGCAACGGAAAAATAGGAACACTTATTACAAAACCTTGTGATACGGTAAAAGAGTTGGCGATGGCTTACAGCCCAGGTGTTGCATATCCTTGTCTAGAGATAGAAAAAGATATCAATACGGCGTACGATTACACAAACAAAGGTAATCTGGTAGCAGTTATCTCTGATGGCACGGCAGTACTAGGTCTTGGAGACATTGGTCATTTGGCTGGTAAACCGGTAATGGAAGGAAAATGTGTACTTTTCAAAGCATTTGCTCATGTTGATGCAGTAGACATTGAGTTAAATGTTCATGACACTGAATCTATAATTGCTACAGTTGCTGCTATTGCAGATACATTTGGGGGTATAAATCTTGAAGATATTGCTGCACCACAATGTTTTGAAATAGAGACGAGACTTAAAGAGATATGTAATGTTCCTGTATTCCACGATGATCAGCACGGAACTGCGGTTATTACAACTGCAGGACTTATCAATGCCCTTGAAATGAGCGGTAAAAAAGCTGAAGAGTTAAAAGTTGTAGTTATCGGCGCAGGAGCAAGCGGTATCGCTTGTGCGAACATGTACAAGGCACTAGGTGTTAAAAATATCACGATGCTTGACTCTAAAGGTGTTATCCACACTGAAAGAACGGATTTAAATGCACAGAAAAAAGCATATGCTATCGATACTACAGATAGAACACCGGCAGATGCAGCTAAAAATGCAGATATGATTTTAGGACTCTCCGGTCCTGAACAAATTTCTAAAGAGATGGTAGCTTCAATGGCAAAGAATCCGATTATTTTTGCTTGTGCAAACCCAACTCCTGAAATTATGCCTGATATTGCAAAATCTGTTAGAGATGACTTAATTATTGGAACTGGCAGAAGCGATTTTGCAAACCAAGTAAACAATGTTTTAGGCTTTCCATTTATATTCCGTGGCGCACTTGATGTAAGAGCTACAAAAATCACAGAAAATATGAAAATGGCAGCATCTCGCGCATTGGCAGGATTAGCAAAAGAGCCGGTACCTGATTATGTTGCAAAAGCACACAACAGAAGTGATATGGTCTACGGCAGAGAGTATATTATTCCTTCACCATTTGACAAAAGACTTATGGAGTGGGTATCTTTTGCAGTAGCTGAAGCTGCGATTGCTGATGGAGTAGCACAGGTTAAAAACTTTGATATGACTGCATACAAAGATAGACTAAAAAAATTAGCAAATCAGTAGTTGGTTTTCTGTGGAATTTTTCCACAGAAATGCTCTATACACCTAGAAATTCGGCTTGATGATATATTCGTAAGTTGAAAAAAGTATCTCAACCCCGATAAGCCAGATAATAATCCACTCCAAAAACTCACTCAATTTCTGATTTACCCTATCCGTTGTAAACTCAACCGACTCTTTTAAAAACGATATTTTATACTCTATAACATCAAATCTTGACTTTAGCTCAAGCTGAAGTGCAAGTTGATTGTAAAGCGACTCAAGCTCCATATCATCCCAAACGATGTCAGGCTTATCTAACAGATAGAGCTGGCTAAGTATCTCAAACCTCTCTTTTGCGATTGCACTTGCAAAATTTATCAGGTCTTCTCTATCTTTTGCTTTGATATTTTCTATTCTGTCATAGAATTTTTTACTCTCTTGCATTTTGGCTTCAAGCGACTTTTCCCTTATCTCAAGTCCGATGCTTTGAGAGAGTGCAAACACAACAACCCCGCCAACGCAACTGTTTTTAATAACTTCATAATCTACTCCGCTACAGATATGCAAAATGCTAACTTGCTTTAAATTAAATTATCATTAACACTCATTAACGATACTGCAAACTTAAATTTAAAAGTGCTACAATGAACCACAAGGTTTTTCAAGGAGTTGAATATGCAAAAAAGCTTCAAAGTGCTAAATGTAAAATGCGGCGGATGTACAAACACTATAAAAGAGGCTTTAAAAGATGAGTTTGGCGAAGTTGTTGTTGACTTGGTGCAAGAGCCCAGGGTCGTTACACTAGAGATAAAAGATGAAGAGGCGGAGCTGAGTTTTCGCAAAAAAATGAGATCCCTCGGCTATCCGATGGAAGATGAGGAACTTGGAACACTCACAAAAGGCGGATTAAAAGCCAAAAGCTTCGTCTCATGTGCTATTGGCAAAATGAGTGAGAAAAAGCAGTGAGTTTTACGGGGATAAAAAGAGTATTTTTAGCTATATTTACAATATTTTTACCGCTGCTTGCAATAGAGCCTGATTTTAAAACATTTGACGGAAGCGGTGTAATAATTGATTTAAACAGTTCTAAGCGAACAGTTTTTGGCTCACGAGAGAACGAGAGGCTAAGCCCATGTTCAACTTTTAAAATCCTAAACTCTATGATTGCCCTTGAATCCAAGGTTGTAAAAGATGAAAATGAGTTAATTAAATGGGATGGAGTTGTGCGCGAGTATCCGCAATGGAACCAAGACCACTCCATGCGCTCCGCCATTGCCGTTTCTGCCGTTTGGTTTTACCAAGAGCTGGCAAGGCGTATTGGAGAAAAAATATGCAAAAAAAGCTCATAGAATTAAAGTTTGGAAACAGAGATATCTCTCATGGGCTTACAACTTTTTGGCTTGGAGGCGGTAGTTTAAAAATTTCTCTTGTGTATCTAAAAACAAGATTTTTTTAACTCTTTTTCATCCATTTTTTAAATTTTTGCAGGCTATCTATATATTCTGCAACATCATTTACATCTTCTGGTTTGATATTTATTTTTGGCATTGCGTTAGAAGAGTAACCAAACTCTCTAAATGTGCTGTTTGGGTCTGAGATATAGCGGATAATATCCTCTTTTTTTCTATCGTAAGATACAAGATTAAAATCCCGTCCCATGCCGCCTTGCATACTAGCACTATGGCAATTAGCACAGTATGTTTTATAAACTTCAAATCCATTTTCTATGTCTGCTGCTGCAAGAGAGACAAAAAAGAGCCATATAAAAATCTTCTTCAAAAACATCCCCTTTTTTTGGCGTTATTATAACACACCCTTTCTCTAATGCAAATTAGGTTTAATAATATACTCATAAGTAGAAAAAAGTATCTCTATTACAATCAGGCAGATGATGATCCACTCCAAAAACTCACTCGATTTTTGGTTTACCCTATCTGTTATAAACTCAACAGACTCTTTTAGAAATGAGATTTTGTACTCGATAACATCAAATCTTGATTTTAGCTCTAACTGAAGTGCGAGTTGGTTGTAGAGTGATTCAAGCTCAAAATCATCCCAAATGATGTCGGGTTTGTCTAAAAGATAGAGCTGATTTAAGATTTCAAATCTCTCTTTTGCGATGGCACTTGCAAAATTCATCAGGTCTTCTCTATCTTTTGCCTTGATGTTTTCGATTCTGTCATAGAGTTTTTTACTCTCTTGCATTTTGGCTTCAAGAGACTTTTCCCTTATCTCCAAACCAACACTTTGAGAAAGTGCCAGTGAGATGATGGAAGCAACTGATTTGTTAAATTTGTTGTATTTGATGGTGTGCGTATCGATAAGCGGTTTCTCATAAAATGCATCTACAACCATTGGATAATCTTGGTTTACAAGTGCCGTTTGATAGTGCGGTGCCTCTTTGATTTTAAGTCTTTGCAGAAAGGATTTTATCTCTTCATGGTTAAAGTTACAAAAAGTGATAACACCAAAAGAGGAGGCAAAAATAAACTTATTGTTTGTTATTTCACCTACAAGTGATTTTTCTATTGTTGTAAGAATCAATCCTGGGAACTCCTTTTCAAGATCATTTTTTGTGATGATAATTGGTATCTCTACAGACACAAACAGCACTCTTGATTCCATTTTCATCCTTTATTTTATAAATTTACCCTATTATACACCCTTTTTATCTCTATTTTATTACTTCGGCTTTACCTCTTTTTAACCACAATAAAAGTATAATCCACAGAATTTTATAGCAACATAAAAACTTTTACCAATTAAAAGGATGACCATGAAAATTCGTAAACGCGCCCTAACATTTGAAGACGTACTGCTTGTACCGCAATACTCAGAAATACTACCAAAAGAGGTCTCTCTAGAGAGTAAATTAACACGTAATATTTCACTAAAAATCCCTATGGTCTCAGCTGCTATGGACACTGTTACTGAGTACCGTGCGGCTATCGCTATGGCAAGACTCGGCGGAATCGGCATTATCCACAAAAATATGGATATTGAGACTCAGTGCAAACAGGTTAAAAAAGTTAAAAAAAGCGAGAGTGGCGTAATAATAGACCCAATCTATGTTCATCCTGACGCAACTCTTGCCGAAGCAAGTGAACTTATGGAAGAGTTTAAAATCTCTGGAGTTCCTGTTATTGACACTCACAACAAACTTTTAGGAATTCTTACAAACCGCGACATGAGATTTCAAAAAGATATGACAAAAAGAGCCGATGAAGTTATGACTAAAATGCCTCTTATCACTGCAAAAAAAGAGATATCTCTTGATGATGCGGCTGATATTATGCACAAAAACAAGATAGAAAAACTTCCAATCATCGATAATGAAGGATTTTTAAAAGGTCTTGTAACGATTAAAGATATCAAAAAGCGCATAGAATATCCGAACTCAAACAAAGACGCTTTTGGCAGACTTGTTGTCGGTGCCGCTATCGGCGTAGGGCAGTATGACCGTGCAAAAGCTTTAGTTGATGCCGGTGTTGACGTTTTGGTTCTTGACTCTGCTCACGGACACTCAAAAGGCATCTTAGATACGGTTAGAAAAATAAAAGAGACTATGGAAGTTGACATAATCGCAGGAAATATCGCTACTGCAGAAGCGGTTGAAGCACTTATCCAAGCTGGAGCGGATGGTGTAAAAGTCGGCATCGGACCTGGCTCAATTTGTACTACTCGCATCGTTGCTGGTGTAGGCGTTCCTCAAATCTCAGCTATTGCAGAGTGTGCCGATGTTGCTAGAAAACATGGGGTACCCGTTATAGCAGACGGCGGGATTAAATACTCAGGCGACATCGCAAAAGCTCTTGCGGTTGGAGCTAGCTGTATTATGGCAGGCTCACTTCTAGCAGGAACGGAAGAGTCTCCAGGTGAGACAATCATGTTTCAAGGCCGCCAGTACAAATCATACCGCGGTATGGGCAGCATTGGGGCTATGCAAAAAGGTTCAAATGACAGATATTTCCAAGAAGGAACGGCAGCGGACAAGCTTGTTCCTGAGGGAATCGAGGGTCGTGTTCCGTTTCGCGGAAGCATAGCAGGGATCGTTCATCAGATGATGGGCGGACTTCGTGCATCAATGGGTTATTGCGGAAGCGAAAACATAGAAGCGTTTTGGGAAAAAGCAGAATTTGTTGAGATAACAAGCGCAGGGCTCAAAGAGAGCCACGTTCACGATGTTATCATCACGCAAGAAGCTCCGAATTATCATATATAAATTTTTGCATATATAATTTTTTTACATGTATAACTTTCTACATGTAAAAAAATCAGCAATTTTTAATCATCTCTTTCACGTTTGTTTTTGTTTTTATGTCTATTTTTATACTGACCTTTGTGCTTTCCATTATCGTAGTGATCGTCATCATTATCAACAATGATTTTTTCTTTTACAACAACTCTTGACCCGCCTGATTCTGATGACTCTTTGCTGCTTCCAACAGCGGCTCCAAGAGCACCGCCTGCACCGCCGCCTATAATCGCACCATCTTTTCCGCCGACAGCAGAACCAACGGCAGAACCGACAGCTGCACCGAGTGCACTGCCGACTACCGCATTGCCATCGATTTGACCTGCATAAATAACAGTGCTTGTTGCTAAAACAGCAACCATTAAACGAATAGATTTCATAATTTCTCCTCTAATTTCATATCCAAAATTATATCTTAGTTATAAAAATAGTTATGCTAGAATGCAAATTATATTATTGTTAGGATTTTTATGAAAAATGATGTTGTTTATGCCGGTTTTTGGGTTCGCTTTATTGCATCTCTCTTGGATACTCTTTTTTTAGCTCTGCCCGTTGGGATACTCATCTACTTTTTAAGTGACGGCAACTGGTTTGACTTTTCACAATATCAGCAAAACATCTCCTATGCAATGAGCGGAGATGCGCAAAAAGCGCTCTCAAACCAGCCTCAAACATCGCTTAAATGGGAACTTCTTTTTGAAGTCTCGGTTTTGCTTGTTACGATTCTTTTTTGGAAGAGATGGCGCGGAGCAACGCCGGGGAAAAAAATTTTACATGTAAAAATCGTAGATGCAAAAACTTTTGGAGATATTGACAACAAACAATCTATTATCCGCTCAGTGGGCTACATAGCCTCAACGCTTACATTTTTAGCAGGCTTTTTCATGGTTGCTTTTAGAGAGGACAAAAGGGGTCTTCACGACCTCCTTGCGGGAACAGTTGTCATCTATGACACAGAGCAAAATTTATAATTTATATCTTTAAATCTATCTCCTGAAGCGTCCCTGCTCTGCCATCTTCACTCAAATAGAGTGAGCTCTCACGCATCTTTGCAACTATTGTATTTTGGGCATCTTGAAGCTCAAATGTAGTCAATGCAGTGCCAAGATAGAGCGCACCTACATTTTTCTCTTTTAACGTGTACAGCTCCTCATTTCCGCTCTCATCTTTTGTCCAGATTAGCAGTTTTTCAAAAGCAGAATCACTCTCGTCTATCCAGAAGTGAGAGACTCTCGTGAGTTTTCACGCTTCTGCCTGAAGAGTTATTGTGACAGTACAGAGTGAAATATTAGATTGTTCAATCTTCATATTTTCCTCCTTGATTATTACGTTGTAAATCGGTATATTTAAAATATTATTTAGCGACAATTGTCTCTCAAAATAACTATTGACTTTTATTAAAAATGATAGTAAAATTTATCAAAATTATAACTTTAGATAATAAAGGAAGAAAATGGAAAGTGTCATTGAGTTAAATAGATTAAAATTTTTTCCTATTATGATGTTTGCCATTGTTATGGGACTTTGTGGACTTACAATAACATATCAAAGGGCGTCTGTGTGGCTTGGCTTTCCTTTTATAATAGGCGAAGTGCTTATGTATATCACAACTCTTGCGTTTATTGTTATCTCGTATATATATTTAAAGAAATTTTTTAAATATAAAATTGACGTAAAAAACGAGTTTTCGCATCCTGTGAGAGTAAACTTTTTTGCCGCCGTCTCCATCTCTATGCTTATGCTTGCGATTATCTACAAAGAGAGTTTTCCAACCATAAGCGCCATTTTTTGGTATCCGGGAACACTGCTTCATTTTTATCTAACCATGCATACAATCTCTTTTTGGATAAATAAAAATCAGCAGCTTGACCACTCAAACCCTGCATGGTTTATACCGATTGTAGGCAATGTGTTGGTACCAGTTGCCGGAGCAGGATTTGTAAATTCTGGGGTTTTGATATATTTTTTTAGTGTCGGAATGTTTTTTTGGATAATTTTGTTTGCAATTATTCTAAACAGGATTATATTTCACAACCAGCTGAGTATTAAATTTATGCCCACACTTTTTATACTGATTGCCCCGCCTGCAGTGGGTTTTATAGCCTATTTTAAGATGTTTGGCGTAGTTGACGTATTTGCTCAAGTACTATTTAGTTTGGCTCTGTTTTTTACGATTTTAGTTGCTTTTATGTATAAAAATTTTATAAAAATAAAGTTTTTCATCTCGTGGTGGGCGTTTGTCTTTCCTCTGGCTGCCATGGCAATCGATGCAATGCTTATGTATAATAGCACCAAGCATATACTTTTACTCATTTTTTCATACATAATGGTAGCAGTCGTAACCGTTATAGTGTCGATTGTTACGTACCAGACACTGCTTCACATAAGAAAAAAAGAGATATGTATTCAAGAGTAAATTTATAACAAAAGGAAATTTTATGAAAAAAACAGTTTTTATGGACAAATACCCCCTCTACAGCCTAGAGATGCAAAAGAGCGAGATAAAACTCTCAAATACGGAAGAAGTTGTGGAGTACTTTAAAGAGAAGATACAAAACCATCCTATTGCAAAATTTATCACAGTTTTTGACCACTATTCGCACACAAAAGAGCTCGGCGGGGAGATTATGGATGGACTGATAAATGCAAAAAACATAATTTTTTGCTTCGGACAAGCAATTCCAAATACAAAAATGTTGGCTCTTAGACCAAGAAGCATAGCAGTTTGTGAATTTGAAGATAAAATAGTTATAGATTTTTTAGAAGCCCCAAAAGAAGAGATTCATCAGCTTATGCAAAAGTGGACGATAGAGCTAAAAAATAAATAGTTGCCGCTTAAAACTTACATTAATCCATTTTAGATAAAATAGCAACACTTATTTTTAATTTGGGGGAATATCAAATGGATTTACAGACTAAAGCACTACATGCAGGTTATGAAAAGGGCGCCGAGGGGGCGATGGCGGTTCCTATCTATCAAACAACTGCTTATGATTTTGGAACTACGGATTTTGCAGCGAGTAGTTTCAATTTAGAACAAGGTACTGATCATGTTTATACAAGAGTCGGGAACCCTACAAGTGCTATTTTGGAGAGAAGATTTGCAGAGCTTGAAGGTGGCAGTGCATCTCTGGCTGTTGCAAGCGGAATGGCAGCTATATTTTATTCTATTTTGAATATCACTGAATCAGGCGACAATATCGTTGTTTCTAATCAGCTTTATGGGGGAACAGTTACTCTCTTTACCCAAACACTCAAAAAATTAGGAATTGAAACAAGATATTTTGATATCCACTCCCTACATGCAATAGAACCTTTGATTGATGATAAAACAAAGTGTATCTTTTTTGAAGCAATCTCCAACCCTAGTATTGATGTAGCGGATTTTGATGAGATTATAAAAATTTCCAATAAATACAATCTTCTTACTATTGTTGATAACACAGTCGCTACACCTATGTTGCTTCAGCCTCTTCTTTTGGGTGCCGATGTTGTTGTACATAGCGCAAGTAAATATACAACAGGGCAAGGTACTGCTATTGGCGGACTTATTGTAGAGCGAAAAAATCTATCTCTAAAAATAAAAGGCAACTCCCGCTATCCATATTTTAATGAACCTGATCCTAGCTACAAAGGTTTAGTTTTTGCAGACTCTGTAGTGAGTGAAATACTTTTTACTTTTAGAGCAAGAATGGTATTACTAAGAGATACAGGTGCGGTTATTAGTCCATTTAATGCTTGGTTATTAATACAAGGGTTAGAGACTCTATCGCTTCGTATGAGAGAACACTCTAAAAATGCTCTGGAAATTGCACAATGGTTAAAAACTCAAAGTGTGGTGGTTAAAGTAAACTATCCTTTGCTTGAAGAAAATAAAAACTACAAAAATGCATCAAAATATTTGACAAGGGGTGCAAGTGGCATTCTTAGTTTTGAAGTGAAAAGTTTTGAAATGGCAAAAAGTATTTTGGATAAGGTAAATCTTTTTTCAATAGTTGCAAATATCGGCGATTCTAAGTCTATCATCACGCACCCTGCTTCAACAACACATCAACAGTTAAACGAGCAAGAACTTATAGCGTGCGGCGTTCCATCGGGACTTATCCGTATCTCATGTGGTTTAGAAAGTGCCGCAGACCTTATAGCAGATATCAAACAGGCGCTAGAGGCGTAATTTGTCACTAAACCTAAAAACGTACACCGAACATTTTACAAATCCGCTCTACCTTGAGAGCGGGCGTATTTTAGAGCCATATGATATAACTTATGAGACTTATGGCACACTCAACGACGACAAAAGCAATGTTGTTGCCATCTGCCATGCGCTCACCGGCTCACACCACTGCGCGGGAACTTACGAGAGCGACAAAAAACCGGGCTGGTGGGACAATCTCATAGGCAGCGGCAAAGCCGTTGACACTGACAAATACTTTGTAATCTGTACAAATGTAATCGGGAGCTGTTTTGGTTCAACAGGACCTATGAGCCCGCAACACCCGCATCACAACCCATACCGTTATAAATTTCCTGTTGTAACAATCAAAGACATGGTAAAAGCCCAAAGAATTCTTTTTGACAAGCTCGGTATTCACAGTGTACATGCAATTATCGGCGGTTCAATGGGCGGTATGCAGGCACTTCTGTTTGCAATCCACTACCCTAATTTTGCATCAAAAGTAATCTCTATGGCAACAACGCATGCAACTCAGCCATGGGCTATTGCTTTTAACAAAGTAGCACAGGAGTCTATACTAAAAGACCCTGACTTTAAGGGCGGCTATTACGACAGCCAGACAATTAAAGAGAATGGATTGTCCGGTATGGCGGTAGGGAGAATGGCTGGGCATATAAGCTTTCTCTCGCACGAGTCTATGAAGAGCAAATTTGGCAGAGAGTACAAGAACACTGACGGTCTTTACGAGCTTTTTGGAAAGTTTCAGATTGAGCTGTTTTTAGAGTACAACGGCTACAACTTTACGAAATGGTTTGACCCGCTCTCTTACCTCTACATAACAAAAGCTATAAATATTTATGACCTCTCTCGCGGGTTTGACTCCCTTAGCGAAGCTTTAAGAAAAGTCACTACGGAGCTGCACCTTATGAGTTTTAGCAACGACCAGCTCTTTAAAAACTTTGAGATGAAAGAGATAAGTGACACACTTACTAAAATCGGTAACAAAAATCATACTTACGTCGATGTTGAGAGCGACTACGGGCATGACGCTTTTTTGGTTGAAGTTGAAAAATTTGAAGAGTATGTAAAGGATATTTTAAATGGCTAAAGAAAAACTGACTAAAGAAACCGAAGGCTTTACTGAAGAAAGCGGAGCTTTTACTAAAGAAAGCGGAGCTTTTGAATCAAAGCTAGAGAGTGCAAAAAAAGTTTTAGAGACGCTTATGAACCCGGAAATAACGCTTCATAACAGCTTGAAGGCATATGAAAAAGGGATGAGTGAACTCTCACAAGCGCAAAAAAT
Organism: Sulfurimonas sp.; assembly: GCA_041654255.1. Taxonomy (GTDB): domain Bacteria; phylum Campylobacterota; class Campylobacteria; order Campylobacterales; family Sulfurimonadaceae; genus Sulfurimonas. The sequence goes on from JBAZDX010000002.1 coordinate 75,684, forward strand.
ATTGGAAGAGGCGCAGATAAAAATTACAGAGATAAAAGGAGAGTAAAAATGCTTGCATTTTGTAGCGATAAAATTATCCATAAGGATGATTTATAGTGAGAGTAGCCGTACTTCAACTTAGCGCTCAAGGCATGAGCTCTACTAAACTCTACAACTATATCCGAATTGCCAATAAGCAGGGTGTCAAAGTTTTGCTTTTAGGCGAATATATACTAAACCCTTTCTTCAAAGAGCTTAAAACTCTTCCCCTAAGTATGATAAAAGAGCAGGCTCTGCACCAGATAAAAGTCTTAAAAGAGCTGGCATTTACATATAAAATCACTATTGTTGCACCTCTTATCGTTGTGAAAAAAGAGAAGGTCTATAAAACAATTGCTAAATTTGCTCCAACTTCTTGCTCATACTATCAACAACAAATTCTTATAAACTACGCTCACTGGAATGAGGAGAAATTTTTTGCAAACGAGACAAAAGCTATCCAAACACCTCTAATGTTTAAGGTTGAGGGATTTAAATTTGCCGTTATGAGCGGATTTGAGCTTCATTTTGATGAGATGTTTCAACACCTCTCTTCTAAAAATATTGATTGTATTTTAGTTCCAAGCGTATCCACTTTTGACTCTTACGAGAGATGGAAAGCTCTCATACTCTCCCGCGCATTTACTCACAACTGCTATATCTTAAGAGCAAACAGAATCGGCGAATTTGCCGATAAAAACAGTAGTTGGAACTTTTACGGCGATTCACTTTTAGCTTCGCCAAGCGGCGAGCTTTTAGAACATCTCGGAAACAAAGAGGAGCTGATGATTGTAGATATGAGGCACTCTGAAGTTGTTCAAGCAAGAAAAGTTTGGGGATTTAAAGAAATTATACACAAAAGAAGTCTGCTATGATGACCTATTTTCATCGTCAAGTTCAGCTCTGGGGAGAGGATACTCAATCTCTGCTGCAAAATAAAAAGATAGCGATAGTCGGTGCCGGCGGGCTTGGCAGCTCTTTGGCTTTTGCTTTGGGTGCCAGCGGAATCGGCGAGATTCATATGATTGATTTTGACACAGTATCCATTCACAATATTCATCGTCAGATTGCCTTTAAAATCGGTGACGAAGGCAAGAATAAGGCTCTTATAAACGCAATGCTTATCACGCAGAGATGCCCTTTTGTAAAAGCCGTCGCCCATGAGTGCAACTTTGAGGAGTGGTGTAAAAAAAATATAGCCGTTGATTTGATTATAGATGCAACCGACAACCTCCCTACCCGCGGTGAAATTGACAGCTATGCAAAAAGTAAAAATTTGCCTTGGATTTATGGAAGTGTTGAGGCATTTCACGGACAGGTCTGTTTTTTTGAAAACTCATCATTTAGAGATGCTTTTAAAATAATATCAAAAACTCCCGCTGGAATTGCCGCTCCGATAGTTATGCACATTGCATCGCTTCAAGCAAATTTGGCGCTTAGACATTTGGCAGGGCTTAGTGTCAAAAAAGATATGCTCTACTACCTCTTTTTTGACAATGACGGAGAGCTAATAACTCAAAAATTTGGGGTTCCAAAGAGTTAGGTAAGTTTTTTTCAAATAGAGTGAGCGAACTCTATAAACACACGGCAAAAGGTTGCATATTGGCATATTCAGAATCAGATACTCGCTCTAAGCTAATCGACCCTAAAATCAAGGGCAGTGATTGGCTTGAATCTAACATTGTAAGAGAATACTATTTTACCGACGGGCGAAAGCTTATAGGCGGCAAAAGAGGCAAACGCTATTTTGTAGATTATCTGCTGACACATAAAAACACCAACTTAGCCATCATCGAAGCCAAAGCTGAATCAAAAGACCCACTAGACGGCTTGCAGCAATCTATAAACTATGCCGAGCGGCTTCGTATTGATTATGTTTACTCTACAAACGGACATAAAATCTATGAACATTCACTCAAAGAAGGAAATGGAAGATTTATTGACAATTATCCGACTCCTGATGAGCTTTTTGAGCGAAAATATGGCGAAACAACTCCAAAAGCACAAGCCGTAATTACTTATCCGTTTCATATTGAAGGAACGATGAAGCCCCGTTTTTATCAACAGATAGCCGTTCAAAAAACCATAGAAGCCATAGCGCAAAACAGAGACAGAATCTTACTGACACTTGCCACAGGAACGGGTAAAACCTATAGCCACTGCCAACATCTACACACATTTGCATACTAAAAACTACTTGCACCACTTTTTGAAGTAATTCTGTTGTCTCTTTGTAGCTTGTTTCTAGTTTTTCAAGCTTTTTGATGATGTCAAAGTATGGTACGGATTGATTTAGATTTAAAATATATGTGATACAATCATACATACAAATAAAATACATACAAGGAAAACAATATGAATGCGCTAAAAGTGAGAAAAAACTTTTTGCTTGATAGTGATGTTATCGATAAAGCTACGGATATTTTAAAACAAAAGCATAAAAATATGACAGAAGCTATCAATTGCTACTTTCAAGCTATCACAAAAGACCCAACACTTTTAGATACTATTGAAAATATCGCTTCAAGAAGAACCGGAAGCTTCATAGGATTACTTGATGGTAAAATAGGTGATGAGGATTTCAAACAAATTAAAAAGGGTTATCATGAAAATATTTCTTGATGCAAATATTTGTTTGGATTTGCTTGATTCCGAGCGACTGACTTCTAAAAATTCTATAGCTTGGTATATGAAAAACAAAGATAAAGCCGATATGGAATTTTATTTTTCTGGTGATTTTATCACGACTATTTATTATCATTTAACCGAAAAAAGAAAACTTGATGGCAAACTCGTCATAGAAGCTATCGATGCCCTTTGTAGTGAAATTTCCCCAATATACTTAACTCATAGCGATTTTCAGCTAGCAAAAAAAAGCTTTTTTGGTGGTGTATTTGATGATTTTGAAGATTTGATTGTGCTTCATAGTGGGGTTCGATTTGCTTGTAGTGAATGTATCACAAATGATAAAAGATTGCTCAAACTTGGTAATTTTGAAAATATGAAAATAGTATCTTCAAATAACAAATGAAAAAATGCCAAACTAAAAGTTTAGACTTTGGTATCTAGCCAGAGCCTCTTTTTATAAATGTACATGTAGATAACCCCCTTTATAAGCGTCTCAACATTCATAATTATAAAAATAGCAACTATACCGTACCCCATTTTATAAGCAATATAAGACGGTATCAGTCTGAAAATCCACAAAGAAAGCACACTTATTTTTAATGTTATTTTTGTAGCCCCTGCTCCTCTTAAAGCTCCGGAATAGACGAACATTATGGCAAGCGGAATCTGAGCCAGCCCTACAAAAATAAGATAGTAAGAAGCCACTGCGATAGTCGCTTTGTCTTGTGTGAAAAAACCGACCAAAAACTCCGGAAAAAGGATGAGAATAACTCCTACTCCGCCCATAAATACATAAGCTATTCTTCCGCTTATAATGCCCATATTGTAGGCTCGCTCTTTATCTTTTGCCCCCAAACTCTGCCCGACAAGTGCCGTAGCTGCTATTGCAAAACCAAACCCCGGCATAAAAGCAATACCCTCTATGCGAAGCCCGACTTGATATCCCGCTAACTCCGCCGTTCCATACGCAGCTATAATTCCTACAAAAAACAAAAATGAGATGCTTGAGATTCCGCGTTCTAACGCTGCACTCCATCCTACACGCCAAACTCTCTTCATGTCGCTCATTCTGATAATCGGTATTATATTTAGCTTTGAGTGAGATTTTTTAAGAAGTAAAAAATATGCCGCAACACTAAAGCAGTAAGATATGACCGTTGCATAGGCAGCGCCCTCTATCCCCATGGGCTCAAATCCGTAGTGACCAAAAATGAAAACATAATTTAAAAAGGCGTTTATTGCCGCGGAGACAAGCTTTATGTAGAGTGAATTTTTTGTATCCCCAGCCGCCGAGAGCGAATTATATAAAAGCGTGTCTATAAATATGACTACGATTCCAAGCGAGAGTATTTTAAAATAGAGCCCTCCCTGCTCCACAACATCCGCCGCCGCGCCCATCCATATGTAAAAATTTTCACTGCCGAAGTAACCGCCGATTGTTACAAACACAGATAAGACTACGGCAAAAATCCCAAGTGCATACAAGAGCGCAGAAGCTCTTTTTTTTCTTCCCTGTCCAATAAACCTCGATATTAGAGCATTTCCGCCCACAACATAAAGAGTCATCAAAACATTGATTATCATCATAAACTGCATGCTCATACCAACCGCTGCAAGAGCCGATATACTGACCATTCCGACCATTAACATGTCAATCAGTATTTGAAGTATGTCAACCAGATGTTTAAGTGCGGCAGGAATTGCAATGGAAAATACCTTGCTGGTATCGCGGGAGATTAATCTTGAAAAAATTGTGCTACCTCTTGCATAGTCTCTATAAGCTCCTCTTTTGTCTCAAAACGAAGCTCTTTTTTATCCCTGACCTGCTCTTTTGGCGGAGTAAAATCAAATACTAGAACAAAAGCCGTTATCTTTACTTTATCGGCGTTCATATCTGCCCACTCAAGGCTCATCTCGGCAACTTCGCCATGCGCGTCAACAACTGCGGCAGGATAGAGCCTAGTGACCTTGCTCAAATCAATATTTCCGATTTTAGATTTATAAATCATATTTTTCATTTCCGTATGGTAACTAATGATGCTTTATAGTTGGCTTTTTTACGAAGTTTCACAATAATTTCACAAACTTTAATTATAATAGTCATAACATTGTGAAGGATAATTTTAATATGACAAAATTTCTGCTTATATATTTTTATGTTTTTGTTCTGATTTTAAACGCCCAGACATTAAGTGTTGAAGAGTCAATCGAAGAAGCGCTTAAAAACCATCCCGATATCAAAAAACTCTCCCTCGGTGTTGCGCAAAGCGGCTCTTTGGTCGATATTGCAAAAGCCGACTATCTGCCTCAGCTGAATGTGGGTGCACAGTACAATCCTCACAACACCTTTGTTATGCCGCAAGATGGTCAGTTTAAGACAATCAATGACGACAATTGGCAAGTAGATGCTCAACTAAACCAAAAAATATATGATTTTTCAAAAACAACCTCGACGATAAAAGCGTATGAAAAAAACCAAAATATGGCGGCTCTCTTTTTGGAGGATGCAAAAGCTCTTTTAATATACAATGTAAAAAACATATACAATACTGCGCTTTTTCAAACTAAAGCGCTAGAGGTTAGAAAAAAAGATCTCCAATCAAAAGAGGAGCTTTACAAACAGGCACAGGCGCTAGTTCGTGAGGGGCTAAAAACAGAAGCTGACGCAACAACTATATTAAGTGCGCTCTACAATGCCGAGGATGCTCTTGCCATCACAAAAGCCGATTTAAGAAAAGCTCTCTCAACACTCTCTTTTTATATTGGAAAAAAAGTAGATTTGGACACCGTTCTTGTCGATAATGCAACCTCACGAACAACACAGGATAGAGAACCGCTTCTTCAAGAGGCAGTTGCAAAAAACTTCGCACTCAAAAGCTCAAAAGAGGAGATTGAAAGAGAGAATTTGATATATAGTGCTGCAAAAGCCGCTAACTACGGCTCCATAGATGCAGTGGCTTCATACACGCATCAAAACTCGATAAATGAGTATGATACTTCAATGGTCGGCATCGGCATTAAAATTCCTATATACAGCGGCGGGAGAATCGGCGCGCAGGCAGAAGAGGCACTCATATCAAAAGAGATGGCAAAAGAGTCATACAATTCAAAAAAACTCCTTTTAGAAGAGGAGATTGAGGGCTTAATGATTGATTTACAGAGATATGAACACACCATCAAAGCAAAAGAGGCGCTGATAGACTCCTCAAGAGCGACCAAAGAGATAGTTGAAGCACGCTACAAAGAGGGACTCTCAACTTACATAGAGATTTTAGATGCAACCGCCACAAATTTATATGCAGAGCTTGGACTTTTGGAAGCAAAATTTTCAATAAATAAAATTATAAATAGATTAGAGTATTTAAGAGGAGATACAAAATGAAGAACTGGATAAAATATACAATTATTGCTATTTTTATCGCTATCGGTGGAGCGCTTTTTTATAACAAAGTATATGTTGTAAAATCAACATTTGATACAACAAAACCGATTGTCGGAGATTTACAAGTAACTATTCGCGGTATCGGGAACGTAGATGCAAAAAACATCTATTCCATTACGGCACAAACCGGCGGAAAGATAGAAAATATCCTTTTCGATGAGGGTACGTGGGTAAAAAAAGGGGATTTACTCCTTAGTATAGATGCAGTTGAACTCCCTTCACTCATAGATGAGGCAAAAGCAACACTTCAAAAATCTTCTCATGAAGCCGCTTCTGCCAAAGAGAACATAGCGAGTTTGGAAGCGCAAAAGGTGCTTCTTGAAGCTACACATGAGCGTTACAAAAAACTTTTGGAGCAAAAATTTGTCTCTCAAGCGGAGTATGACAAAGCAAAAAGCGACTTAGACAACATCAAAGCGCAGATGAACTCACAAAGAGCAAAAATCGCCTCCGCCGCCTCTGAAGAGCAGCGTACGCAAAAAAGCATAGAAGCGCTTCAGACAAAACTTGAGAGACTGAAAATTTACTCACCAGTTGACGGTTATGTTATAGCAAAAGAGGTGGAGAAAAATCAATACGTGCTGCCCTCAGCTGTAATCTTTAAAATCGTAGATCCAAAAACACTCTGGGTAAGGGCAAACATCGATGAGAGGCTTGCAAATCAGGTTAAAGTCATGCAAAAGGCAACCATAAAACTTCGTTCAAAACCAAATGAAAAAATAGACGGAACACTCCAGCGAGTAGTCGCCATGAGCAACGCGGTAACTTTGGAGCGAGAGGTAAACATAGGCTTTGATGTTGCTCCTGAGACGTTTTACATAAACGAGCAAGCCGAAGTAAACATTGAAGTGGCACAACATAAAAACGTCTTAAAAATACCTCTCAAACTTTTAGTTATGAATGAGGGCAAAAAAGGCGTTTGGGTGGTCCAAGGCAATAATGCTTTCTTTAAGCCTGTAACTCTCTTGGCGCAAAACGATGAAGAGGCGGCTATAGACTCCGGCATAGAGGCGGGTGTGGAGCTTTTAGTACCAAATATAAACAACAAACCTTTAAGTGACGGAATGAAGATATTTCGATGATAAACTTAGCAAAAAGAGATATTGAGCATACTCTTGGCAAGTTTTTGGTCACCGCCATGAGTGTCGGGATGCTGCTTGGAATTGTTCTTATTATGATTGGCGTTTACCGCGGTATGATGGTTGATGCGGAGATTTTGCTCAATGATATCAGTGCTGATTTGTGGGTAGTGCAAGAGGATACGCTTGGACCTTTTGCCGAATCCTCTCGTGTGCATGAAGACCTCAAAGATATCATCTATGTTATAAATGGCATAGAGACAAGCGAGGCGATGACATTTCAAAACATCCAGCTTCCACACCCTGAGAAACCGGTTCGTGTCGTTGCGGTGGGGTATGACATAAGAGGTGTCATCAACCCCGTCAATCCAAAAAGACTTATAGCAGGACGAGACATAAAAAACGACCATTACGAAATCGTCGTCACAGACAAAACAGGCTTTAAACAGGGTGAGAAGATCAAGCTTGGACGCAACTTCTACACCGTAGTGGGCATCACGCACGGCACAGTCTCAAACGGTGGCGACCCGCTTGTTTACATAAGCCTCAAAGATGCGCAGGATTTGCAGTTCTCCTACTCAAACAAAGAGATTCACAACAATGAAGCCAGAGGGGTCAAAAACTCCGAAACATTTATGGTCAATGTTATCGTTGCACGCATAAAAAGCGGCTATGATGCAGAGGATGTAGCAAAAGAGATACGCAAATGGCAACACAAAAGCGTCTATACCGCCGAGCAACAAAAGACGATTCTTACAAAAAACCTTATAGAAAAATCTTCAAAGCAGATAGGTCTTTTTACCGCCATCTTAGTTGTAGTATCAACTATTATAATTGCGCTTATCATCTATACGATGACACTAGAGAAAATGAAAGAGATCTCCATCATGAAGCTTATGGGACTTCCAAACTCGCTTATCATCTCCATGATTGTCAAAGAGACACTGCTTCTTGGCGTTTTTGCTTTTATCTTTGGCAATATCTTTGCATATCTTATCTATGACAGATTTCCAAAACGCATAGTTCTTGAGATACCGGATGCTTGGGGGCTTTTTGGCGTCGTTATCATAGCTTCCATCCTCGCCTCTTTCGTAGGTGTCAAAAAAGTTATCAGTGCCGACCCAGCAGCGGCGATAGGAGGATGAGATGAGCAAACAAAGCGCTATTAAAGTTCAAAGCCTTGTCAAAAATTTCGGCAAAGGTGAGAGTCTTGTAAAAGTTATAGAAAATGCCTCGTTTGAGATACAAAGAGGAGAACTCGTTGCTCTCATCGCTCCAAGTGGGGCTGGAAAAACCACGCTTCTTATGATGATAGGATGCGTTCAAGAGCCTACAAGCGGAGAAATTTGGCTAGGCGAAGAGAAAGTTTACGATAACGGATGGAGTGCCAAAGATACTCGTAAAATCCGCAGAGAAAAGATAGGTTTTATATTTCAAGCCCACTACCTTATACCTTTTTTAAATGTTCTTGAAAATGTTACACTGCTTCCGCAGACAAACGGAGTAAGCGAAAAAGCAGCAAAACAAAAAGCCATGGAGCTTTTAGAGTATCTTGAGATTGCGGATAAAGCGTACAATATGTCATCTCAGCTCTCAGGCGGACAGAACCAAAGAGTTGCCATCGCAAGAGCACTGGCGAACAACCCAGAGATAATACTAGCCGATGAGCCGACAGCCGCACTCGATGCAGAGCGCTCAATCAGCGTTATAAAAATGCTCAAAAAAATCGCAGGAGAACAGAATGTCGCCATCATCACCGTTACACATGATGAGAGAATCCTCCCATATTTTGACAAAATTATGAAGATAGAAAATAGAAGCATTGTTTTTCACGAACTGGGCGAAGATAAAGTTTTGTAAGTCCGTTTCACAAATATTTCACAAATAATAATCATAATACATCAAATATATACAAAGGATGGAAATGAAAAAGATTTTACTAGCGTCGTTATTGGTTGCTACTGTTTGTATGGCCGAAGAGAGCTATGCAGATCACGAAGCAAAAATGCAGCAAATGCAAGAGCGCACTCAAAAACAAGACGGTACGGGTGAGCAAAACAGAGAAAGAAAGCAAAATAAAAACGGTTCAGGCAAATCAGAGAATGCTGGGTCTGGTCCCAAAGACGGTACAGGAAACAAATACAAAGGCTCAAAAAGCGGAGGAGGAAGATAAAATGCAAGTAAACTCAAATTGCTCAATGCAACAAACACAGATGAGAAATATGGACGCTTCTGGAGGTGGACAAGGCGGCATGAAAGATATCATGCAGAGTTTATCCACAGAGGACAGAGCTACACTAAAAGATCAGCTCAGCTCAATGAGTCAGGATGAAAGAGTAGCTGCAATAAGCCAAATGAAAGAGGTTGACGCGAGTACTCTTAGCTCAGAAGATTACACGCAAGCGCTTCTCGATATTTTAAACAAAGCAAATAGTGAAGAAACAGCAAGTGATAGCTTTTCGGTGTATGCGTAGATTTTTTTAGGTATAATTTTTGATGAAAATTTTATACCTAGAAGATGATATCGCCCTCTCGGAGACAGTCGCAGAGTTTCTAAGCGATGAAGGCTTTGATGTTGTTACTGTTTACGGGGGCGACGAAGCATTAGAGGCTGTTTACAAAAGCGGTTTCGATATGCTTTTGCTTGATGTTAATGTCCCACAAATCAATGGATTTACACTACTAAAAGAGCTAAGGGATGCAAACATCTCAACGCCAGCAATCTTTACAACTTCGCTCAACAGCATTGATGATCTCTCAAGGGGCTATAACTGCGGCGCGGATGACTACATAAAAAAACCATTTCTTTTAAAAGAGCTGCTCTTTCGTATAAAAGCTCTTTTAAAAAGAGAGTTTAAAACTCAAAGCGAGCTGACTAAAATCACCAAAGATATTGATTTTAACACACTTTCTAATGAGCTTATTGTTGATAATCAGAAAATATTATTGAACCCTAAAGAGGTTCTGCTTTTAAAACTGCTGCTAAAGCATAAAAACGAGTGCGTATCGTTTGAAAACATTTACCAAAGCGTTTGGTCGTTTGATGAGATGCACAGCGATATGAGCTTAAGAACTTACATAAAAAACCTGCGTAAACATATAGGTAAAGAGAATATACTCAGCATAAAAAAAGTAGGATATAAATTTGTACAAGAGTGAAAAACAGACCATTTTTTATGTGCTCGGGCTTTATCTAAGCTCTACCCTGCTCCTGATTGCCACACTTTTTGCCACCTACTATTTTTATAAACAAGAAGAACTTATGCATGCAGAAAAAGAGATTTTAAAAGAGTATAGTTCAGCTCTAGAGGAGAAGCTTCTTTTTGTGCATGAAAACAGCGATGAGAAGTATGAGTACCCTAGATTTGAGAACTTCAATAGTGCAATTTATGACATAGACAAAAATCTAATCTTCTCAACGCTTGATACAAAAATAGACAACCTTGAGAAAGATTTCTTTTTTAAAAACTCAAACTCCTACTATGTCTCACCACTTAAACCGTACTATCTCGGCGCTGCTTACAGCGTTGTTGAAAAAAAGAGAAAACCTATAGACATTTTAAATGATTTGATTATCACGGCCTTAATTATCATTACTATTACGATTATAACCTCGTTTTTTCTGGTAAAACTTGTTCTAAAACCACTGAGGGACAACCTGCGCCTTCTTGACAACTTCATAAAAGAGACAACGCATGAGCTAAATACTCCTATTACGACTATTCTTGCGAACATTGAGACACTTGATTTAAATAGCTGTGATGAAAAATCTATGAGGAAACTACAAAGAATCAAGACGGCTTCTACTACTATCTCCAATCTCTATCAGGATTTGGTATATCTGCTATTAAACCACCAAATCTCATCACAAAACGAAGAGCTAAATTTATCTGAAATATTAAATCAGAGACTGCACTACTTCTCAGAGGCGGTAAATGTTAAAAAATTAAATCTACATGTTGCTATCAAAGATGATGTTTTCTTTTATGCGGATAGGCAAAAAATGGAGCGTTTAATAGACAATATACTCTCAAACGCCATAAAATATACAAACAAATCCACAACTATAAAAGTTGTTTTGACACAACACGCGCTTAGTGTTTCAGATGAAGGCAAAGGCATGAGCCAAGATGAGATAAAGACTATTTTTCAAAGATATCGCCGTTTTGACAAAACACAGGGCGGTTTTGGCATTGGATACAGCATCATAAAGTCAATTATTGATGAGTATGGCATAAAAATCAACATAGAATCAGAACTTAACAAAGGAACAAAGGTAACATTGACATGGTAAAAATCATACTCACAGCACTAATCTCTTTAACTTTTTTAAACGCCTCTTCGTTTGAAGAGAACTGCTTAAGCTGCCACGGAAACGATTTTAAGTTTAACATGATGATGAAGAAATATACTCAAAAATACAGCAGCGAAAAAAAAATAAAAGAGGCTATTTTTAACTATCTTAAAGAGCCGACTTCTGAAAAATCAGTTCTGCCGTATGAGTATATAAACAGATTTGGCACAAAAGAAAAAACAACGCTCGATGACAAAACATTAAGAGAGATGATTGATATCTATTACGACAGATTCAACCTCCGCTCTAAAATCTACTAGTTATCTCTTAAATATCTTTACAACAAGCAACACAATAGCGCCTATAACCAAACCTATGACTAAGTCATTGATTATTGCAGGAACTCCCTCTACAAAATAGTGATGAAAAAACTCCACATGATGGGCGAGTATGCCGCCGCCGACTAGTATCATAGCAATCGTACCGACAACCGTTAATGTTTTGATGAGTTTTGGCATAGCGCCAATAAGAGCATTTCCGCTTTTTGTATAATTTTTCTCAATCAGCCAAAAACCTACATTATCCATTCTAACTATCATCGCGACAAACCCATACACGCCAAATGTTGCCATCAGAGCGACAATAACCGTAGATGTTACCTGAACCATAAACGGCTTAGCCGCTACGGCGGCAAGAGCGATTACGACTATCTCGATTGAAAGGATAAAGTCCGTCAATACTGCTGATTTTATCTTCTGCTTCTCTATCTCCAAGATTGTCTCTTTTGTAGAGTGCAGCAGCTCTTCGTTCTTCTCTTCATGCTTCTTGTGAAACAGATACTCTTCAATCTTCTCAGTGCCCTCATAAAGAAGATATAGCGCGCCAAGCATTAAAATATAGATGATTAAATTAGGAGCTACGGCGGTTAAAATAAACGCTATTGGCAATATGATAGCCTTATTTCTAAGAGAGCCTTTTGTTATAGCCCAGATTATTGCAAGCTCTCTGGACTGATCAAATCCCGTCGCTTTTTGTGCATTGACTGCCAAGTCATCACCGAGTATCGCAGCCGTTTTTTGTGTGGCGACCTTGCTTGCAACCGCCACATCATCTGCAAGCATTGCTATATCGTCAAGCAGTAAAAAAATTCCCGATGCCATCTATTTTTCCTTTTATTTAAATTTTTACATCTTTTATATTTTGAGTTTTAACTATCCATGCAAAGTAAAACGCGCCTATGAAAAATCCCACTCCGATTAAAGAGGTTATAAACTCCAGCGAGTAGTCGTTAGTTGCCAAAAAACCAATCATAAACGAAGTAAATGCGGCGGAGCTCAAAAACAGCATGTCATTATACGCGACTATCCTGCCGTAATATTTTTGTTCAATATTTTTCTGAAGAAGCGTATATGTGTATGACCAGAGCGTTGTAGTAAAAAGCCCCACGATAACACTTGCAAAAAGTGACATGTAAAAATCTTTCATAAGCACTGCCCAAAGCCAAATTGCCATAGCCTGAAATACGAAGATATAACTTACTCTTTTGTTACTTATCCATCTGCTTAAAACCATAGGTCCGATTACCAAACCGACAGCTCTTGAAGCGTGCAGAAGCCCGAGTGCCAAAGATGTAGCGATAATGGATGCGTAATATCTATCTACCATGAGTGCAACTAGTGCGTCAAAGGCAGTAAGGCCTACAAATGCATGGATAAACATCAGATGAAGCGCATGCGGAAACTTTTTTAAGTACCTGAAAGTATCACCCATCATTTGAAGCAAGCTCTCTTGGCTTTTAAGAAATTCCACTTTTATCTCTAAGCCATAAAGCAGCCAAAAACCTATGACAAACATAAGCGCATCAAGAACAAACGCAACCTTTATGCCAAACCAAAAAACTATAAATCCGCTAAGCGCCATCCCCAAAGTATATGAAAACGACCAGATAATCGAGTGAAGTTCATTAGCACGTTGAAGTTTCTCTCCATCAAGCAGTTTTGGCAGAAGCGACATCTCCGCCGTAAAGTAAAAACTCGCCGCCGCCATTTTTATAAAAATCAACATATATAAAAGCCATAAATCTGACATCTCATTTACAAAAACAAGAAAAAGTGTTGCGAATATTTCAAATAATATCAAAATAAGCATAAGTTTTTTTGGCTTTACACTATCGATTATAGTGCCTGAAAAAGGAGCTTGTATGATACCTGAGAGAAAATGAAGCATTGCCGTAAATGCTACAATTTCAGCACCTGCTTTCATATCCAAAAGAAGCGTGTAGATAGCCACGTTGCTAAACCATGCGCCAAAGTAAGCGATTAGCTGTACGGCAGAGAGCCCTCTTAAGACCGGCTCGGCTTTTAATAATTTTATATACTCATTCATAAATGCAAGATTATCATAAATATAAAATATAAAAAAGTTATTTTTTTTATAAATTTGCTAAAGTTATTTTTTTTTGTGCCGATTTGGTGTGTAATCATATTCTTTAAAATGAGGAGGGTGTCATGGATGGCATAGCAAATGTTGCTAGACAGCAACAATCACAGATGAAATCACCACAGGCTGAGCAGGCTGTGAAAGAGCAAGCGCAGGTGCAACAACCGAAGCAGGTTGATGTTGTTAAAGAGATGCAAAAGGAGAACTCTAACAGTTCCCAAAAAATCAACTCTAAGGAACAGGTTCAGGATTTAGTTGAAGAGCTAAACAGGGCTTTAGCACCGATGAACACAAATATAAAATTTGGCGTTGACTCGCAAGATATCTTCTTTGTATCTGTTGTAGAATCAGAAACAAGCAAAATGATAAGAAGATTTCCGGCAGAACAAGCGGCTGATTTTTTACCAAAAATGCGTGAAGTAACAGGGATTCTCTTTGATTCAAAAGGGTAAATAAAATACCTTTTTGAATCTCTCCAATATCTTCGTCGAATCATTACCTTCTAGTGTAAAACTTACCATACAATATTTTTTGCTAACCATTATTTAATACTTTTTGTAGTAAAATCGCGGCAATTATTTTGCTCATAAAGGTTTTATCATGAAAAAAGAAGTTAAAAAAGTAGTTTTGGCATACTCCGGCGGGCTTGACACTAGCATCATTCTTAAATGGCTACAAGATGTTTATAACGCAGAAGTTGTGACCTTTACTGCCGATCTTGGGCAAGGCGAAGAGGTGGAACCTGCACGTGTAAAAGCTTTGGCGATGGGGATTAAACCTGAAAATATTTTCATCTTAGACATCAAAGAAGAGTTTGTTAGAGATTATGTATTTCCTATGTTTCGTGCAAACGCCATTTACGAGGGTGAGTACCTTCTTGGGACTTCAATAGCTAGACCGCTTATCGCAAAAAAACAGATAGAAATAGCAAAAAAAGTCGGCGCTGACGCTGTGAGCCACGGAGCAACGGGCAAAGGAAACGACCAAGTGCGTTTTGAGCTTGGATATTTGGCACTAAATCCTGATATCACGGTTATAGCTCCTTGGAGAGAGTGGGACTTGAACTCAAGAGAGTCACTCCTTGCATACGCAAAAGAGCATGGCATAGAGATTTCTCAAAAACATATGGACGAAAACGGCAACCCGAAAATCTCTCCATACTCTATGGATGCAAATCTTCTTCATATCTCTTACGAGGGACTTCATTTAGAAAATCCAAATGCAGAGCCTGAAGAGTCTATGTGGCTTTGGACAACTTCTCCTGAGAATGCTCCTGATACGCCGGAGTACATCACTATCGAGTACAAAAACGGCGACCCTATCGCTATAAACGGTGAATCGATGAGTCCGGCAACCATCCTTGCAACACTCAACGCATATGGAAATAAGCACGGCATAGGTAGAGCCGATATCGTTGAAAACAGATATGTCGGTATGAAAAGCCGTGGATGTTATGAAACCCCTGGTGGAACGATTATGCTAAAAGCTCACCGTGCTATTGAGTCTATCACACTAGACCGTGAAGCGGCACACGCAAAAGATGAGCTTATGCCAAAATATGCAAAACTTATTTACCAAGGTTACTGGTTTAGCCCTGAGAGAGAGATGCTTCAAGCGGCAATCGACAAAACTCAAGAGCACGTAGAGGGTACGGTCAGACTAAAGCTCTATAAAGGAAATGTAATGGTAGTCGGAAGAGAGTCTAAAAAAACTCTTTTCAATCCTGAATACTGCACATTTGAAAAAGATGAAGTTTACAACCAAAAAGATGCAGCTGGTTTCATTAAACTAAACGCTCTTAGATTTATAATTGCCGGCAAAGCTAGAAAATAAGCACTTAAGGAAAATAGCATGAGCATAATAAAAATAGATATGAATTCACCTGAGTTTCAGGTGGAGATGAAAAAAACTATAGAGTTTACAGACAAAGTAAATAGGCAGTTTGGCTGGGTTTACAATCCTCAAGCAGAGGTTAATGAAGGCGTGCAGATGGGTCTTGCTAGAAACAAGATGATGTACGGGAAGCGCTTTTGCCCATGTTTTATGGTTGAGACAGTTGATGGCAAACCAAAAAGCGTAGAAGATCGCATCTGTCCGTGCAAGCCTGCGATTGAGAGAGAGATTCCTGAGGATGGAGTTTGTCACTGCGGTATCTACTGCACACCTGAGTATGCAGCAAATAAAAAAGCTGAAATGGGTATTGAAGAGGTCGTTCATACGCACTCTCGTGGACTGACTAAAGATGAAGCGGCAACATTGCTAAATCAAAGTGAACTAGACGGAGATGAGTTGGTATCACTTCTTGAAGCGAGAAATCTCGGCATGGTAGCATTTAAACTAGTTGACGTAAGAGAACATATGGAGTGGCAGATGGGTCATATCAAGGGTGCTGACAAACTTGTTCCTACTAGCAGTTTTTTTGCTGCGCTTGATGACGCAAAACTAAAAAAAGATGAAAATATAATTGTATATTGTCATGTCGGAAGCAGAAGTGCGCACTGTGCTAGAATTCTCTCAGATATGGGATATACGAAAATAGGAAATTTATCATATGGAATAGTTTCATATGGCGGCGAAATAGAGAGATAAGGAAAAACGATGAAAGTACTATTGATTAAAGACGTAAAAACTCTAGGCAAAGCTGGCGAAGTTAAAGAGGTAAAGGATGGCTACGGTCAAAACTTTTTAATAGCAAAAGGTTTTGCAAAACATGCAACTACTGAAATTTTGGCTAAACATAAAGAAGAAATGCTTCAAAATGCTAAAGCTTTAGAAGAAGAGATAGCATCCCTTAAAGAATTGGCTGCAAAACTCGATAAAGCTGAAGTTGTAATTACTAAAAAACTCGGTCAAAACGGCCACCTTTTTGGCTCAATCACAAAAGATGAAGTTGCCCTTGCACTTCAAGAGCAGCATGGCATAGAGATTGACAAAAAACATATTACCGATAAACTATCTATTAAAACTGTCGGCGAGCATGACCTTGACCTAAAACTAGGTCATTCAATCCACGCAACTCTACATGTAGATGTTCAGGGTGAGTAAAAACAGAGATGTTTGATGCAACTACCATACTTGCATACAAAGGCAAGAACAAAGCAGTAATCGGCGGAGATGGACAGGTTACTTTTGGAAACAGTGTCCTAAAAGGCAATGCTACCAAAATCCGCACACTCCATAACGGTAAAATTTTAGCCGGTTTTGCAGGAAGCACGGCTGACGCTTTTAATCTTTTTGACATGTTCGAAGATTTTTTAGAGGCAAAAAAAGGCGATATTTTAAAATCAGTTGTCGAATTTTCAAAAGCTTGGAGAAAAGACAAGGTTCTTCGCCGTCTTGAAGCCATGATGATAGTGTTAAACAATGAACATATTTTTATCTTAACAGGCAATGGCGATGTAGTTGAGCCTGAAGACGGAGAGATAGCTTCCATAGGGAGTGGCGGAAACTTCGCAATATCTGCAGCTCGCGCTCTAAAGAAACATGCAAATCTTGATGAAGAGGAGCTTGTACGCGAGAGCCTTAAAATTGCAGCTGATTTATGCATCTACACAAACCACAACATTAAAACTCTCACACTCATCGGAGAAGATAAGTGAATCTAACACCAAAAGAGATAGTTGAATATTTAGACAGATACGTGATTTCACAAAACAACGCTAAAAAAACTATAGCACTCGCACTTAGAACAAGATACAGAAGAATGCAGCTTCCTCCCGAGATTCAAGACGACATAATGCCGAAAAACATATTGATGATAGGCTCAACCGGTGTCGGAAAAACAGAAATTTCCAGACGTTTGGCAAAGATGATGAAAGTTCCTTTTATCAAAGTTGAAGCAAGCAAATATACCGAAGTCGGTTTTGTCGGACGAGATGTAGAATCAATGATTAGGGATTTGGTTGTTGCGTCCATCGCCATCGTAAAAGCAGAAAAAGAGGAAGAGAACAAAGAGAAGATAGAGAACTATGTTTTAAATAAGATAGTCGAGAAGCTTCTGCCACCTCTTCCGCTTGGTGCCAGCGAGAGCAAAAAAGATGATTACCAGAGACTTTTAAGCATTATGGAGGAGAGAGTTATCTCAGGCGAGATGGATGATAAAATCATACAGCTTGAGATTGAAAAGATACATGTAGAGTTTAACGACACCAATCTTCCTCCGGAGATGGCAAAGGTTCAAGAGTCTTTCTCGAGAGTTTTTTCTCAGATGAATAAAGAGGATAATAAAAAAGAGGTGACCGTAAGGGACGCAAAAGCCATCTTAAAAAATGAGGCGAGCGCGAAACTTCTTGATTCTACACATATTCAGTCCGAAGCGCTAAGACGTGCACAGAGCGGCGGAATAATATTTTTGGATGAGATTGACAAAATTGCTATAAGTGAAAAATCACAGGGCAGAAATGACCCGAGCAAAGAGGGAGTTCAAAGAGATTTACTCCCTATCGTCGAGGGAAGTAGCGTAAGCACAAAGTATGGAGCAATAAATACCGACCATATCCTCTTTATTGCAGCAGGCGCATTTCATCTATGCAAACCGAGCGATTTAATTCCTGAGCTTCAGGGCAGATTTCCGCTAAGAGTCGAGCTTGAATCTCTGACTGAGGATACTCTCTATAAAATACTTACTCAAACAAAAAACTCCTTGCTTAGACAATACGAAGCGCTTTTAAGTGTTGAAGGAATGAAACTTATTTTTGAAGACGAGGCAATCAGAGCTATTGCAAAGTTAGCTCACAGAGCAAATGAAATAGCTGAAGACATTGGAGCAAGAAGGCTTCATACCGTGCTAGAGAGAGTTTTGGAAGATGCAAGTTTTAATGCGGATGGGTACAAAGACAAAGAGTTTATCGTCACTGCAAAACTTGTACATGAAAAATTGGATTCTGTCGTCGAAAACGATGACTTATCAAGATATATCTTATAGGAAAAAATATGACTAAAGCCGGCTTTACTAAAGAAACCCATGCGGGTTTTGTCTCTCTGATAGGTCGTCCAAACGCTGGAAAGAGTACTCTTATGAACTCTCTTTTAGGCGAAAACATCGCGATGGTTAGCCAAAAAGCCAATGCAACCAGAAAAAGATCAAATGCGATTGTTATGCATGAAAACACACAAATTATTTTTGTTGACACTCCAGGTCTGCATGAGAGAGAGAAAGTTTTAAATCAGTTTATGCTTGATGAAGCTCTAAAGGCTATGGGTGACTGTGATTTGATTGTATATCTGGCTCCAGTGACAGACAGTGTTGAGCATTATGAAAAATTTTTAAAACTAAATAACTCTAAAATTAAACATATAATAGTATTAAGCAAAATAGATCAGGTTACTCAAGAAAAACTATTTAAAAAAATAGCTCAATATAGCCAATTTTCAGACCATTTTGAAGCTCTTATTCCAATGGCGGTACCTAAAAAAGTCGGGCATAAAGACCTGCTTGAAACAATATCAAAACTTTTGCCGGAGTCTCCGTTTCTTTTTGATCCAGAGGATTTGACAAGTGAGTTAGTAAGAGATATATATGCAGGATTTATCAGAGAGGGTATATTTCAAAACGTCAGCGATGAAATTCCGTATGAATCAGACGTTTTAATAGACAAGATATATGAAGAGAAAAATATAGACAGAATTATTGCTACCATCATTGTAGAAAAAGAGTCTCAAAAGGGGATTATCATTGGCAAAGGCGGAGAAGGAATAAAAAGAATCGGGAAGTATTCCAGAGAGAAGATAGAGATGCTCAGCGGGAAAAAAGTTTATCTTGATTTACAGGTTGTTGTAAAAAAAGGGTGGACGAAAGATAAATCATATCTGCAAGAGATAGGTTATATATCATGAAATTATTACTACTTATTTTAATAAGCTTAAATATTTTTGCTAGCAATATATTGACTAGTTATAGAGTTAACGGCGTTGCTGACATTGAAAAACAGATGGATTTAGAACTATCAAAAGAGGAGTATTGGAGCAGTTACCTAGTTACAAAAGATACAACGTTTGGCTACATAGAATCTTATCTTAACGTTCTTGCCTGCGATAAATCAAAATCAACGCTAGACCTATACTCTACCGACCAAAACCAAAGTTTTAAATTTAAAAAAACATACAGCGCTTTTACCGGGAAACTAAAAGGCGATAAAACAAAAGAGGGAGATTTAAAAACTCCTGTAGGAATCTATCAAATAGTTCAAAAGCTCTCCAAAGAGACAAATCTGGACCCTTTTTATGGTCCTTTTGCTTTTGTAACATCATACCCAAATCTATATGACTCTTACAGAGGAAGAAATGGCTCTGGAATATGGATACATGGTCTTCCATCAGAAGACAGAGATTCGTTTACAAGAGGATGTATTGCGATAAACAACTCAAGTATTGAATGTTTAGACAGAAATATAGACATATCAAAAACTCTTATTATCATAAATGACTCAAGCGTTAAAACAAATGTCTCAAAAGAGACACTATCTTCAATACTTGCACAGCTCTACTCTTGGAGATATGCTTGGCTTTATGATGATATAGAAAATTACCTAAACTTCTATTCAACTCAATTTGTTAGACATGACGGTATGGATATTGAAAAATTTACGAGCTACAAAACAAGAGTCTTTAAAAAAGCTGAGAAAAAAACTATTTTATTTAATGACATTAACGTTATACCATATCCTGGCAGTACAAATATATATCAAATTACCTTTAAAGAGTTCTATAAATCTGACAGCTTTGAGTTTATAGGCAATAAAACATTAATTGTAGAATTTGATAAAAATAAAAAAATAAAAATACTAACCGAACTATAAAAGATATATATATGAAACATATTTTAATAGGAGTGTTTTTTGCTCTAAATATCTTTTTAACTCCTATATTTGGAGATGTTCAATTGATTAAAAAAGAAAACAGTGACTCAAACACCACTCTTCTTGTTATAGGCGGAATACATGGTGATGAACCGGGCGGATATTTTTCTGCATCAATACTAGCAACTCAATATAAAATAAACTCAAAAAACCTCTGGATAGTTCCAAACCTGAATCAAGAAAGCATCCAAAAAGACAGCAGAGGTGTCAACGGAGATATGAACAGAAAATTCTCCATAATTAACAGTGGAGATAAAGATAAAAAAATTGTTGAAAATATTAAAGAGATAATTACCGAGAAAAATGTCTCTTTAGTTTTAAATTTACATGACGGCAACGGGTTTTACAGAAAAACGGACAAAGGAAATATTTTCAATCCAAATGCATGGGGGCAAACATGCGTAATTGATCAATGTGATTTAATCGAGAATCAGCCATTTGGAAACTTAAATACAATTGCTATTGACGTTAAAGAGAGAATAAACAAAAGACTTATAGAAGAGCATCACACTTTTGATGTAAAAAATACTAACACAAAATTTGATGATGAAGCTATGCAGCTCTCTCTTACATATTTTGCAGTTACAAACAACAAACCTGCTTTTGCAATAGAGAGCAGTAAAAATTTGCCTTCACTTTCTCAGAAAGTTTTTTATCATCTCCTTGCGATAGAAGAGTTTATGAACATTATGGGTATCTCTTTTACAAGAGAATTTGAATTAAACGAACAAAATATTGATGAAATACTGAAAACTTATGGAAATTTAAATATAAACAACAATATTTCAATTAATTTAACTAACATAAAAAAATCTTTAAGCTTTATTCCGATAAAATCAGAGAGTAATGTATTTAAGTTTTCTAACCCGCTAGGAAGTGTTGTTAAAGAGAGTGGGGGTTTTGTTGTTTACATAGGCAATAAAAAAATTACAACTCTCGGTCCACAATATTTTAAGCAGGGAGAGTCTTGTACAGAAGAGTTTGAAGTTGTAGCCGATGGAGTTAAAATTTCATTAGGTGAAACTTCAGATTTTTTTGTAAATGACGATTTTAATATCGTTAAAAAAGATGGTTATCGTGCGAATATTATTGGTTACAAAGCAGTTGGTCGTCTTGATGAGAGTGGTATAAACATTAAGCTTCAAGATTTTGACAAAAAATTCTCCATTGACGTAGACGACTTAGTCTACAGAATTGAGTTTTATAAAAATAATGAATTTTGTGCTATGTCCAAAATTCATTTTAGACAGGATAATGCAAAATGAGTAAAAAAGAACAACACTCTTTCTCTAGTGTACTTTCTATTAATCCATACAAAAATACATATGTCAGTGCAGTTGCAAGTTCTTTAAATGTAACCACATCACCTGAATACAGTAAAGAACAGTATGTAATCTCTTATTTGAATACAAAAAGCTTTATTAACAGCCATATTGTTATAAGCAAAAATATTCCAGATGAAGATTTGTATGATGCTATTTACAATAAGGCATATGATGAGCTTGGGCTTGATCAAGCCATAATGTATCAAATAGAATATATAGAAACTTTTGGTAGCCTAGATGAAAGCAACAGAAGCTTCCACGTATTTATAATAGACCCGGTAACAGTTAATGATATATTTAAGAATGCAGTTGAAAAAATTAAATACATAGACTATATCATTCCCTCTCCTCTATTGCTAAAGTCACTTTATTCTAGAGAGATTATACAAGATAACGGCGTTCACTGTTTTATCTACTTCCAAGAGAATGATACTTCTATAACTATATATAATGAAAAAGAGTTTATTTATACAAAATCTATAAATTATTCATTCTTACAGATGCATGAGAGATTTTGTGAGATTCATGGAGAGATGGTTGAATATGAGGATTTTATTCACTTTCTATCAAATGAGGACCTTAAAACCACTAACAATAGTTACAAAACGGATATTATAAAGCTCTATAAAGAGATATTTGCAAACATTAATGATATTTTAACGTATGTAAAAAGAGCTTTAGATATAGATAAAATAGAGTGTGTGTACATAGATACTCAGCTTTCTACCATTACTGAAATAGATGAGATGGCCGAAGTAGAACTTAGCATTAAAAGCAGCAGTTTCAATTTTAACTATGGATTTAAAAGCGAAGATACTCACATTGATCATTTTCACTATCTTATGCAGATCTACACTACTCTTCCTGAAAATGAGAGATATGAGTGTAACTTTACTACATATCATCGTCCTCCAAAATTTACACAAAGGGAGAGCGGACGCGCTATATTAATAGCTGCGGCTTCCTTAGTGCTTGCTTTTTTATACCCAGTATCATATTGGACGCTTACATATGCTCAGACATTACAATATACACTTTTAGAGGAAGAGTATAAGAGTGTTCATAACATTAAAATAACAAGGGAAGCAACTATAAAAAGCAAAGAGGCTGAGAAGGAGGCTGTGTCAAAACTTCTAGCTCAGGCGCAGCAAGAGTATGTTGACAAGAAAAATACACTCATAAAAATTCATGATGTAAAAGTTAATTACCCGATGAAGGCTAACCTTTTACAGATATTGACAAAAGAGTTGAATGGCTACGATGTCAAATTAGAAACTGCTTTCTATTCAGAGACGGAAATAGCAGATAAAAGCAGCACCTCAAAAGAGTTTAAGTTTGGTTTAGTCTCTTCTAACGATAAAAAGATTACTGATTTGATTAAGTATCTAACTAAAACCTATGAAGGAAAATTTCACTTCTCTATTAATGAGATATCATATAAAACAGAAGAGAAGTTGTACTTTGGTGAATTAAAGGTGAATCTATTATGAATTTCAAATTAATGATTGAAGAGACCTTACAAAGAATTGATAATTTCTTTAAGGAAAAATCTCAAAAAGATGTTTATATAGTTTATATAATGATAATTGCCATTTTAGGTGCATTGGCTTATCCATTTTATGACCTATCCGCTAAAGAGTTTAATGTCATAAAAGACAAGGTGACGCAAATTACCACAAAGATAGATGCCGATAAAATTTACCTGAAGGTAAACACAGAAGCAACGGTAGTTAAACTAGGACAGGACATTATAGCACTAGAGGGTGAGTTGGTAACTCAAAGAGATACGAATAAGTATATTAAAGAGAAGATAGAGGCAATATCATCATTAATATATGATGAAGTGGCTTGGGGTAAATATCTTAACTCCATATCCATACATGCTAAAGAGCACAACATGAAAATTATTAACTTTGTTAACACATATTCATTGAACAACGAGTCAGCTTTTGGTCATGTGTTGGATATCTCTCTTGATGTTAAGGGAAACTTTTTAAATACAGTGAAGTTCATTAATTCTTTAGAGCAGAGCGAGCTGGTTGTAGATGTTCATGATTTGGACGTAAAAGCTCAAGATGCACTAAACACGAAAATTAAGATTTCAGTTTGGGGGATTACTTACTAATGAAAACAACATTAATAACACTACTGGCAGTTTTTCTAAGTAGTACTCTTTTTGCCACAGAGCTAGAGTGGGTAGATGAACAGATTGAGGCTATTAAACCTCCGAGAAAGAGCGTTAGCATTTTAGGGGTTGGCGATCCTTTTATTTTTTTGGAAAAGAATAATCCAAAAACAAAAGAGAAGGGCGCTGCTTCTTCAGCATCTGGCACTAGGGTGACAGCGGCGAAGCCATCTGTTCTTAAGCAGAAAGTTTGTCCTCCGGATGAAAATACTACGAAGAGCGGCAGCTTTGATTTAAGTGTAATTATCAACTCAAAAGCTATGATTAATGGCAGTTGGTACAAAAAGAGCGACACAATAAGTAGCTATACCGTTTCTGATGTCAGCAAAAATTCTGTGACTCTAAAAAAAGGCGACAAAGAGCTTATCTTGTCAACATCTAGTAAAAAACAAACTCTAAAATTCAAAAATAAGTAGGGCAGATTTATGAAACTTATAAAAACAACAATGTGTACAACGCTTTTCACGCTTCTTTTATCAAGCAGTGCTTTGGCTGACTGTTCTTATGAACTATTTAGCATTAGTTCTACAAAAAACACTAAAATAATAGATTTTATAGAACAGCTTAGTGATGAGTGTGGTTTTAGTATTATTGTTACTGATCCCAATGCTCAAAAGTTTTTAGATTCTAATTTAAATAAAACAAATCTAAACAACCTAACAATAGACGAAGTTTTCAATATTGTACTAAAAGAGAATAACCTTGCGTATACTCTTGAAAATAATATTTTAAAAATTTCATATCTTGATACTAAGATGTTTAATATTGATTATATTCTTTCACAAAGAAAGAGCGAATCAAAAACAAACATAACACTCTCATCAGAGGGAGCTGGTACATCTTCTACAACTGGAACCACTACAGGTACTAATACTGAGGAAAAAGGCGGTGGTGCTGCCGGCAAATCAGGAATGAAAGTCGATAGTTCTGATGAGGTGCAGTTTTGGAATCAGCTAGATTTAGAGCTTCGAGAAGTTTTAAACAGGCCGCAAGATGTATATGTGGCACAGGCTCCTATTATAAATAAAAATGCCGGAATTATAACAGTTACTGCAACTGTTAAGCAGATGGAGAGATTAGAGTCTTATCTTAAAAAACTTCAAGACAAAGTACAGCTTCAAGTTCTTATAGATGTTCAAATCTTGTCAGTTACGCTAAGCGATGGCAAAACTACAGGTGTCGACTGGTCACAACTTTATAAGCTTCAAAATATTGATTTAAGTTTTGACTATGTCAACTCAAGCGATGTTGGCGAATTCACATCCACTCCTTTAAATACTGGAACAGAATTTACGAGCTATGGTTCGTCACCAACTGGCCGCACAACTGCTAGTGTTTTTCGCCTGGGAGCAAAAGGCAGCTTAAATGAAGTTATAAAATTTCTTAAAACTCAAGGTGATGTAAGCTCGATATCCAATCCAAAGGTTTTGACACTTAACAATCAACCTGCACTAATCACTGCAGGAACAGAATATTTTTACAAAATTACAACTACAGGTATAACAGGTGGCACAAGTCTTAACGCAACTACTACTGAAGAGGATCTTCAATCAGTTTTTGCAGGTGTCTTATTAGATATTACTCCTGAGATTTCAGATGACAATATGATTACTCTTAAAATTAATCCTTCTCTTTCTGAAACAGTAAGTGATATATCAGCAGTTGAAGGGGTGGATAGAACTATGCCGCCTGACCTTCGTCGCCGCCAACTCTCGTCAGTTGTAACCGTAAAGGATGGAAATCGTATTATTTTAGGCGGTTTAATTAACACAAGTAACGTTCTTGACATGAATAAGGTGCCTATTCTTGGTGATATTCCTATATTAAATTACCTATTTAAATATGAAAGTAAATCGAAGATGACGCAAGAACTCGTCATTGTTATTGAGCCGCATATTATTGCGAAAGGAAAAAAAGAATTATCTCTATCAGATTTAGGTTACCAAGGTCTGTCTGATAAAATTTTACTAAATGCCAAAGAATCCATCAATACTACAAAAGATAGCATAAAAGAGGAAAATTGAAGCCAAGTATCTATGAAAACTCTAGGGATGTTTTTTTAGATACGGTTAACGCTAAAGATTACATCCAGCTTGAAAGAGTATCGACTATTTATCAATCTCTAAAAGACTCTATAGAAAAACCACTAAAGATGGTTCTTCTATATGGCAAACCGGGAACTGGTAAAAGTATGTTTTTATCGAAACTTCACCATAATCTAGTCTCTTCACAAAAGGTATGTCTCTATAAAACTCCTATTTTAGACGAGAATGAGTTTTTCAAAATACTTGCACAGGATTTATATGGAATAAGCTATGAAGGTGAACTAAACTTTACACAATTTATAAAAGTTGTAGAAAACAGAGAGCTTATTGGAACGACAATACCATTAATATTGCTTGATGAGGCACAGCTCTACTCAACACCTATGATGGAAAAAATCAGACTTTTATCGGATACAAGAAAAGTAAAATTTGTAATTGCTCTTCATAAAACAGAAAAAGAGGACATTATTGCAAAAGAGCACTTTCAAACTAGGATTTGGGAGAGCATCAAACTCGAAAATGCCTCAACTACAGAACTAAAAATATATATTCAAAAAAAACTCATGAAGGTAAACTGCATAGATACGGCAAGTATGTTTACACAAAAGTCAATAAATTTAGTTCATAAACTGACAGACGGAAACTACAGAGATGTAAACAAACTAATATATACGCTATTTGATATATATGTATATTATGCAAACAACAATCCAAACAAAATAAATACAAGCGAAATCTCAACTAAATTTATAGAGATGTCTGCTATTCATACAGGGCTAATCGATGCTTAATGTTAACGATCTAGAAGCTAGACATAAAAAATATAAGATAAAATCTTATACACCATATTTTGTAATATTTGCTTCTGTAACCGTTGCTGTTATCTCTATAACTTCTTTTATTTTATATAACTCTAAAATAGAAGAAGATATTGAAAAAGAAGAACAAAAGCAGCCTGTTGTTGTGCAAAAAATCGAAGTAGTATCTGCAACTAAAGAAAAAAATGAGACACTTCAAGAAGTAGAACAAAAAACAGTACAGGAAGCAGCAATAGAACCGGCTACAGCTAAAGAAGATATAAAAGCTGAACAAAAACAAGAAAAAGTTTCACTCTCTCCTTCATTGGATTTTATAGGGAAAATTGGCTCAAACAATCAAGTTTATTATAAAAATGAAACTATTAACACTGCTCAAGAGCTACCCAAAGAAGTAACCATTGATATAAAACAAGAAGAAAAAAAGCAAGAAGAAAAAATAGTGCCAAAAAAAGTAGAAAAGGTTGAAGAAGTTACCATAAATATTGATAAAAAGACCCCTATTAACATAGCTAGAAAAGATGAACAAGATGATGTTTCACAGGTTGTAAAAAGATTTAATGTAAACCACAATCCAGCATTAAGTCTATTTGTGGCAAAAAAATATTATCAGTTGAGCAACTATGAACAAGCATACAATTATGCATTAATTACTAATGAAATAAACAACAATATAGAGGAGAGTTGGATAATATTTTCAAAGTCATTAGTTAAAATGAACAAAAAAGAAGAAGCGATTGATACTCTAAAAAGATATATTTCTTACTCTCATTCTTCACAAGCAAAACAGCTTTTAGATGAAATTTCATCAGGAAAATTCAAATGAAAATAGCACTAATAATACTAATATCAATAAACTTATACGCTAGCATAAAACAAGATATGCTTAACCTTTACCAAGGCAAAAAATACGAGGAAGTTTGCAATATTGGTTTTAATAATTTTGAAAACTATAGAAATGATGAAGAGTATGTGTCACTTTATGCATTTGCCTGCCTTAATGCGGACTATATAGACCGCTTATCAGTACCAACTACAACCCTTAAGCTTGCAAAAGAATCACGCTCAAATGCTGCATATTTTTCCATTATACTTATGCAAAAAAAACTTCTATACCATGTGCTCCTAGACAACTATGACATATCTTCTCTAAATTTACCGACTACTGATTATGTTTTATCTAAAGTTTTTGATCTATACACTAAAATGAAAAACAATGAACAAAAAGAGTTTTATATTTTTGAGGATGAAAATGACAAACAGTTAAAATATAAACTTTATATTTTAAAAGATGGTAAAATAGATAAAATGGTTATTGAAGAGTTTTATAATTCGATTAGTATTAAAAAACATATTTATTGGTAGGAGGCATTATGGATAGAATAACATCTGATTTATTGGCAAATGGCTCCATAATGAAGAGTCAGGTCGATAGGCTAATTGCCAAAGGTCTTGACAGTAACTTGATTCTTAGGGACATTACTATATCTGGATTTATGACAATGGATAGGCTTGTGCGCTTCATTGTTGACAAAATTCAGAGCGGTGAGTATGACCTCTCAATTATTAATGACTACGATTACATCCAAGAAAAAGATATTCTAGTTAAATTGGCTCAAAAACAAAATGTCCAATTTCTTGATTTAGATTCAATAGATATGGATTATAGACTTACTGAAAAAGTATCACTTGCCCAACTTAAAAAATATAATGCTTTTCCAATTTCAGAAGATGAGTTTAGTATTACAATTGCTTTTTGTGACCCTCTTAATATTGAAGCGCAGGAATCAATACAGAGACTCTTTCCAAAAAAACCGATTAAAATAGCGGTAGCAACTAAAAGACAGATTGAGTCATATCTTTTTAAAGTAGAACTAAAAGACAGCATAAAGGGTTTAGTAAAAAAAATAAGAGATGAGTTAAATTCTATCAACTCCATAGAAGAGCAGCAAGAGGCCTCTTCTATTCTTCTTTTGATTGATGTTATCTTAAATGCATGTATTAAAAATCGCGCAAGTGACGTGCATATTGAGCCGACAGAAAAGAATTGTGTAGTCAGAACTCGTATTGACGGAAAATTGATAGAAATATTTATTTTTGAAAAGGATATCTACCCTCCTCTTGCTTCTAGACTTAAGTTGCTTGCAAACCTTGATATTGCGGAGAAAAGAAAACCGCAAGATGGGCGTTTTTCAACTATGGTCAGCTCCAGAGAGTATGACTTCCGTATATCTACTCTTCCAATTTTGTATGGTGAATCTATTGTTATGAGGGTGCTTGACAAACAAAAAGCCCTTGTTAGGCTTGAAGATGCCGGAATGGACAGTCTTAGCTATCAAAAATTTTTAAAAGCGCTTAAAACTCCTTACGGTATCATACTTGTAACCGGTCCGACAGGAAGCGGTAAGACTACAACTTTATATGGTGCTTTAAATGAACTTAGAAATGTTGAAGATAAAGTTATTACGGTTGAAGATCCGGTAGAGTATAGAATGAATCTTATCCAACAAGTCCAAGTTAATCCAAAAGTTGGTCTTACTTTTGCTGCAGCTCTTCGCTCAATACTAAGACAAGATCCTGATAAGATAATGATTGGTGAGATTCGTGATTCGGAAACACTTGAGATAGCTATAAAAGCTGCATTGACCGGTCACTTGGTAATTTCTACGCTGCATACGAATGATTCAATAAGTGCAGTTACTCGTATGGTGGATATGGGTATTGCCCCATATCTTATCAGCGGCTCTCTTGTTGCAATACAGGCTCAAAGGCTTGTAAGGAAAATTTGCCTAAACTGCAAAACGGAAGAAAAAGTTTCAGTATCATCACTTGAGGAACTCAAACATTTAGTTCCGCCAGATAGTAAATTTTATATTGGGAAAGGTTGTAAAGAGTGCAATGAGACCGGATATATGGGAAGAGAGATGATATGCGAGGTTTTAGTTGTTAACGAAAAAATCTCATCTCTTATTGCAAAAAATGCATCAATTGAGTTGATACATGCCCAAGCGGTTGAGGACGGATTTGTAGGGTTATTTGAAAACGGTATCAACAAGGCTCTTGCTGGTATTACAAGTTTAGAAGAAATTTTAAGGGTGGCAAAATAATGAAATACTTTGTAGCGACTATACTCACAAAGGGTAAAAAAGAACAGATTGGAATGTATGCTGAAGATAGAAAACAGGCTAATGAGCTTACAAAACTAAAGCACGCTGGAATTATAATTAAAATTTCAGAAGAGCAAGAACCACTGGAAGCTCAATTTAAAAGATTTAAAGCAAATTTGTTAAGCAATGTTAAAAAAAGAAAAATAAGACCTGATGCGTTGATTGCATCTGTTAGGCAACTGGCAGTTATGACAAATGCGGGTATATCAATTTACGATTCACTCAGTGAAATTGCAAAATCAACAACTGATGAAAATTTAAAACTTGTTTTTAGCAAACTAGCAGAAGATATTAACTCTGGACATTCACTCTCTAAATCCATGGAAAATTTTCGTTTTGAACTTGGCAATTTAGCTATTGCTATGGTTCAGCTTGGCGAAAAAACAGGTAATCTAGATGATGCACTCTATTCACTTGCTGATATGCTTGAAGAGATTCGTGCAAACTTTGTTAAATTTAAAAAAGCAATGGCGTATCCGAGAAACGTTATGATTGCAATGGCGATTGCATTTACAATTCTAATCTCTTATGTTGTTCCAAATTTTAAGAGTATGTTTGAAAAATTACATGCGGAACTACCTCTGCCTACTCTAATTTTACTAAAACTTGAACATCTATTTAACAACTACGGATTATACGTATTGGCTGTTTTAGTTGTCTCTTTTGCAATCTTTAAGTACTTAATAAATAACTACAAAGAGATCAGGTATGGCTGGCATGAAGTCTTACTAAAAACATATCTTATTAAAAATATTATTATGTTTGCAACCCTTAGCCGTTTTACTCTTGTTTTTTCAGAGCTAATTCGTGCAGGTATTCCAATCGCTGAAGCACTCGACACTTCAATATCTATGATTGACAATCTTCCTCTAAAGGCTAAACTTTCATCAGTTAGATTTGCTGTTGAAAAAGGCTCCTCTTTGCATGAAGGATTAGAAGATACAAAACTATTTGAAAATATGATTATTCAAATGGTTAGCGCAGGGGAGGATAGTGGTACTCTGGACGCTATGGTAAGCAAAGTTGCGCAGTACTATAAAATGAGATTCGATGCTATTATCGATGGCCTCTCAGAAGCAATCGAGCCGATTATGTTATTAATTCTTGCAAGTATGGTTCTTCTACTTGCTCTTGGTATATTTCTACCCATGTGGGATATGGGGAATGCTGTTACAGGCAAGAAATAGAAGAAATTTTAT
Organism: Sulfurimonas sp.; assembly: GCA_041654255.1. GTDB lineage: Bacteria > Campylobacterota > Campylobacteria > Campylobacterales > Sulfurimonadaceae > Sulfurimonas. The sequence continues at coordinate 107,177 of JBAZDX010000002.1, forward strand.
TTTTTTTCCTTACTATAGCTAGTTAGTTACCTAACTACGCTATATTCGTAAATACTTTCTGCACATCCTCATCATCTTCGAGTTTATCTAAAATCTTATCTATATCAGCTTGCTGTTGCTCTGTAAGTGATATTGGAGATGTTGCCATTCTCTCAAGAACTGCTTTTGTGATCTCTATGCCCATATTCTCTAGCGCACTGTTTATTGCACCAAAGCTTTTATAGTCAGCTGTTACTATAACAACACCGTCTTCTGCTTCTATCTCCTCTAATCCAGCATCAATTAACTCTAATTCTAGCTCTTCTAAATCAATACCATCTTTTAGAGGAAATTCAAAGAGTGCTTTTCTGTCAAACATAAACTCCAGAGATCCTTTTATAAGCATCTCTGCCCCATGTTTTGTAAGTATATTTTTAACATTAGCAACAGTTCTAGTATTGTTGTCAGTCATACACTCTATAAAAAGTTGCACGCCATGTGGGGCTTTTCCCTCAAAACTAACCTCAAGCATACTTGCCGTATCTTTTGACGTAGCTCTCTTAATTGCCGCTTCTATATTATCTTTTGGCATATTTTCGGCTTTAGCGTTGACAATTGCCGTACGAAGCCTAGCGTTCATATCAGGATCAATTCCACCCTCTTTGGCAGCCATTGTAATTATTTTTCCTAGTTTTGGAAACAATTTTGACATTGCTCCCCATCTTTTTAGTTTTGATGCTTTTCTATACTCAAAAGCTCTTCCCATAAACTTTTCCTTACCTATTTTTTATATGCTATTTTATATTTGCACTTATTCTAAAATCAAAAATGTATAATAGCATATTAGATTATATGATAGATTTAAATATAGCCATGTTTTGAAATAAAATCTAAATATTAAATTTCTCTTTCTCAAAGAAGCTATCTTCTGATATATTTTTAAAAGCTGCATTTAGACTTGTAAAAAGTGACGGGAACTCTTTTTCCATATTTTTAAGCATCTCTTTTGTGCGTGCTCTAGCATGTGGCATTTTTACATCAAATCTCATTGAAGGACATGCTTCGTCGCCGATTGTCGGCATTTCGTTATCAATTGCACAAGCAGCCAATTGTCTCTCTCTCATTTGAATTAGCGGGCGAATCACAATCAAACCATTTTCGGCTCTGTATTTTGGGGCAAGTGAACGCATCTGTCCGTTATAGATAAAGTTCATAAAAAAACTCTCTGCCGCATCATCCATATGGTGGCCGAGTGCTACTTTGTTACAGCCATGTTTTTCAGCTGCACTGTAAAGAGAACCCCTTCTCATGCGAGAGAAAAAGCTACAAAATGAGGAGTTTTTTCTTATTTTCTCCTCCGCTAAATCATAAATTTGCGTGTCATGAATAGCATGCGGAATATCATACTCTCTGCAGTGTGCAGTAAGTTTATCAAAATTTTCACCCATGCCATACGAAACAGTTACGGCAATAAACTCAAATTTAAAAGGAGCGCGGCGTTGCTGTTCACGCAGTGCATGAACCATTGTCAGTGAATCTTTTCCGCCGCTAAGCCCTACTAAAATCTTATCACCCTCTTCTATTAACTCAAACTCAGCGTTTGTTTTGCCGAGTTTGCTCATAATTTTTTTTGAAAGTTTAATCTGCAAGCTTGTCAACCATTTTCATAACAAACTCAGCGCTCTCTTTTGCGCTTGTATGTAAAAACTCATCAAAGCTAAAACTTGCGTCCATGTCGGCAGCGTCGCTTATGGCACGAAGAATGAAAAATGGGATTTCTAGTGCGCTGCAGACAACAGCAACACTTCCGCCCTCCATCTCTAGTGCATCGGCACCAAATGTAGCTCCTATCCAGTTCTTTCTCTCTTTATTTGCTACAAACTGGTCTCCCGTGGCGATAATTCCCTCTTGAACGATTTTGCCCATGCTTTTTGCCACATCCTTGCTCATCTCTATCATCTCTTTGTCTGCTTCGATAAATACTGCTCCCTCAGGAACATAACCGTATGGATGACCAAAAGCCGTAATATCCAAATCATGTTGAGCCAACTTGGTAGCAACTATCAAATCTCCCACCTTAAGAGTTGACGATATAGCTCCGGCAACACCGGAGAACAGAAGCTTTTGTGCCCCAAAATGCTCAATCATAGTTGTAGCGGTAAGAGTAGAAAATACTTTTCCAATTTTTGAGTAAGCAATAACTAGCTCAACGCCCCTGTATGATGCTTCATAATATTTGTTTCCTGCATATTTAGTAGTTTTATATGAACCAATTTTTTCAAGTATAGGAGAGATCTCTTCCGGCATCGCTCCCATTATTGCTATTTTCATCTATTTTCCTTATATCTCAAATGTTTTTATTGCTTTTTCATAACGCGAAAGCTTATAAATTATACTTGCCTCTTCATTGACTATACAGCTTCCGCCCCAAAAGCCAAGTCCATCTTCAAAACCGACCCTGTTTACAAATATAAGCTTTGCTCTGCACTCTAGTGCTACAGTTTTTATAATCTCATACCACTTATCTTCGATTTCGAGTCCGCTATCACTAAAGCCGCGCGCAGGAGAAGCAACAAGCGCAATAATATAATTTGGTTTTTCAGCTATTAGTTTTTCATGAACGCTGCTGTGCCACAAATCTTCACATACCACCATAGATATTTTTCCATAACTACTAGAAAAACTCTCAAAAAAATTACCTGCTTTAAAATATCTGGCCTCTTCAAACATCCCGTAATTAGGGAGGTGGACTTTATCATGTTTTGATAAAAGCATGCCACTAGAAAAATAGAGCGCTGAGTTTCTAAAATCAGTTCCCTCTTTTATAGCCGCACCGACAACTATATCAACATCTTTGCTTAAATCTTTTAAAACATCCAGCTCACTTATATACCAAGCGTCTTCATAGAGCTTGTCTTGAAGCAGATAGCCATTTAAAGAGAGCTCAGCAAACACAATTAAATCAGTTTCATTTTTACATGTATTAATTATTGAAACTATATCTTCTAAATTGGAACGATTTAATTTCGGTGATGTCTGAGCTAATGTTATTCTCATCTTATTTGCAGATTTGTTCTACAACTTCAAGCAGAGATTTCATATCTGAGATATTGTAAGTCTCCAAATTTGGTGCAATTCTTTTGTTCAAACCTTTAAGAGTAGTCCCGTTTCCAAACTCTATTGCAATATCAACGCTATCTGCTATTGCAAGGATTGACTGCTTATATTTAACAGGCTTTACCAACTGTTCGGTTAAAAGCTCAACAGCCTCTTTTTTAGTTGCATATGGTGCTGTTGTTACGTTTGAGATTATCGGGGCTTCAAAATTATCTTCAATCATCCCCTCCATCAAACTCTTAAGCGGGGTTTGTGCCGCAGATAAGAGCTCGCAATGGCTAGCAACAGACATATTAAGCAGAAGTGCTCTTTTTGCACCCGCATCTTTGAATGTCTGCTCTAACGATGCCAAATCAGCTCTCATTCCTGCAACAACAAGCTGTCCGTCTTGATTATAGTTTGCAGGCCAAACTTTTTTCCCGTCCTTTTGAGCATCAGAGCAAATCTTCTCAACGCTCTCATCCTCAAGACCCATAACAACCATCATACCGGCTTCAATATCAGTGCATGCATCCTGCATAAGCTGACCGCGTCTGTGAACCAATTCAACAGCATCTACATAATTTATTGCGCCGCTCGCACAAAGGGCAGAAAATTCACCTAATGAATGACCTAAAAATAGCTCAGCTTTTAAATCAGGACATTTTTCCTTAAATAGTCGATAGGCTACCATTTGAACCAGAAGTATTGCCGGCTGTGTGTATGCCGTTTGATTTAAGAGGTCATGCTCACCAAAAATCAACTCATCAAATTTTAATCCGACTCTTTTGCCAGCCTCTTCAAACATCTCTTTTGCCAACTCTGAGTTATCGTAAAAATCTTTTCCCATTCCTGTTGCTTGAGAACCTTGACCTGCAAAAATAATTGCTATTTTTTTCATTTTCATCCTTTTTATAAATACTTGCTATTATCAGCTATTTTTTTTCTAAGTGTATTTCTGTTTAAACCAAGTTTATCAGATAACTGCAACTGAGACTTAAATCTTTGAAGCCCTGCTCTAACAAGCGGTACTTCGTATAGATATAAAAAGTTTTTATAATCATTGTTAGAACCCAGCTTTTCAACAAGGTAATTTTCAATAATTTCAATCAACTCATTTTCACTTACATTTTGTAAAAGATAATTTATCATAACCTGTTTTCTTAAGGAGTTAGAGTTTTGACTCAAATCAGGTTTAAAATTTTTAGCATTAAACTCATCTTTTGGACCAAATAAAAGAGACGCCTCTTTTGCAAATTTTTCTACTAATTGCTTAACATCTTCTGGTCTCTCTTGTAGAGATGGAATATCAAGCTTGATACTAAAAATTTTATCAGCAACTTCATTATAATAGGAGTTCTTAGCAGTAGCAATAACCCTTATGTTATTAGCACTAATAATATCTAATACTTTTTTTGTGTTTGGCAAATTTTCTAAATTAGTGATTATTACGCTATTGGCACTCTCAAGAGTTGCCAATATTTCATCATAATTAGATGCATCAAGCATTGGAGCGTTTGGAAGCATATAGCGAGCTAAACTTTTTTTTCCAACTCCAACCTCTCCAGTGATGAGAGCGTTGACGCTTAATGTTTTTAAAAGGGTGGCTGTCTTAAAAGCTTGTGCCGAAGAGGCAGAAGCCGTTATATAGTTAGCATCCACAACCAGAGCCACCGCCAGTACCACAACAATCATCTTGTTGGTTCTCTACTGGAATGCCGCTCATTGCTTCCTCGGCAGATGCTTCTCTAATATTATTAATAGAGACAATAAAAGATAAATCTTTTCCTGCTAAAGGATGGTTAAAATCAATAATAACGTTTTCGTCACCTATCTCTTTTACGATAACCTGAACGGTTCCACCATCTTCGCCCTGCCCATAAAGAGCCATTCCAACCTCTAAATCAATGCCTGCAAATTGATCCTTTGGAACTTCTTGCTTAGCTTCTGCTTCGTACTCGCCATATGCATCTTCAGCTTTTATAAGAACTTCTGCTTTTTCGCCGATAGACATATTGGCAATTGCATTTTCTAATCCTGGAATAATTTGACCTTTTCCAAACATAAATACAAGCGGCATGCCGCCAACATTGCTATCTACAACTTTTTCTCCATCACTAACTTCATACTCTATTGATACGATTTGATTTTTTTCTATTGCCATATTGGGTGCCTTTTATTTTTTTGAGATTTTATCATAATAACAGCATTAACTACAAATAAGTTAATACTTACTACTTCATTGAACTTAATTTCTTTTTTGCTGTTTCTGCATGAGTGCTATTTGGATATTGTGTAATTATTGCATCATAAAAAACTTTAGCATTTGTTTTATCACCTGATTTCTCCATTGAAACTGCAGTATGAAGCATCAATGTAGGCATATAGCTAGCTTTGCTATAAAGTGTTGCGCTTTTTTTAAAATACGCTACTGCATCAGAATAATTTTTTCTATAATACTCTATCTCTCCCACCATGTAGTGAGCATTAGCAGGTTTATAATTTTTTTCAATTAGCTGTTTATATAGCTCTAAAGATTCGCCATAAAGCTTTTTATCGTAAAGCTCTTTAGCTTTTGTTTCAATATCGGAATCTGACATATCGCTATTTTTTAATTTTTTTTGTTTTTCACTACTTTTAGAATCTTTAACTTTATTTGTGCTATTTATATATGAGTTAAATTCTTCTTTTGTAACATAAGTTGTATTTATTGAATCAATAAGTTTTGATATCTCGCTTATCTGCAGATTGATTTTTTCAATCTCTTTGCTGTTTATCTGAATAGATTCAGCAATTCTCTTATCATATTCACTATTGCTATTTTTTTCATCTTCTAATGATTTTAACTTTAGCTTATTTTCGCGGGTAGAAGAACTTATAGCTTCAATAACTGTTTGTAATCCATCAATTCTTTCTCTTAAAGAATCAACTTCATTAGCCTGATTATTGCTTTTTACAACAACTTTACGAAGATCTTTTTTAGTTTCTAGCAGTGTTGCTTCTGTGGAAGTCAAACCATAAGGGTTTGGATTGTTTAAATCACCGGCACCGAACGCAGAAGGTTCGGCACTCATCAGGTGATAAGGTAAGATTACTGCTAATAAAGCAATTATTTTACTGTTGTTCATTAATTATGGTAGAAGCTTGAAATCAACTCTACGGTTTTGAGCCCAGCATTCTTTTGTTTTATCAGTACATGTAGGGTTGCTTTCGCCAAAACTTACCATTGAAATACGGTTAGTATCAACACCCTCTGCAACTAAAGCTTTTTTAACTGTATCAGCTCTTTTAAGTCCTAGTGCGAAGTTATACTCATCACTTCCCCACTCATCACAATTTCCTTCTAGTTTTACAAAAAACATGTTCGCTTTAGTGTTTACTACACCAGCATCTGCTGATAGGTTACCTTGCATATCTGCTCTTATGTTAAACTTGTCAAAATCAAAATATATTGCTTTTAACTCTTTTTCTAATCTTGCCATTGCTTCACCAGTAGACTCTGTGCTGCTACTGCTTGCTACCGATGAACCATTGTTGCTAGATACTGCTTGAACAGGTTTGCTGCTTGCTACTTCTTGAGTAGCAGCACTGTCTGTTGCTTCAACTTTAGGATCCTTGTCTCCACATCCACTTAATACTAAAAGCGCTGTAAACACACTTGAAATTACTACTTTTTTCATCTTTTTCTACCTTAGGTTTATTTTAACGGAATTGTAGCATAATAATATTAAAATTTATTTATAAACTAAATTATGTTACCAATCCATCGATTGAATTTTTCCATTCTTGAGTGGGAAAAGGTAATTTTTATTATGGTTTAGCCTGATTATACCTATCGAACTTTGAGATTGATAGTTCTTAATAAAGATTATTGCATCACCGTCTACCGAAAATCTTGGGAATTCATTTACTCCGACTGCCGTAAGCCTCCTAATAAAATCTGTTTCAGTGGATACAAGATGTAAATTAAAAGTATTGTTACCGAATGAGTCTGAACTTTCTCTAGCTTTATATACTATATATTTTCCAAATACGCTGCATGCAGCATTACTTTTTCCATAATGCACAATCTGCTCAACACTGCCTGAGCTCATATTTAAAGAAAATATATTTGGATAGCCTAAGCGGTCAGATACAAATACTATTTTATCTTTTTCCATAAATTGAGCGCCTACGTCAATGCCGCCGTAGTTTGTCAATACTTTTGTATTTTTTGTTTTTACATCATAAATATAAATATCAGGCTGCCCTTTTGGAGCCATTGTCAACAAAAGCTTGCTGCCGTCTTCATTTACGTCTGAACATATCATCATTCCATCAGAAGACATCATAATCTGACTTTTTCCTGTTTTTGTATCAACATATTTCAGTGTTGGCTTTTTCCCGTCTAATGAACTATAATAAAACGCACTCTGCTCTTTGTTTGCCCATTTTGGAAATACATTAAAACCGCCCTTGACAACAACATACTGATAGGTTAATGTATAGTCGGAAACCACTAACTCACTCTTTTGGGAATCAATCATTTTAGAAAATATAACTTTTCGCTTCATCCATTCAACAGACGCTTCACCCATAAACTCATTTATGTCAAATGCTATTGTATGGGCAACAAACATATAGATGTCAGAAGTTTTTACTTTATAATTTTTAGTAAGTACTACATCATCTTTGCTTATTACTTTAATCTCTACGTTTAATGCACGGCTATTATCTTCGCTTAGTTTATATCTAAGAACATAATTCATACCTTTATTTTCAACCAACACACTGCCGGCATCATACTGAACTGCTCGATAATTTCTGTCAACATTAAATATTGACAGCACATTTAAATCAGCTATAAGGGCTTTGAAAAATTTACTTTTAAATGTTTGGTCATAACTAACAGACGAATCTTCGACTGCTATAGTTGGGAGAGTATCTGCTTTTTTTACAACATCTATCGTAGCATCATTTGCAAAAAGGGATGAAATGACTAATAAAATTGAAATAATTATTTTCAAGTTTACTCCTGTGAAATTAAATTTACTACATAAGTACCTGATTTATTACCAGGATTTTTAGGAAAAAGAACTTTTTCAAGTCTTTTTTTTATCTTATCGCATTCGCTATTAAAAGCGGCATTGTCCGAATAAGTTAGAATTCTAAAGTCCACAACTTTCCCAAATGCATTAAGCTCGATAACAGCTTTAACAACCTTATTTTGACTGTTTTCCGGTGGCGTAAAATGCTCATAAACTAAAGCTTGAATATTAGCTAAATATTCATTTACTTCGCTACCGGTAGAGCTTTTAGACTCTTTTTCTGATTTATTTTCTGTATTTATTTTTTGAGCTTTGCTAGCTGCCGATTCGACTTTAGTAACATCTGATTTTTCGCTTTTTTTAGAGAGTTCTTGAGCGACTCTCTTGTCTTCTTTTTCTATAACTTTTTCTTCTGTTTTTTTAATAGTTTTAGTTTTTACTTCACTAAATAAGTTATCTATATTTATCTCTTTTTTTTCTGTTTTAGTTACTGTCTCTTTTTGAGGTTCCTCTTCAACAGGTTTCTCTTCCTCTTTTTTTTCTATCGGTTTATCAACTGTTTTTTTGACATCACTCGATTTAACATTTGCCATATCTACCGAGACAGATATAAAATCATCTTTTTTCAGTGCATAACTTTTTACATCATCTGATGAGATAATAGCTATGAGAAAAATCGCTGAAAAAAATGTAAAAAGAGATAGTGATATAAAACCACTAATGTAAAAATAAGAGTTTTTATTATCCATCAGTAGCTAGTGAAACCTCAATAAAACCAGCCTGCTTTACAGCTGCAAGCACAGACATAACTGTACCATAGTCTAAGCTTTTATCAGCGCTGATAAGCACAGTTGCTTTTAAATCCAATTTTTTAGAGTATAGAAAAAAATTATCTAAGAATGCATTAAATTCAAAATTATCTTTATTTACTTTTAAATTTTTCTCTTTATCTATTGTTATGTGAACAGGCGGAATTTTTGAAAGTGATTTTGTTTTCGAGCTTTGAGGCAGATTTATCTTCTCCTCATATATCATAGTTGGTGCAATTACCATCATAATTGCTAAAAGAACTAACATAACATCCACAAGAGGTGTAATGTTTAGTTCAGGTTTTTCATCCCAGTCATAAGCCATTTTTTTACGCTTTTCTAGCTATTATTGCATCGCTTTGCATCTGAATAAAGCTAATAAGTTCAAATGATTTTCTTTTGAGTATTTGATGATATGTGTATGCAAAAATCGCAACAAAAATACCGGCAGCAGTTGCTACCAATGCATCAGAAACACCGCCTGCAATCAACGACATGCCGCCACTGCTTTGTCCAATATTTGTAAATGTGTCCAGAATTGAAACTACAGTTCCAAACAGACCGATAAAAGGGGTAGTTGATGCAAATATTGATAGTACTGAGAGACCTTTTGTCGCATCTTTTGTTGCCGCCAATAAACCCAAAGACAATATATCTTTGTTAACATTTGAACTTGCTTTTAAAAAACTGCTTAAAAAAGATTGTGGACTTACGTTAGATGCTCCCATAAGTACGCTCTCAAGAGATCTGCTCTCAATTTCAAGCCAACTGTTTATAGAAAAATATCTGTAGAAGAAAACCCAATTTAGCACTATAAAATAGAGTGCTAAAAGAGCTAAAACACCCAGCGTAACTGGATGACTTTTTATATAAAAATCAAGTAATTCGTTAATCATATGTTTATATTAAATTCTGAGCTGCTAACTCAAGTCTTGCAGTAACGGAAGCTATTGCAGGATTGTTGTCTTTAATAGATTCAATAAGTTCTTTAGCACTCTCAAGTGCTTTTGCAACAGCGCTTTCACTATCTCCGCGAATTGCGACAGCACCCTCGACCAATACAATTACTTTTTTCTCATCAACCTGAACTACGCCCCAGTTAATAAGAATTGATTCGACTGATTTATCCTCTTTCTCAATGTCAATTACACCTGCCTCAAGCAGGGTAGTTAAACAAGAGTGTTCTGCTAGAACGCCAAACTCGCCCTCTTCACCTGGAAGAGTTACGCTAAGGGCTTCACCATTATAGATTACGCCGTTAGGAGTCAGGATTTCAAGTTTTAACTTATCCATGTCAGTCCTTTATGAATTACTTCATTTTTTCAGCTTTTTCAATCGCCTCATCTATACCACCAACCATGTAGAAAGAACCTTCTGGCATATGGTCACATTCACCACTAAGAATCATTTTGAAGCCCTTAATAGTATCCGCTAAAGAAACATATTTTCCAGGTGAACCTGTAAATACTTCGGCAACGAAAAATGGTTGTGACAAGAATTTCTCAATTTTACGAGCTCTCTCTACAACATTTTTATCATCTTCTGAAAGTTCATCCATACCAAGAATTGCAATAATATCTTGTAAATCTTTGTACTTTTGAAGCGTCTGTTGAACACCGCGGGCAACACCATAGTGCTCCTCACCTAAAATTTGCGGATCAAGTAATCTTGAAGATGAATCCAATGGATCAACTGCAGGATAGATACCTTTTTCAGCAATTTTACGATTAAGAACCGTTGTTGCATCTAAGTGAGCAAAAACAGAAGCAGGAGCAGGGTCAGTTAAGTCATCCGCTGGTACATAAACAGCTTGAACAGAAGTAATTGAACCATTTTTAGTTGACGTAATTCTATCTTGTAATGCACCCATTTCACGAGCTAGAGTCGGTTGATAACCAACAGCTGAAGGGATACGTCCAAGAAGAGCAGACATCTCTGAACCTGATTGAGCAAAACGGAAGATATTGTCAACGAACATCAATACATCAAGCTTCATCTCATCTCTGAAATACTCAGCCATAGTAAGACCAGTTAGTGCAATACGGTTACGTGCTCCTGGGGGCTCACTCATTTGTCCGTAGCATAAGGCAACTTTGTCAAGTACATTGGAGTCTTTCATCTCGTGGTAAAGGTCATTACCTTCACGAGTTCTCTCACCAACACCGGCAAATACAGATAAACCATCATGACCCATTGCAACGTTGTGAATAAGTTCCATAATAATAACTGTTTTACCAACACCGGCACCACCGAATAGACCAACTTTACCACCTTTTGAATATGGTGCTAGCAAGTCAACAACTTTGATACCTGTTTCAAACATCTCAGTTGTAGTTGACTGATCAACTAATTTTGGAGGCTGACGGTGAATTGACCAAGTTGGAGCATCTGTTACCTGTGCGCCATCATCAATTGTCTCGCCGATTACATTGAAAATACGACCAAGTACCTTCTCTCCAACCGGAACCTTAATAGGAGATCCTGTAGCAACAGCATCCATACCACGTACTAAACCTTCACTCATGTCCATTGCAATCGTTCTAACACGACCATCACCCAAGTGAGCTGCAACTTCAAGTACTAAACGAGTTTGAGCACCCTCTAAATTTATTTTAACTTCAATTGCTTCATTAATTATTGGGAGATAACCATCAAAATCAACATCAACAATCGGACCCATAACCTGGCTTATTTTACCAATCATATTTTTCTCCATTATTTCATAGACTCCACACCACTTATAATCTCTATAAGTTCAGTTGTAATAGCGGCTTGTCTTGCTTTATTAAATTGAACTTTTAGTGTCTTAACCATATCTTTAGCATTGTTAGTTGCCGTGTCCATAGCCTGCATTCTTGCACTATGTTCCGCTGCAACTGAATCAATCAAAGAATAGTACATTGCATATTGAACGTATCTATTTACTAAAGAATCCAACATCTTTTCTTCATCTTGAGCTTCAATCTCAAGCATTGATTTTTCTATTTCATCACATTCAAACTGGCTTGCATCAACAGGTAATACTTTATTTACATGTAACTCTTGAGTTATCATGTTCTTATAGCCGTTATACACAAGATAAAGAGCATCAATTTTTCCATCTTTAAAATCTTCTACCGAAGATAAAATGAACTCGTCTGACTTCTCTTTATCAGGTTTTGAACTAAGGTTTGTAACTGAATCAAAAAGTTCAACTTCATTATATTTGAAAAATTCAATGCCTTTTTTACCGATTCCACGTAAACGTACTTTTACATTTTTTGCTTTATATTCCGCTAATAGTTTTTTAACAGCTTTAATAGTTTGAATATTAAATCCGCCACATAAACCTTTATCGGCAGTTACAAAAATAATGTCAACCGTTTTTGGATCTTCAATCTCTATAAAACAACGATTGTCAATTCCACCAACTTTGTTACATTTAATACGTCCAGCAATTTCGGCAATTACCTGATTCATTTTTGCAGCATAAAGACGAGAGCGTTTTGCAAGCTCTTCTGCACGACGAAGCTTTGCAGTAGATACAAGCTTCATCGCACGAGTTGTCTTTTCAGTGTTAGAAACACTTTTAATCTGTCTTTGAATATCTTTCAAGTTTGCCATAAGTTATCCTTACGCTACTATAAAGCTAGCTTTGAACTCTTCAAGTGCTTTTTTCATTAATGCATTTGTATTATCATCTACTTTAGCAGTACTTCTGATATTTTCAAAAATCTGAGGATATGAAGCCTCAATAAATGGATACAGTTCAGACTCAAAACGAACAACATTTGACGAATTCATATCATCGAAGAAACCTTCATTTCCAGCGAAAATAATAAGAACTTGTTTTTCAACAGAAAGTGGTGAGAATGGAGGCTGTTTAAGAACTTCAACCATTCTTTGACCACGCTCAAGTTGCTTACGAGATGTCTCATCCAAGTCAGATGCAAACTGAGCAAATGCTTGAAGTTCACGATACTGAGCAAGGTCAAGTCTAAGTGTTCCTGCAACTTGTTTAGTAGCTCTGATTTGCGCAGCACCACCAACACGTGAAACAGAAAGACCAACGTTAATCGCTGGACGAACACCTGAGTTAAATAGTTCAGTCTCAAGGAAAATCTGACCATCAGTAATAGAGATAACGTTAGTAGGAATATACGCCGAAACGTCACCCGCTTGTGTTTCAATAATAGGAAGAGCAGTTAAAGAACCTGCACCCTTGTCATCAGAAACTTTCGCAGCTCTCTCAAGCAAACGAGAGTGGATATAAAAAACGTCACCAGGATATGCTTCACGACCCGGAGGGCGACGAAGGATGAGTGACATCTCACGATATGCAACTGCATGTTTACTTAAATCATCATATATAATTAGACCATGTCTAGCGTTGTCACGGAAATATTCGCCCATAGTAACACCGGTATATGGAGCCAAGAATTGAAGTGCTGCCGCCTCAGATGCCGTAGCAGAAACGATAATAGTGTACTCTAGCGCACCATGATCTTCTAGACGACGAATGATTTGTGCAACGGTTGACTCTTTTTGACCAACAGCAACATAAATACAAACAACACCGTTACCTTTTTGATTGATAATAGCGTCTAATGCGATTGTTGTTTTACCAGTTTGACGGTCACCGATGATAAGCTCTCTTTGACCTCTACCGATTGGAACAAGGGCATCAATTGCTTTGATACCTGTAGCAAGCGGCTCATGAACAGATTTTCTGCTCATAATACCAGGTGCCTTCTCTTCAACGAAACGAGTTTCAGTTGTCTCAATCGGACCTTTTCCGTCAATTGGCTCACCAAGTGCATTTACAACACGACCAAGTAGTGCATCTCCAACAGGAACACGAAGAAGACGACCTAATCTTTTTACAGACATACCCTCTTTCAACATTGCTCCAGCTCCAAGAATAACAACACCTACAGTGCTTTCCTCAAGGTTCATAACTAAACCTCTAGTTCCCTCTTCGAACTCTACCATCTCACCAGCCATAACATTGCTAAGTCCGTAAACTTGCGCAACGCCATCAGCATATGAAACGATTTTGCCTGTCTCATTGATATCAACACTTAGTTCAAAGTTATCAATACGCTCTTTAATTATTGAGCTGATTTCATCAGCTTGAATTTTTGCTACCACTACACATCTCCTCTCATGAAGTTAAATTGCTTTTATAATATGTTCTATCATTTGGTTGTTGATTCTTGATTTTGAAAAACTTATCTCTACGCCAAGATCTTCAACATCTACTTTAATACCGTTAAAGTTATCTTTTACAAACTTTAATGATATATTAGAATCAAATTTACTGCCTAATCCGTTGCCCAAATCTTCTATAACTTTTGAATTAATATCGCTATCGCTATACACAATTCCACTATAGATTTTAGTTGTTTTTGCGATATCTTTTCTCATTACTTCTGCTATTGCAGGAATAATATTAATACGATTATGTTCAGCAAGCAATTTAATTAAATTTTCAACATCTTTATAACCAGCCGACCTAACAGCTGCCAATAAGATTTCTGATTTCTGATTTTTACTCACATCTGGATTGTTAATAATTTGATTAAATTTCTCATTATTAAACGCCTCTGCCAAAACAGAAAATATCAAAGCTATATTTTGCATCGACTCTGCATTAGACCTCTGTTTAATAGCTTTAAGATATCTTTTTGCAATTAACTCTTCCATCTATGCCACCTTCTTTAAGATAACATTAGCCATAGCCTCTTTGTCAAAAGAATCATCACTTTGACTTAATACTTCTTTTAGTGTGTTTTCAACAACACTTCGAACCATTTTTCTCTGCTCAAATTCAACAAGTACAGCCTGCTGCTTTACTAATGTCTCTATGTCCGCATCGCATTGAGTCATAATAGTGTCATTGATTACTTTATTCTCTTTTTTAGAATTGACCACTAAATCTGCTGCAAACTTTTCAGCTGCAGTTACTTTAGCGAGTGCATCTTTTTTTAAAGAAACAGACTCTTTTAACTTATCTTGCACTTTTTTCATTTCATCAGCGATTGACTGACTTCTTGATACAAAATAGTTCTTTACCGGCTCAGCAACAAGATACCAAATTAGTCCAGCAAACAGTAAAAAGTTTACCGTTCTCTGAACAATGTCTGTCCCTGCATGTTCTGCATTACCACTAGATGCCAATGCATATGTTGATATCATTAGCATAAATACTAAAATTCTACTCACATCACATCCTTATATTTGACTAAATTTAGCTTTTACAGCTTCTTTGAACAGTGGGATTTGTGATTTTAAATCACTTGCCAACTGCTCACGAGCGCGAGCAAGTGACTGCTCATACTCCAAATACTGACTAGCTAATTCAGCACGTTTTGCTTCTAATTTACTCTCTGCTAACTCTCTAGCATCCGCAATAACTTTCTCTCTCAGGGCCGAAGCTTCCAATTTAGCATTTGCAATTATTGATTGCGCTTTTGATTCAAGTCCATTGATTTCATCATCATTAGAGCCTACTTTTTCTAGGTCTTTTTTGATGTCCTCATCCCTTTTACTCATGTAAGCAAACAACGGATTGTAAAGCCAACTGTTTAGAACGGCGATAAGAGTAAGAAACACGATTAATGTAGCTACAAGTAGTATCGGATTTATATCTAACATAGCACCTCCTAAAAGTTGCGTGATTATACTACTTTAAAATTAAAAGAATTGTTAAAGAAAGATGAAATTTAAAAATTTATTACTTTTTGAGTATTATTTTTGGAGATAAGCTGAAAATTTGTTTATCTGATTTTCATTATCAAACTCTATTGTTAAACTTTTATTAGAACTCTTAATTTTAAACCCAAGTGCAGAGAGCTTTTCTCTAATCTCTTTAAAATCGAATGAGACAGTCTCTTGTTTATTATAAGATTCTACATTATTGTTCTTAATGCTTTTAATAGTAGCTTCAACTTCTCTAACACTTAATTTTTGCCCGACAATTGAGTTTACGATTAGCTGCTGCTGCTTTTCGTCAAGCCCTACTAGAACTTTAGCGTGCCCAGTGCTAATTTTTTTCTCTATCAACGCTCTTTGCGTTTTTTGTGAAAGTTGTAAAAGCCTAATCGTATTTGTAATATGCGTTCTGCTTTTATGAATTCTAGTGGAGAGTTCATCTTGTGTAATATTGTGAAGTTTGATAAGCTCACCGTAAGCATGTGCCAGTTCAATAGAGTTAAGTTCATCTCTTTGAATATTTTCAATAAGAGCAAACTGTCTCATCTTTTGTTCATCGCTATTTAAAATAATCGCACGGATTGTTTTTAGTTTTGCCAGTTTTGATGCACGAAGTCTTCTCTCTCCTGCAATAAGCACATAGCCGTCAACATCTTCTGTTACGATAATAGGCTGGATTAACCCATCGTTTTTTATTGATTCGCCTAGTTCATAAAGAGAACTCTCTTCAAAATGTTTTCTTGGTTGAAACGGATTTGGTCTTATGTCTTTTAATGCAATCTCTATAACTGAATCTTTTTGAGAAACTTCATTTTCGTAAGCCTCATCAATCTCGCCTAAAAGCTCGCCTAAACCTCTGCCTAATTTTTGTGACTTCATACTTCCATAATCGCTTGTGCTAAATTTTGATATGCTATTGAACCGATTGATTTTACATCATATAGTATTGCAGGTTTTCCAAATGATGGAGACTCCGCCAACTTTACATTTCTAGGAACTACTATAATCTCACCATCTGCATCTTTAAAAAGCTTGCTATTAAAATGTTGTTTTAAATCTGCAAAAACCTGCTTTGATAGATTATTTTGAGCACTGAACATTGTCGGTAAAAAACCCTTTATAATCAACTTTTGATTGATTGATTTTCTAACCAATTTTACGGTATTTAAAAGCTGTGCAAGACCTTCAAGCGCAAAAAACTCGCACTGTATAGGAATGATTACTGAGTTTGAAGCTGAAAGTGCGTTTATCGTCATAGGTCCAAGAGCAGGAGGAGAGTCTATGATAATATAGTCATAATCTTTTAAAACACTTGCTATTGCCTTTTTTAAAAGAAGCTCACGCCCCTTTGAGTTCTCCGCATCATAGTACTCCTTCTCTATACCAACAAGCCCAATATTTGATGGTGCAAGATGAAGAGTAGGCAGTTCTGACTTTAAAATAATATCTTTTAGCTTTTTTGTTCCGATTAGAACATGATAGATATTAAACTCATAATCATTTCTGTGAAAGCCTAGCGACGTAGTGGCATTTGCCTGCGGGTCTGAGTCAATGAGAAGCACTTTTTTTTCTGCAACCGCAAGTGAAGCGGCTAAGTTTACGGCAGTAGTTGTTTTACCGACTCCACCTTTTTGATTTGCAATTACAATGACTTCACTCATCTTAGACTGTATATCCTCTCGCCGTTTATTACAATAGAGCCGTCACTACAAAGTGAAGCATCCCCTAAAGAAATTATTAAATTTTTATTGTGTGTGTAAAAGTTTTGATTCTTGTAAAATTCTATCTCATATTTACTAAAAACTTGCTTCCATAAATTCATTTTTTTTATATTATTAAAATATCTCTTTATCAGTTCGTCTCTCTCTATAACGACATCAAGTTTGCCAAAACCAATAGGCGCTTCTGCTATATTTAGCCCGACTCCGCATACAAGGCTATCTTTGACCAAATTGGTAATCATACCGCCTATTTTTTTATCGCCTATGTAAAAATCGTTCGGCCACTTTAGCCAGAGGGTAGAATCAAACTCAGAGAGTGTCTCTTTTAAAATATAGGAAAAATATATAGAAGCTGATTCTAGCTTGAGGTCTTTTGGAAGTTCATTTAGAGGGATTGCAAAAGATAAAAAAAGATTGTTTTTTACTCCGCTCCATAAATTTCCCCTGCTCCCTATGCCCTCCGTTTGAAAATCTGCAACAACGGCACAAGGCAGAGATATTTTATCATCTTGTATCAACTCTTTTAGATACTTTTGGGTTGAGTCAACGCTATCAAGATAGATTATCTGCAATGCCTAATCTTTTTCCATTTATATAAGATAGAACATCCATCTCATTTTTTGATTCGGGCTGAACTCTGCAGACTTTTATGCTTCCCTTTTTACATCCGACTACAATACCGTCTTTTTCTACATGTAAAATTTTTCCGCTCTCTTTTTGGCTCTCTTTTTCTACCAGCTCTATCTTTTTTAATTTCAATCCTGAACTTAAGTATATTCCCGGCCAAGGTGTAAATGCACGGTATTTATTAAAAAGACCCTGCGCATCATCAAAATCCACCTCTCCGTCATTTTTTGTTATCTTTGTGCAGTGCGAAGATGCAGAATCATCCTGTTTCACAGGAGTATATAAGTTGAAATTTTCCAGTACATCGATAGTCAATTCACAAGCGACATCCGTAAGTCTCTCAAAGAGCGATTCTGCCATCTCACTCTCACCTACATCAATCTCTTTGATTTTTATGATGTCTCCGGTGTCAAGACCCTCATCCATAAGCATAGCGGTCACGCCTGTTTTATTGTCTCCATTTAAAAGAGTCTGCTGAATCGGGCTTGCACCTCTGTAGTGCGGCAATATTGAAGCGTGAAGATTTATGCACGGAGCGTGGTTTAAAATCTCTTTTGGCAATATCTGTCCATAAGCCGCCACAACAATATAGTCACACTCGATTTTTTTAAGCTCTGCAACAACATCTGGCTCTCTAAGCCTGTTTGGCTGATAAACTCTAATGTTGTTTTGAAGCGCGATTGTTTTCACTATCGGAGGAGTCATGACTTTTTTTCGCCCTACAGGCTTGTCTGGCTGCGTATAAGCCGCCACCACTTCCATATTTTTTGTATTGATTATTTTTTCTAAAATACGCCCCGCGTAATCAGGCGTTCCCATGAAGATAATCTTCATTATGCACCTCTTGTAAAAAGAGTTCCGCCGACATGCTTGCCCTCAAGCATTAAACTTTTTATATCACTCAAATCATATCCGCTTGTCAGCACCATATCAATATTGTATGACAAAAGATAACTTGCAGCTTTTAGTTTTGTCAAAATTCCGCCTGTTGCAAAAGCACTATTTGGATTTGCCTCTTTCTCAAGCTCATCTGCATCTATAGAATTTACAATTTTCAATATTTTTGCATCGCTGAATTTTCTAGGGTCTTTATCATAGTAAGCATCAATGTCTGATAAGATGATAAGCAAATCAGAATCAGTATGTTTTGCAACATAGGCTGAGAGCTGGTCGTTATCTCCAACTACGAGCTCTTTTGTGGTAGTCGCATCGTTTTCATTGATAATCGGAATAACGCCGTTTGAGAGAAGCGTATTGATGGTATCTTTTATCTTTTTGCTCTCATCATCATCATTAAAATTTGCGGCAGTAACCAAAACCTGCGCCGTCAAGATGTTGCTTGTTGCAAACTTTTTTGCATATTTTCTCATAAGTATCGGCTGACCGATTGACGCCAATGCTTGTTTATTTTGTAATATGCCTCTGTCAAGTTTAAGCTCGGTATATCCAGCCGCCACCGCGCCTGATGAGACTAAAATAACTTCATTTGTTTTTCTAAGCTCACATAAAAAATCAACCAAAACTCTCATGCGCTCTAGTGCTATCGCATCATTCTCGCTCAGTACGGCACTTCCAACTTTTACAACTACTCTTCTCATATCTTCATCTCTAAATTAAAAATTTATTATTTACTATAAACTCTGTTTGTTTGTACAAGATTAAATAGTGCATGTTTCAAACCATCAATATTTTTATGCGTAGCTGAAGATATCGGTGCGACGAAATATGGAAGAGTTTTGTCATATCCAAGCGTCTCATCTGAACTGTTTTGAACAAAATATGGAAGCGAATCATCAAAACCTATCTCGCTGTTTTTATTTGCTTTTACTCCGATTGTCTCCATAAATCCATTTACCAGATCATTTATCTCATCCTGTGG
Organism: Sulfurimonas sp.; assembly: GCA_041654255.1. Classification (GTDB taxonomy): domain Bacteria; phylum Campylobacterota; class Campylobacteria; order Campylobacterales; family Sulfurimonadaceae; genus Sulfurimonas. Next base: position 127,008 of record JBAZDX010000002.1, read on the forward strand.
AACAATATCTACTCTTGTCAGAGCAATAGCATAGCTGCTGTGAGCCAATGTTTCCGAGAATGCAGCTACTTCAGCTTTAAGCGTCTCTATCTGCTCTTTTAAATCTCTGTATGATGCCAAATCAACCATAAACAGAAGAATTTTTGTTCTCTCGATATGTCTTAAAAATTGAATTCCAAGACCTTTGCCCTCATGCGCTCCACCGATAATACCGGGAATGTCAGCCATAATAAATGATTCAAAATCACCGATATTTACCTGACCCAATTTTGGAGTAAGCGTTGTAAACTCATAGTTTGCAATTTCAGGACGTGCATTTGAAACGGTTGAAATAAGAGTTGATTTCCCTACATTTGGAAAACCTACCAAACCGACATCGGCTATAAGCTTGAGGTCCAACTTGATTGTTCTAGTTTCACCCTTCTCACCTGGCTGTGCATAAGTAGGTCTCTGATTGGTAGAAGATTTAAAGTGGGTATTGCCTAGTCCGCCTTTTCCGCCGGTAATAAACAACTCCTCTTGACCATCTTTTAACATGTCAAAAAGAACTTCTCCGCTTTCTGCGTCGATTATTTGAGTGCCTGGCGGTACGATAATAACCCTTTTAGAACCGGATTTTCCAGCCATATTTGAGCTTTCGCCAGGAGCACCATTATCTGCTTTTATGTGCATTTTCTTTTGAAAGTGAGACAGTGTATGCGTGTTATTGTCACATTTAAACCAGATATCTCCGCCTTTTCCGCCATCTCCGCCGTTTGGACCGCCGTTAATAACAAATTTTTCACGACGAAATGAAACACACCCTTGACCACCTTTTCCTGAAGAGACTGTGAGTTCTACGCTATCTGTAAACAAGTGCTTTCCTTTTAATTTTTCTTTAGCTAATATCTAGCTATTATCGATAGTACATTCGACATTTAAATACTCAAAAATCAACTATAAAAAAAGTAAACTGTTGAATATTTTAACTGTTGTAGATACAAAACCTAATGGTTGAAGTAGAAATATTTGGGCATATGCCCAAATATAGTAGAATTACGCAGCAGGAATAATTGAAACTTGTTGACGTTTTTTATCTTTTCTATGAAATAAAACAGTACCTTCAACAAGAGCAAAAATTGTATGGTCTTTTCCCATACCAACATTTTTACCTGGGTGAACTTTAGTTCCTCTTTGGCGAATAATGATGTTACCAGCTATTACAGCCTCTCCACCATACTTTTTTACACCAAGTCTTCTACCAGCCGAGTCGCGATTATTCTGCGTACTACCTTGACCTTTTTTATGTGCCATCTTGAATCTCCTTAGTTAATTTACAGCTTATTACTAAGCTGCGATTTTTATAATACGAACGCGAGTAAAGTCTCTTCTAAAGCCTCTTTTAACTTTAGAGTCTTTACGACGACGTTTTTTGAATGTCATAACTTTTTTATCACGACCCTCGTTAATAACTTCAGCAGTTACAACAGCACCCTCAATAAAAGGCGCTCCCATTTTAAGTTCTCCTGCGTTAACAGCTAGAACTTCTTTAATTTCGATAGTAGCTTTAGGCTCTAGAGACATTTTATCCAATAACAGGATATCGCCCTCTTGAACTTTATACTGCTTGCCACCGTTTTTGATAATTGCGTACATGTACAATTCCTTAAATCTTTAAATACTTATAGCCTTTGGGCACATTTATTTCATCTGTCCAATGGTTTCGTTGCTACAAAAAGTTCGGAATTATACTCTTACAAGCTTTAAGTTTTGTTTAAACCTTTTCCTATATCAGGCAATATTAAATAAAATTCACAACGATTGTCATAAAAACCTAACTTTTCTTGGTGTAACAGCAATGCATGTTTTATAAACAAATTCATGCCTGAGTTTATGAAAAGGACTGTTTTCATCCCAAAACTCGCTATACATAACCTTTAACTCCTGCTCTTTTTTCTGCTCTATCATATCAATATTTTTAGAGAGATACTTCTCTTTTTCATATAAAAAATCACTATATCTCTCTTCATCTTCTAATAGTGCCTGAGCAAACTCATTTAGTTCATCAAAATAATTTTTATCTTCATAAACCTTATCTATCATACCAATCTCAAAAGCTTTGTTCGCGCTTATGGGAAGGCATTTGTTTAAAAGCTCATCTGCCGTTGTTTCGCCTACCCTCTTTTGCAATGTATGGCTATGATATTCGCTTCCGCTGAGACCCAAAGTTTTATAGTGAGGGTTTAAAACAACTCCCTCTCGTGCAACTGCATAGTCACATGCAAGAGCCAAAAAAACTCCGCCAGCTCCAGCATTTTTGCCCAAAGATGCGACTGTTATGACATCATCTGCACATAAAATAGATTTTACGACATCGTTCATAGCATTTATGTTGCTCCAGCCGTCTTCTCCCTGCTTTTTAGAATCTTCGAGTATGTTGAGATGTATTCCGTTGCTGAAAAAATCCGCTCCGCCCATAAGAACTATGACTTTACAGCTCTCTTTGAGATACTCAAACGCATATTTTAGTCTTATACACTGTTCACTGCCCATTGCGCCGTTATGGAAATTAAAGTACATGTAGCATACATCAGAGATGCTTTTGTAGCTAATCTCATGAAAAGTTTTCTCTCCATACTCTACAACAAGAGGAGTACGAATCTCTTTTACACCTTTAATCTTCTCTTTTAATATATAGGTGGAGGGGAGTTTGAACCTGCCGACTTCTAACATGTGGCTTATCCAAAGCGCACCGTCAATAGTTCCGACACAGACAGCTCCGTCTCTTTTTGCGATTATCTCTTTTGGATATCCCTTTAAACTCTCCTCTTCCCAAGCTCCAAAGAGGTAACACTCCACCCCAAGAAACTCATCTTTTACACCTGGAAAACTATCGCTTACATGTATCTTTTTTATTATCTCTTTTGTAGTGTTATTTTGCCAATCTATGCCTCTCTCTTCTTGTGTCAGATATGGGTGTATCTGAGTTTTTAGCTGAGGAACAGGCTTAAAATTTTTATCATCTAGGTTTTGCAAAAGAATTTTAAGAACTTTTGAAGTAGCCTCTGCCACCTCGTTTCTGTATATAGAAGCTTTGTATGTGTCTCTCATCTCAAACCTGACCTCGGCGTATATATCTCCGCTGTCAAACTCTTCATTGGCTCTAAGTATGACTACTCCCCACTCTTTTTTATCTTCCCTTATGGCATGGTCGAGTGCATTGTGTCCTCTGTCTCCTCTGATTCCGGGATGAAGTATAAAGGTGGGCGTTTTTAAAAAGAGCTCTTTTGGAATGTACTTTTTCAGATATGGGCAAAATATAATGTCAGGTTTAAATCTCCGAGCCTCTTCTATCATCGCCTCATTACTTACGGCAAACTGCACCGATACGGTATGCTTCATATTATCCTGAAGTTCACAAAAAACTCTTTGCGTAAGAGAGTTAAATGCAGATACGAGTAGAAGTATTTTCATAAATTTAACATATTCTAGGAAGGAGCTCGCCGCTTGGAGTATCCAAAAATCTTGAAGTTCCCCAACTGCTCTTTAAAACCACTTTTTTTGGGTAAGCATCTGTTACATTGGCGATTATCGCTGCACTTTTGCAACTCTCAAAAGTTTTTAAAATCTCAACGGCTCTAAGCGCATCCTCTTTTTTAACCGCGAGAACAAAAGTACCCTCGTTTGCCAAAGCAGTTGCTTCAAAGCCCAACATCTCGCAAATCCCTTTTACCTCATCACTAATGGGAATGCTCTCTTCTTCGACCTCAACGCAGATACTTGACTGCTTTGCCCACTCATTTAAAACGGCGCTTATACCGCCTCTGGTTGCGTCTCTCATGGCGGTTATATTTATGTTTGCGTCCAAAAGAGCTTTTACCTGAGGAAAAAGCGACTCGCAATCGCTGCGGAGTGAACTGCTCATCTCGATGCCCTCACGAGCCACAAAAATAGCCGCGCCATGACACCCTATGTGACGGTTTACAATGATAATATCACCTTTGGTTATGTTGTTGGAACTGATGCCTTTTTTTAGAACTTCGCCTATTCCTGTCGTGTTTATAAAAATCTTATCGACACTTCCGCGAGGCACAACTTTCGTATCTCCGCTTACGACAATCGCACCGTTAATCTCAAGCTCTTTTTTCATACTTCGCACGATTCTCTCTAACTCTCTCGTCTCAAAACCCTCTTCTATTATCACGCTGCATGTCAAATATTTAGGCTTCGCCCCCATCATGGCGAGGTCGTTGCATGTACCGCAAACGGCAAGTTTACCTATGTCACCTCCGGCAAAAAATAGAGGCGAAACAGTAAAGCTGTCAGTAGAAAATGCAAGCTCCCCGTTATGGATGATAGCCGCATCTTCGCTTTTGTCCAAAATCTCGTTTTTAAAAGCCTTGTAAAACACCTGAGAAATGAGCTCGTTGTTCTCTTCTCCACCGTTACCGTGTGCTAGACTTATTGTTTTAGTCATCTGTTTTTTTCTTCCAATTTTCTGAGATTTGATTGCAATGTAAAATAATATTCTCCACTTCTTGCAATAAATGCTAAAAATAAAAAATTATCTATCTTGCCAGATAACTTGTCACACATATAGTTTTTAAAATTTTCATAAGAATCTTGATGTACATGAAATAATGCATCATCAAAAGAGACAATCAAAACGGTATTAGGAAGATAATTTTTATTGCCATTTTTTTTTAAAATTTTTTCAATAATATAATAATTATCACTCCATCTTACTTCATTGTCAGAAATATATTTTTGTTGCCCCTTGGGTCTACTAATATCTGTTTCTACTTTTCCGTTATATGAAACTCCTATTTCACTAACTATATTATTTTTCCTTGCATAAATCATTTGCTGAGTTGCTATCTTAGAAGCCTTCCCATCTGTGGGATAAACTACTTCTAAATAGCCAATATTTTTCTCGTTGTAATCAGTTATTTCTGCATCATACGACTCGGTATTCTCTGTTCTAATTTTTCTATCAACGCAGTGCATAACAAATTTATCATCAACCAGTCCAAAATGATATTTCAAAAAATAAGCAAGTGGGTAAGCCTCTTCAATAAGCTTCTTGTAGATACCTTCTCTTAAATTGAACTTATCAATTTCCATAGCATCATTTAATGTATGTAGTTGACTTTTAATTTCATTTACATATTCAATATATTCTCGAATACTATATCGTTTTTGCAACAAAGATTTTTCTAGGATTTTCATGAGTAAGTGTCTAAACCTAAAATGTCAGATATAAATACTTCGCTATACCCACCTTTAGTAGCTAATAAATTTTTATCTTTAGCTAATTTCTCTTTAAACACATGCAAAATAAGTTGTTCGATTCGTTCTGCTTCACGAATGTTTGTGTCAAAAAATATTTTTTCAATACGCCCATACTCTGTTCCATCTTTATTTTTGTATCTACTATAAACTCCATTTGTCGAGATACCAATTTTATAGTATTTTTTTTCATTGTAATGAAATCTAAAATAATATAACTTTGTTTTACCACCTTGATTAATAATAATTCTATTTTGAAGCCTCAAAATATTTTTTTCATACTCTAAAGATTCAATTGACTGTTTTAAACATCTTTCATCCCATAAAACATCACTACTTAACCGTTTAATTTGATTTAAAACATCATCAAGTTCTTTTTTTGATTTTTGCATTCTTTCTTGATATGGTTTCACTTTTTCATCAAAACTGTATTGATACCAAAGCCAAATAGGAAATAAAATTAGTCCGAAAAAAAAACCAAAATGCGTTTTTAAAGCTAGTTGTTTATTTAATTCAAATGATTTTTCATTATAATTTTCCTGCAAATTTAGAATTTTTTGATTTTGCATTTCTATAAATTTTTTATTTTGTTCAAGCTGACGTTTTAGATTATTAATTTCATTTATTTTCTCTGCTGAAGCACTAATTTCAGATAAACTAAGTGTATGTGAATTTAATAATTTTGTTGCTCCACGAATTTTTGTAAACTCTTTCTTTTCCTTTTTGCTTTGTAAAACTATTTCATAGCAATTTGGGCATCCTACATTTTCTTTACGTTTCAATAAATTAGGTGAACTTTCCCAGATATAAAAACATTTTTTACACTTAAAACTATGGCGTTCTTTATCACTTTTATAATCTTCATGAAATAATATAGAAGAATCTTTACGCTTAGTATTTAGTAATTTTTGTGCATCTTTTGTTGTCATAAAAAAGCTCTCTTTTTGTTATTGTTTTTTATAATTTGGGCAAATTCTCTCTAAAAACCACCAAAATCTCTATCTGCGTCTCTGAAACGCTGTAAATTATGGAGTACCCTTGATAGACTAGTTTTCTAGTGTTTGGAGAGAGTTCTTCGGTGGGTCTTCCTGATTTTGGAAAGTTTGAGAGCGTTTGGATGATGTAGTTTTTCATTTTATCCAGGTACCTATCTGCAACTTCCTCATTTTTAGTTTGTTCAAAAATATATTTTGCTTGTTCTGTTAAGTTAAGAACAGCCGTTTTTGAAAAAACTATTTTATGCACGGTAGGACTTTTTTGCTGCCTCAAAGGCATCGTCAATGTCTAAAAAGTCGCCCTTTTGAATCTCTTTTATGGCATTTTTAACATCTTGTTTTATTTTTGCATGTGTGGCATTGTATTCATCGAGTGAAATGATGACGACCGACTTGTTGTTTTTCGTCGTCACTATTACCTCTTCGTTGTTCTCGCACACATCTTCTATGATACTTTTAAAACTATTTCTAGCATTTGTGTAGTTTAGTGCTTGCATTTAAAAACCTTTTATGACAGGATATTGTCATTTTAACATATTTCATCTAATAAGCGCTTTTTTTCGGATAATAAAATATGGAAGTTTCTCATACCAAATTCCCATATTTATAGTACGCCGCGCACGCCCCCTCAGAGCTTACCATGCAGCTTCCAATGGGTGAAGTCGGTTTACAAGCATTTCCAAAGAGAGTGCATTCTGGCGGGTTTGCCATGCCTCTTAAAATATCTCCGCAGATGCAGAGTTTGTGGTCTTCTATTTCACCGAGCGGCAAAATATCTTTGTAGATTATTTCAGCGTCATACTCTTTGAACTCAGGTTTTAGTTTCAATCCGCTTTTTGGAATATTTCCCAAACCTCGCCATTTAAAAAGCTCTCGTTTTTCAAAATATCTCTCTATCAGCTCTTGCGCCTTGAGATTTCCCTCATAAGTTACAAGTCGTTTATACTCCACTTCAAGAGAGCATCTGCCCTCTACAAACTGCTTAACTATCATGCTAATTGAGCGCATAACATCAACCGGCTCAAAGCCTGAAACTACCACAGGACGCTTATAATCTCGCGGGAACTCCTCATAAATTTTGCTTCCGCTTATCACGCTTACATGTGAAGGTCCAAGAAATGCGTCTATTTTATTGTTGTAACTATCTACATGTACATCTCTGCTCTCTATCAGCTCACGCATAACTTCGGGAACAGTTACATGGTTTATATGAAAGAAGATATTTTTGATATTCTGCTTTATTACAGCGTCAAGAAGTGCGGCACTCATCGGTGTAGTGGTTTCAAAACCTATGGCAAAAAAGATGATTTTTTTAGTCGGATTCTCTTTTGCAATCTTTAGACACTCAAGAGGAGAGTAAACAAAACGGACATCGGCGCCTTTGCTTCTCGCATCTTGAAGGCTTCCGTTGCTTCCCGGTACTTTTATCATGTCTCCTAGAGTAACCAAAACCACATCTTTAAACATCGCCAAAACATAGGCATGGTCAATCCTCTCTTTTGGCATGATGCAAACCGGACATCCCGGACCGTGAATAAATTTGATATTTTTAGGCAGAAGTTGAAGAAGCCCGTACTTCATGATAGTATGTGTATGCCCGCCGCAAACTTCTATAATATTTATAGAGTTTTTTAGTTTTTTGGCATCCATTTTTATGGTTTTTGCATAAGCTTTTATGGTCTTGGCATCTCTAAAGTCATCATAGAGATTTTTAAGCTCTAACTCTTTTATCAAGGCTCTTCTTCCTCGTCCATAAGCTCAACTATTTTCGCAAAAGCCTCAAGACTGAGAAGCGCCTCTTTTTCATCAATCTTATTCATAACAAAACCGATATGCAAAAGCACGTAATCGCCTATTTTTATCTCTTCATCGCCGACAAGCGCTAAGCTTGCTTCTCTTTTAACGCCCATAGTATCAACCGTCGCTATGCTGTTTTGCCTGTCTATTTTAACTACTTTGCTTGGAATAGAGAGGCACATTATCTCACTCCCAGTTTAAACTTAATCCACTGGGAAACTTTTTCAATGCTCTCTTTATCTTTAGTGCTTACTTCAAGTATGTCAACATTTGGTTTTAGTTTTCTCGCACGCTCTTTCTCTTTTTTCATATCATACCCAAAGTAGGGAAGAAGGTCAGTTTTTGTAAACAAAATCAAGTCTGCTTTGCGAAACATTACAGGATATTTGGCTATCTTGTCTTCGCCCTCGGGAATACTAACAAGCACTATATTTAAGTGGCTTCCCACATCATAACTGGCAGGACAGACAAGGTTTCCGACATTCTCTATAAAACAGACATCCGCACTATCCAAATCCATGTGATGCAGTGCTTTATGAACCATAAACGCATCAAGATGACATGCAGAACCGGTTTGAATCTGATGAGCTTCTATCCCTTTGGCTTTGAGCCTGTCCGCATCACGGCTCGTCTCCAAGTCTCCCTCAATAACACAAAATTTAAATTCGCCTAAATCCGACAAACTCTCTAAAAGTGCCGTCTTTCCGCTTCCTGGGCTGCTCATAAGATTTATGCAAAGAACTCCGTGCGCGTTAAAATGCTCTCTGTTATGTTCAGCTTCATGGTCGTTTTTATCCAAAATCTTCGTAATTATCGAGATAGTTTTAGGGTCGTTTAGCTGCGGATTGTCATGCAGATGTTCATGAGAATGCCCGTGATGATCATGTTCATGTGAATGGCTCTCCTTGCCGTGTGAATGGCTATCTTCTACAACGCTACAACCGCAATCTTTGCACATATTTTTATCCTTTGCTTTTGTAGAACTTTTTCAACCAGATATCCAACGGGCTTATCATTTTATAAATAACAGGAACTACAAGCAGAGTAAGCACCATAGAGCTTAAAAGCCCGCCGATAATAGATATTGCCATCGGTGCTTTTGTCTCGCTTCCAAGCCCGCTTCCAAGTGCGAGTGGAAGCATTGCAAAGACCATGGCAACAGTCGTCATTAAAATCGGGCGAAGCCTTTTTTCTCCGGCTTCTATAAGCGCCTCATCAACTCTCTTGCCGCCATCAACCGCATGATTTGCAAAATCAACAAGCAAAACCGCATTTTTACCGACCATTCCCATTAAGAGCATAAATCCAATCATAACAAAGAGGCTAAATTGCAATCCCGACATGTAGAGCGCGAGCATTACCCCGATTATGCTTAGCGGAAGGGCTACCATAATGATAACAGGCTGGATGAGTGATTCATAAAGAATAGCCAAAATAATAAACATCAAAATTACGCTTAAACCTATGGCCGCGCCAAAAGCCTGTCCTGTTTTTACCATCTCTTCGGCAAATCCGGTAAATCTATACTCAACACCTTTTGGCAAAAGATTGTCAATTTCGGCTTTTGTGTAGTTTACCGCCCCGCCCAAATCAAGCCCGAAAAGGTCGGCAAATATTGTAACCTCTCGCTGTCTGTCAAAGTGATTTATTGCTCCGAGTGTTTGGCTGTTAGTAAAAGTGACTAAACCATCAAGATAAACCAGCCTGCCGTCTTTTGTTCTTACCTGCAACTTCTTAATATCTTCTAGGCTGACTCTATTCTCATCGCTAAATCTAAGCGTTATGTTGTACTGTTTTCCGCTCTCTTCAAAATACGAAATCTCTAAATCGCTTGAAAAAGCTATAGATATCGCCTCCGCAATCTCTGAAGCGGATACGCCGAACTGTGAGGCATTTTCTCTCAAAATATTTATATCTATTTGCGGTTTTGGATCATCTAAATCCGTATCAATATCTACAAATCCCTTTTTTTTAGCCAGATACTCAACCAGATTTTTCTTTGCTGCGTTCAAATCTTCAAACGAATCTGATTTTAAAACTATCTGATAAGGCACCGACACACCCGTACCTTTTATGTTTGGAATAGCAGAAGCGGTTATGAACATATCTTTTTTATAGGGTTCAAGAGCTTGCCTAAAATCTTGAACTATTCGCTCTTGATTTAGCTCTCTTTTGGTTTTCTCGACAAGCTTCACATAGATAATTGCCTTATGTTTTTCCCGCGTAGCGTTGTATCCGACACTGAGCGTCGTATATTCTACAAATGGACTTTTTCTTACTAAATCTTCAACGGTTTTAGATTTTCTAATCATCTCTTGAAGCGATACTCCGGCATCGGCTTTGATTTTTATCTCAAACTCTGCCTTGTCCTCTTTTGGTATAAAATCCATACCTATTTTTGGAAAGAGGCTAAGCGAGGCAAAAAATATTATTAAAACCAAGACAAAAGTTATGACTTTAAAATTGAGAACAAATTTAAGTGTTTTTTCATAAATACGCTCTAAAAATTTAAACAGAGGCTCGGTTAAATTATAAAATCTGCTCTCGCCCTTATGCAAAACTCTCGCACTTAAACTGGGGATAAAACTCAGAGCTATCGTGTAGGAGATGATGATGGCAAAGCCTACCGTCATGGCAAAGCTCTCAAAAAATTTGCCGACTATTCCGCTCATAAACGAAACCGGGATAAAGACCGCCAAAAGCATTGCAGAGATAGCTAAGATAGTAAAAGCCATCTCTTTTGTGCCCTCATACGCCGCCTCATACTTATCCATCCCCTCTTCCATCTTTTTATAGATGTTTTCAATAACGACTATGGCATCATCGATGATAATACCGATGGCCAAAGTAAGCCCGATAAGCGTCATCTTGTTTAACTCAAACCCCATATAGTCCATCAGTGCAAACGTACCCATAATAGAAGCCGGAATAGAGAGGGCTGAGACAAAAGTAATCGTCAGGTTTCTTAAAAAAACAAAAACTATAATCGTGGCAAGAATGGCGCCGTAAATAAGGTCAAACTCCACATCTTTTAAAGAGTTGATTATAAAAGGAGAGGTGTCGTTTAAAACCTTTACCTCAAACCTCTCTCCTGCCATTGTTTCAAGCTTTGGAACAACTTTTTTAACCCGCTCTATAATGTCTATGGTGTTAGTTCCTGAAATCTTCTGTACCTCAAGCATAACACCCTCTACGCCGTTGTATGAGGCATAACTTTTGGCATCGCTTAGAGAGTCTTCAACCGTTGCAATATCTTTTAATCTTATGTTGTCTTTTATCTTTATATTTTTCAGCTCTTCAATGCTTATTGCATCGGCTTTTGTCTTTAGCGTAAGCTCTTTTGTTTTTGTGATAAGCTTTCCGCCGCCGATTTTTACATTCTCTTGTGCAACTGCTGAATTTAGCTCTGCAATCGTAATCGCATATTTATTTAACTCATTTGCATTTGGATATATCTTTATCTCTCTATCTTTGTAGCCAACGATGTTAATAGCCCCGACATCGTTTATCTTTTGGATTGTCGGCTTCACCTTCTCGTCTGCAAAAAGCATAAGGTTTTTTAAACTATCCCCTTTTGCCGTTAAAAATATATTTATAATAGGCGCGCCGCCAATGTCAAGCTTGCTGACAAGCGGAGCCTCTGCATCATTTGGAAGCCTTATCGCCGATACTTTATCTCGCACGTCGTTTGTTGCCTCATCAATGTCCCGCTCTAAAAAAAACTTAACGGTTACTACGCTCACACCGTCGCTGCTGCTTGAAATGATGCTGTCAATTCCGCCGATTCTCGATATCGCCTCTTCTACCTCATCGGTAATCTGTGACTCTATCGTACTTGCTTCTGCGCCGGCATAATTTGTCTGAATTGTAACTATCGGAAAATCAACATTGGGAAATAGTGCCGATGGCATAGCTTTGTAGCTCATATATCCAAATATTACGAGCGTTAAAACATACATCAAAGTAGCGATTGGTCTTTTGATTGATAATTTATACATGTCGGTTACTTTTTAGAGCTTGTATCTATATAGCCGTCGCCAAAAAGCCCGACTACAAAATCTTTTACCTGCACCTCTGCATTTAATTTTCTACTCTCTAGCTTAGCATGCGGATAAACTTTTGTGAGAGTACCCTTATGCTCTTTTTCGTCCCCGTCAATTTTATACTTAAATGTTTGTCCTGCTTTGACTTTTTGCCAATATTTTTGGTCAAACTCTAAAACAAGCTTTCTCTCGCTTGCACTTTGAAGCTTTAAGATTGTTTTTGGCGACATCTCTGTTACGACATCCCCAACCTCTACATTTTTTTCATATATCACTCCATCAAACGGAGCATAAAGTACGGTTTTGTCATAGAGAGTTTGTTTATAAGAGAGATTTGCTTTAGCATGTTCAAGTGCCGTTTTTGCCTTATCATAAGCAAGAGCGTAAACATCGAACCTTGCCTCATCTACAAGATGTTTAACCTTCTCCTGCCTCTCATAATCTTTTTGTGCATATTTAAAAACAACCTCTGCATTTGCCACGTCAGATTTTGCAATATCAAGAGAAGCTTTTATCTCCTCGTTTGCAAGCTCAACAAGCTTTTCGCCTTTTTTTACATTGCGAGACACATCTACATGTACTTTTTTGACAATGCCGCCTGCATCAAAAGCCAAATTCGCACTCTTTGAAGCCTCTACAAAAAAATTGGCATAAACATCCTCTGCATTTAGAGTGATGATTGAAAAAATCAATCCTAAAAATATTTTTCTCATTTTATAAAATCCTCTAATTTTTTTCCGCCGTAGTAGTAGAACATAGCATAGGCAACTTCCAAATCATTTAGCGACTTCTCATAAAGCGCAGACGCATCAGTTTTGGCACTTAGCGCATCGAGATAGATTACATAATCCACAATTCCGGCATTGTACTTCTCATTTACAGTTTCAAATGCGCTTGAAGCCGCCCTCAGCGAACTCTTTGCACTCTTAATTTTCAGCTTTGAGCTCTCTACTCTTGCAACTGAAATCCCATGCTGCATCTTCTGCTCTTTTGACATGTATTTTATCTCTTCATTTAGCGCTTTGGAGTTTAAAATGAGTGCCTGCTTTGACTCGCTCGTGCTGCCGTAATCAAAAATTCTCATATTCATACTAAGCATCAATACATTTTGTTTGTCTATTTTTGCAGGATGATTCGGCGCAATGTCATCATAGCCGTAGAGAGTATAAGTATCTTCAAGTTTCACATTTGGATAGTATGCGCCATCAAGCGCCTCGGCACTGTTTTTTATAGCGTGCTCTTTATAGATAAGCGATTTTATATCATCATTCTCTTCAAAATCAGAGAGTTCGGCATCTTTAAAACTCGATTCATCAAAGCTCTCTATCTCTTTGCCTACTTTTAGCTCCAGTGCTTTTTTAGCACTTAACATCTCAAAATTAAGAGACTCTATCTCGTAACTGTTTCTGTCATAAGAGGCTTGAAGTCTATCTATATCATCCTGCGTGGCAAGTTTTGCATCATAAAACTGTTTTATTCTCTCAAGCTGCTCCTCTAGAGATTTTCTTGCGTCCTCTTTTGCTCTTAGGCTTGATTCCAAACTTTTGATGGTGTAAAAATCTTGAACTATTTGCAAAGAGAGGCTCTTTTTCATCTGAGCCTCATCATGGGAGCTTGCTCTAAACTCATCTTTTGCTCTCTCAAGCTGTGATGATTTAACACCGCCGTCATAAATATCCAGCTCTACTTTGCCGTATCCGGCGTAAATATCACTTATCTGAAACGGTGTGACATCGCTTGTGTTTTCGTATGATACACCGATATCTATCGTCGGGAAATAATCGCTCTTTTTTGATTCAATCTCTCTCTCTTTTGCCTCTTTTGAAAACTTGGAAGAGAGTACGAGATTGTTGTTTTGATGTGCAGAGTCCAAAATTGACTTTAAACTCTCTGCAAACATCAGCACCGGCAGCAAGAAAAGGAAAAGAAATCTCATTTTATTAAAGCTATGGCATCAATCTCCACTAACGCATTTTTAGGAAGAGTTTTTACCGCCACGGTTGAGCGCGCAGGTTTGTGAGAACCAAAAGCCTCAGCATAAATCTCATTTACCGCTGCAAAATCATCCATTGACGCTAAAAAAATCGTAGTTTTTATCACTCCGCCAATTGAGCTTCCGGCTTCTTCTAATACAGCCTGAAGATTTTGTAAAACCTGTTTTGTCTGAATAACTATATCACTCTCAAGCATAACGCCCTCAGGTGTAAGAGCAATCTGCCCCGATGTAAAAACCATACCGTTTGCTTCTACTGCCTGTGAATATGGACCTATTGCCGATGGCGCTTTGTTTGTTTGAACGAATTTCATTTTTTCTCCTTAATTTTATTTTCTAAACAGATTTTATTAATCTTTTTTTGCTTCTTTTACTTCATCCAAGAGTTCATAAAAACCTTTGACGTTTCTGTAACCTATTGTCGTATATATTATTTCACCGTTACTTGTTAAAAAGTAGTGCTTTGGAACGGGTTTTGTCTCAAATTTCTCTGGAATATCATCTATATCTCTTGAAAGATAGATGAGTACATAATCCTTTTTCAATCTTTTTATAACCTCTGCTTTTGAAAAAACTTCAGCTTCAAGCTTGTCACAATATTTGCAATACTCTGAACCTATAAAAAGATATATATCTTTTTTCTCTTTTTTAGCCTGTGCCAATGCTTTTTCGTAGTCGCTTGGCCAATTAGCTCCGGCACTAAGCAGCGATATTAAAGCCATTATCAATATAAAAAATCTCATAACCATCTCCTATTTCCACATCTTAATTAAATTTTTAAAAACTTCACAGAGTTTTTCAACTTCTTCTATTGACGTTCTCTCATTTATTGAGTGAATTGTATCGTTTTTTACTCCAAATTCAATAACAGGTATGCCAAGAGGCGCCACAAACCTCGCATCGGAAGTTCCGCCGGCAGTTGAGTGTTTTGGTCTGATTCCCGTCACCTTTTCGATGGAGGCGTCAATATTTCTGACAAGCTTTGTATCCGTATCTGTTCTAAAAGGGTATGAACCCTGAGTAAGGCGCAGTTCATACTCCAAACCATCAAGATTTTTAGCTACAAACGCTCTAATCTCATTTTGAGAAGTCAAAGTTGTGTTTCTCACATTAAACATCATATTTAACTCGCCTGGAGTTACGTTTGTCACCTGCATTCCGGCTCTGATGTCTGTTATAACAAACTTGCTTGGAGAGAAAAACTCATCCCCGTTATCCAAATCCAAGCCCGCCATATTTAAGAGTCTTGGAGCTATAAGATTTATAGGGTTTATTGATTTTTCGGGATAGGCCGCATGTCCCTGCTTTCCTTTTATGGTAATGTAACCGTTAACTGAACCGCGTCTGCCAACCTTAATAGCATCTCCGAAAACATCTTCGCATGTCGGCTCTGCGACAATGACCGCATCAGGAAGAAGCGAGTTTTCTTGAAGATATTTTAAAACCTCGACTGTTCCGTATGTTGCATCACCCTCTTCGTCTGATGTAAGCAAAATCGAGAGCGTTCCATTAAATGATTCCGTCTCTTTTAGCGCCTGCACAAACGCTGCCACTCCACTCTTCATATCCTGAGCTCCGCGACCATAGATAAAACCATCTTTCTCGTACGCCTTATATGGGTCGCTCTCCCAATTTTTACCGGCAGGAACTACATCCACATGCCCTGCAAAACAGAGGTGCTCTCCCTCGCCGAATTTCTTATAAATAAAAAGATTTTTTACATTTTCTACGTCAACGCGCACGGCTTTAAAGCCGCTCAAGTAGCTCTCTATAAAGTCCAAAAGTCCGCCGTCATCCGGGGTTTCACTTTTAGCCTCTATCATAAATTTAAAAAGTTCAATTAGTTTCATCTTTTGCCCATCTTTTCAATTAAACACAAATTATACTATTTTGAGAATAATGTTCACTCCCAGTCATCAAGAACAAATCCTTTTAGTTCGCTTATCTGGGGTTCTGTGACTTTCTTATCTTCTGCTTTGTTTAATTGCTCTTCAAATTTCAACTCCAGACCGTTGCTTGTCATAACAAAGCCTTCCACTTTTATTTTTCCCTCATGTATCTCTTTGTGGTGCTCTTTGCAAAGAGGAACAAGGTTGTGTTTTGAATTTTTATGAAAATGTCCTATAAAACCGTTGCTGTCTGAGAGTGATTTGTGGTTTATGTGATGAACGTCTTCAGCCATCTCTCCGCATATTACGCACTTTGTGACATATAGCTCTTTGTTATATTTGCTCGTTTTTTTCTTTACAAGTAGTTCCAGCTCGTCAAAATCACGTGCTAATCTTTTTCTAATATTGTTTGCAATATCCAAAAAGTCGCTGTCCATATGAAGAGATTTTGCAAATTCCAAACCGTAGATGCTGCTTCCACTCCCGCTTTGAAGAACCCTGTTAAAAAGCAGTTTATCTTGAAGCTCGTCATACTCAACGCTCAAATGCAAATCCACAACATTTTTCAGAGCTCTTATCTCTCTCATTGTAGAGAGCTGATGAAGATGTGTTGCAAAGAGAAAAATTGAGCGCAGACGGGAGAGTTTTATTATGGCGCTTGAGACTATCGCCACTCCCGAGAGCGTCTCTGTTCCGTGGCTAATCTCATCTCCTAGTATAAGTGAGCGAAGCGTTGCGCGGTTAAAAATATTTTTAAGCTCAAGCATCTCAACAGCAAAGGTAGAGAGCCCTTTTGCAAGGTTGTCCCTTGAGACGATTCTTGTAAAGAGAGAGTCAAAAAGAGAAAATTTCATAGCAGAAGCAGTCACAAAAAAGCCTGCTTGAGCCATAAGCACGCTAAGCCCTATGCTCTTCATAAGAGAGGATTTTCCGCTGGAGTTTATCCCATAAAGCAGAACTCCGTTTATCTCATGTCCGTCATGGACAGCCACGTCAAGCATAACTGTTTTTGGATGCGGCAAGTCCGCATATGAGCGATTTCCCATGACAATATCGTTTGGAACATAGATGCCGCTTCGCTCTTGAATCTCTATGAGCGGATGGCGGAGCTGCATAATCTGGATGAAATTTTCATCATCCTTTACGTCAACTATCATCGGTCTTGTATGTTTGTATATGTCGGCAACTTTTGACGAGCTTACGCCGACATCCAAGTCAGCCACATAACCTATTATGCGGTCAAAGAGGAGCGAATATCTCTTCTCATAAACTGCTTGGAGCTGTATGTATCTCTCTTTTGCCAAAGAGACAATCTTGCGGCGGTTTTTCATAAGACGGTCTGATAAATTGTCTGTAAAATCGGATGTTATTTTTACGCTGTTTGTAAGTTTTTTAACACTGAATTTTTTGAAATTTTCATCTTTATAGAACTCAGACTCTATCATTGAAAATCTGTTTTTGCTCAATGATATATAATAGCCCTCTTTCTCCAAAATACCAAGAGAAACCGTAGAGTTTGCACTGCTCGCGTTTGAAGCTTCCAGCAAAAGTTCAATCTTTGCCATAATGTCATCAAAAGCAATCAGCATAGTTCTGTTCTCTTTAACCAGCGTGTCAATCCCTTCATCTACACCGCTCATCAAGAAGTTTTCATCAATAGTCGCATTTGTAAAACGGCGGGAGACATCCAAATCTATGCTTTTGCTTATATCTCTTAAAAACTCATCTACTTCGCTCTCATGAAAAGAAATTTTTTGTATCTTATGCTTTTTTGCATACCCGATTAACTCTTTTACATTTAGCATTGAATCATATATGTGATTCATCTCAAAAGGGTGAAGTCTGCCCAAATATAGCCTGCGGGCAAGTCTCTCTAAATCATAAATCCCGCGCATAACCTCGTCCAAATATCTTGTATGCGCTGAAACTTTTTCTATAAGGTTATAGCGGCGCTCAAGTTCCTCTTTTTCCATGATTGGATTTAAGAGCCTCTCTTTTAAAAGTCTGCGCCCGATTGCCGTCGCACTTTTATCTAAGAGCCTCAGCAGAGTAAATTCATTTCTGTCTTTTGATATTACGCCCATCTGTTCAAGTGCGTTGTTTCCGAGATACATAAAGCGGCGATTGTCTATTATTTTTGGGTAATCAAGCTTTTGAACTATATGAATATCATGTTCAACGACAAAATGAATAAGAATAGCCAACGACTCCGTAATCATCGGGCTTCTCTCCAAGTCAAGATGTTCTATGGCAGATAAGAGAGATTTAATCTGATAAACCTCGCGAAAGAGTTCGTTTTGAAACTCAATGCGGGGTCTTTGGTTGTTCACGCTGTAGTGGTAATGCTCAGGAATCTCAAGATACCCCATCACATGGCGCTGGTCATCAATGCCGTCTAAAAATGTAACGACAACCTCTGAAGTACGATATACACTTAGGAGATTAAAGAGCTCATCTAACGCATAAGAGGGGTCTTCACTTGTTCCGTGGCTCTCATAAAGCCAAGTTTTGCCGGTTGTCACGTCAATAGCGCTGTAACCGACTATATAAACATCTCTATGCTTATCTACCAAAATGGAGACGATGTAGTTATCATCGTTATCGACTATATGGTCAAAATTTGTCCCTGGGGAGACAATCTGGGAGATATAACGGCTGATTTTTGGAGGATTGCCCTTTTGTCTTACAACAATAACCGTATATTTTTGCTCGGAGATGAGGCGGCTAACGTATCTATCGAATGAAACGGCAGGAACGCCTGCTAAGAGCGGATTTTTATCGCTGTTTTCTATAATATTTTTATTTTTTTTAGTGAGCTGGATGTTTAAAAGTTCGGCTATCTCTTTCGCTTTACCGACTTGTTCTTCATCGTTATTTACTTCGTAAACCTCAAAAAATGTGCCTATCTCCATAAAGATAACTGTATCACGACCATATTTGCCTTCAAAATATCTCTGCAAATCAAAATATATTTGAGTTAATAACTTATCTTTATTGTTTAAAATAGAGTCTACATCTGATGCGAACATGAATCACTTTTATGTTGTTTTTGAAGCAAGGATTATAGCATAAAGAGTGTTTAACAAAATCTAATAACTGGGGCTCTTTATGAAGTTCAAAATTGTTTTAGTATTATCCATCTCAACGGCTCTCTTTTCTCAGGACATTATAAAAGTGCGGTTGATAAGTTTTAGTTTTGATTATTTAAAAAGATGTTGCCTATTTCAGTTTATACACGTCTGTTGTAAAAACACAAAAGATGTCTGTAGTCGCTCTTGCCGGATTACTACTTATTTTGTATTCAATATCAGCTTTTTTGCAAAACTCTTCAATTTTATGTATAGTATCCTGCTCGCTGGAACTAAATCTCAAAAGTGCATCGCCTTTGTAGCCGACTTTACACTCTAATCCTGATATATCTAGCTCTACCCCATACTTAATAAGTAATTTCATCTCTTTAACAAACATGTTATTCCCTTATTTTTTAATTTTTAATTTTTACAACTATACCTTAATTTAATAAATTTATTATATTAATTTAAGTGGTTTTTAATGTTTTTTTTAATCAAACTACTTTATTGCTAAATTTATTTGCCCCAAAAGGCTTAAAAAATACCACCAAAAGCGGTGAAAAAAGAAGGTCTGAAACGATTGCTACAAGCAAAACAACAACGGTTAAAAGACCAAAAATAAGCGTTGGAATAAAATTAGAAGTTACCAACACCAAAAAGCCTACAATAGTTGCAAGCGAGTAGTAAAACATACCAAAAGCAATAGTTGCATGAGCTCGGTGCATAGATGCAATATAATCCCCGTCACGAGAGAGCTCCTCTCGGAAGCGATAGAAGTAGTGGATTGTATTGTCAACCGTAATTCCAAGTGCTATTGAAGCTATTGTAATGCTCATAATGTCCAAAGGTATGCCGCTAACACCCATAATACCGAAAATTACACTGATTGGCACCATGTTAACAGTTAGAGCAACAATTGCTATTTTTAAAGAGCGAAACAAAAACAAGAACATTGCTCCAAGCGAAAGAAGTGCAAGTCCTAGCGTCGATATTTGTGAATCAAAGAGTGATTGGAGCATGTTGTTGTAAAGCACCATAATACCAACAAGTTTGAAGTTTTCCGGCTCAAGTCCTACTTTGGTTTGAAGCTCTTTTTGAATCTTTTTAAGCAGCTCATCGCGTCTAAGCTCATTGTTTGAGTCCACTATGCGAACAATAAAACGCGCCTCGTTATATTCCGTATTTACATATGGCGAGAGAAGAATTTTTTTGAACTCAAGCGGCAACTCATTATACATAAGTGCTAGCTCAACACCGTCAAAATCTTTACCATCTTTTAATATACGCCCGACTTTTGATAGTGTTCCAAGTGAAGATACGTTGCCTATTTCGCTCAAGGATTCGAGATAGTCATGCACACGAAGAATTGTCTGCATTTTTTCTGCCGTAAACCAGTATTGCGTGTCATTCTCATTCTCTGCAAATTCGTCCGCAAAACTATCAAGCTCATCTGAGTCTGAACCCGAGCTCTCGGTGCTTTTCACATTCTCTTTAGATTCAACTTTAGGAAATGTTACGACTATTTCTAGAGGCGTCGTGCCTCCTAAATTATTGTCGATTTTTTGCATACCTTGATAGATTTCCGTACTCTTTTTAAAGTAGTTAATAAAACTGTTTTCAACTTTAAGCTGTGTAACGCCAAAAAGGCTAAACCCGAGTATTGCAACTACTACTACAATTATTTTTCTGCCATGATGTTCAACAATATTCGCAAATATTGTGTTAAGCGTAAAGGCTTTATCAAATGTGAGTACAGGCTCTTTTTTGGAAAACAGCATCATCATAGATGGGAAAAGAAGGTATGTGGCTATCAGCGAAACGGTTACTCCTATGTTCATCATCGTACCCAGATCTATAATCGGCAAAATATCGCATGTCATCAGAGAACCGAACCCGGCAACAGAGGTAAGAATAACAAAAACAGATGGGATAGACATGCGTTTTAAGGTAACCTCAATGAGCTCTTTTTGTGAAAAATGCGGATAGAGGGCATACTCTTCACGATAGCTTACAATAAGGTGGATGACCAAGGAGAGCGTGGTAATAAGCTGCATCGCAACATAATTTGAGGAGACCACCGTTACTTCAAGACCAACAAGCGCATTGACTCCAGTCGTGATAATTACTGCACAAAATGAGATTAAAATAGGCATAACTACAAAACGCATCTGTCTAAAAATAACCCAGAGTATCAGGATCATTATGAGTAAAATAGCTGTTCCGTAGATAGCAATATCGCTCTTTACAAAAGTTATCATATCGTCAGCGATCATCTCAACACCGCCCAAGAAAAGCTCACCGTCTTTACGGTATGGGTCTAGAGCGGAGCGTACTTTTTCAATCAGATAATGAACTTTATTTTTAGTGTTATCGCGATACTCTTTAAATGCCCGTTTTGAAGATTCGTACTCTTTTTTTTCTTCACTGCTAAGTGCTCTTGTTTGTTGCAACTCTACAAAAACATTACGCGCTTTAAGAAGTTTGGCATAAGTGGCATCCTCTTTGAGGTTGACTATGATAGCTGTTGTTTTAAAATCTTCACTTACGAGATTTTTAGCATACAGAGGACTAGTTGTAAGCTCTTTTTGAACCATCGTTTTGTTTATATCAGGAGATGAGAGTGTACGCACATTTTTTACAACTTCAGAAATTTCCATCGGCGGACTCTCGAGCAACGGAACATCCAAGAAAGTCGTAACACTCTCTACCCCATCAACACGAGACAAAGAATCTTTAAGCGCTCTCAGAGTGGCAATTGTTGTATCGGAGAGCATATGCTCTTTAGGACTAAAAGCAACCACCAGATAATCAGGACTAATATAACGTCCATGAACTTCACGTGTCAGCTTCAAATCAATATCATTCTCCAACAAAAGAGTCTCAGCCGAAGCATTGAGGCTTAAGAATTGTGCATAATAGCCAAAGACTGCAGTTGCAACCACAACAAAAACTATAACAGTTTTAAAATAGTCTGTAACAAAATTAATATATCGTTGTAAAAACATGGTGCAGCTTTCGTGAAAAATTTATTTTACTTTTAAAAACAGAATTATAGCTTTTCATTTATAAATTATTCTGTTTTTTTACGTGCAAGCAAGGGATTTTTTTGTTTTTTTTTAAGAGGCTCTTTAAAGTCCTAAAAATAGGGCTTTGTGGTGGACAGAGAGGGATTTGAAAAAGTCGTACCCTTTTTTATTCTTTTATAAATATTTATTTTTCTATGATATACTTCTTTTGTCGATGTACATGTAGTCTCTGAATTTCCCTTAATCACGGAATGAAGACGCAGAATTAGGTTAAGGCTTTCGGGTCTTAGCCTTTTTTTTGCTAATTTACTTTTTTTATGATACAATTTTTTGTTTAGATACACAAAAACCTGTCTGCTTAACTATCAGACTACTAGAAGTAAGGGCTAGGGCTTCGGCTTTAGCCTTTTTTTTTGCCTTTTTTTTGGTATGGATGGGGTGGGCGGGAGCTTCTAGAAAAGAGGTTTATTTGTGATATCTAAAACAATAGTAGTCTTTTTAGTGTTGATGGTGTTCGCACCCGCTCTTCATTAATCAAAACAGAGGGATTAGTTACCCCTCTGGCTACTATGCTTTTATCTTATTCCTATTAACTTTACATCACAATCGTGCATTATTCCATGTTCTTGGTTATATATACATTCTACCATGTGCGTTTTCATATTATGATTTTGAATATTTCCTGAATTGCTTTTTTTAAAATAAATTTTATCCAATGGAAAAACTGCTCCTGTACATTCATTGTCTATTTTATATACTTTTTCATTTTTTCCGCATTCAAGCATAACTACTGGTCTGTCTATATATCTTCCATATATTGGCATACTAGATTTCAGTCTATTATCTGACATAACTTCTATTTTAGAATCAGATACTAGTTTTGCACTGCTATATCTTTCATACATTTTCTTTGGTGCAGTATATCTTGGTGCTTCATACTTTGGTGCCGTATATATATTTTGTTGATTATTTATTTTAGATTCTTTTATTGCCGGTGTTGTATTTATATATACAGGTGTTTTTCTTGTTTCATTTTGATAGTTTGAGTATTGATTATTTATAGGTTGTGTATAGCTTTGTCTTTTTTCTATTAATATTTGTCTATATTGATTTTGTACTTGATTTACTTCTCTTATCATATCATTATTTATTTTTTGAAGATTGGTATTTTCGTATGATAATTTATTTATAACTTCATCTTGTCTTTTTTCTTTTTCTCTCTGTTCCACAATATTTATAAACATTACCCCGATTATTATAATGCTGCATAAAGCAAAAATAGTAAATCCTACTTTTATCATTCTTCTTGAGTGATTTAATTTTACATATTCTACTTCTAAATCTTTATGTCTTAAACTCATTTGACTACTTTAGTTTAAATTTGCCATTACTAGCTTTTGCTTTTATATTTTCCAGTTCTTCTAAATGCTTTTTTGTTGCTTCTATGCTCTCGTCAAGTGCAAGTCCTTGATTTATTAGTCTAACTAAATCAGGTCTTTCTTTTTCCCATTTACTTAGATTTTGTCTAGTTGTTCCTAAAATGGTTGCCAACTCTTCTTTTGTCATATTAGTTTCCTTTTTTAATTAAATTTGTTATTTTAATTGCATATTTTATTGTTTTTAAGTTTTATTAAAGTTATTATAGATTACTATTATCAATATAAATGTAAACTAATATAACATTTAAAGGAAGTGACTAAAATGCAAGTATTAAATATCCAACAGCTTAAAAAGTTATTTAGGCTCTTTCAACCAAAAACAGCTAAACGATTTGTTAAGAGATATTCATGTTAATTATTGATGTTGTCACTTCTTCAACTCATAATCTTACCATAAACCGTAAAAATATTAGAATACCTATAAAAACCGAAACAAAAATGAGTTCTGAAGAATGGAATGATTTTGTTAAACAACACGCTTTCTCTCGGATGTCTAATAAGTCGTTAAAAAATAGTTACGCAGCACTGGACCATAAACCGATACAGATGTAAGACGTTTCAAGGGCTATGAGAAATCCCTTAAAAAAAAGCTAATCTCTCCCCGTCAGTCACTTCTCGGGGGTTAAAACAAAGTGACAAATTAGGTTTACAGAGTATAAAACTTTATATTTCATAAACTTAATCTTACATGTAGGGCTAAGTTAAATTTTAAATGCACTTAAGGAGTGACAAATGGCAACAACACATATGATAGGTACTTTAATGGAAGTCAAACCGACTGAATATACGGACAAAAAGACTGATAAAACGATTTACGGAACAGAGCTTACAGTGATGTTTAATGGTGTCGATGAAGAGGGATATAAAAAAATCTCTGTTGAAACTGTTGGAACTGACGAAGAGTATTACGACATGTTAAAAGATAAAATCGGCTCTATTGTAGCTCTTCCTTATCTTATAAAAATAGACCAATACGGTGTTAAGGCATATCCTGACCGCTCTATGCCTGTTCTTACTCTAGAAAAGAATCCTCTTGATTATAGTAAATATGAGAGAAAAGCAAAAACGGCAGCAAAATAGCTAAATGTCAACACTTTAACCACTATTTTTTTAAAAATAGGGGCAACAACTGAAAGGCGTTAGGGATTAGACCGAGCTACTAAATGTCAAAAAGAGAGGTAAAAAGATGAAAAATCAACTTATTGAAGCAATGAAAGATATAAACACTCAAATCAAACAACTTGATAAAGAGTTAGATTTTATTGTCATTTCTGAATTAAGAAGACAGCGTTTTTTTATTTTCTCAACTTATAAATATCTTCTTGTTCGTGGATATTCTACGGGGTCGCTTGAAGCGGTTAAGAGTATGCCCGAATACATTAATAAGGGGTTGTTATGAAAAAGTTTCTTTCACTTATCGGATTAGTTGGCTTAATGGCTGCACAAGCTCAAGCGGCTTTAGTTGCTCCAGCTTTTGATAGCGCTGACGCTATATCTGTTGGTACTGCTGTTCTTACTGGTCTTGCTCTTATCTGGGCTATCAAACAAGCTATGAGATTGGCTCGTTAATATGCCTGCTTTGCCAAATATAGATTTTGAGGCTGTTTCGTACCTCTTTGGAGTTACTTTAGCTTGTATTTCTGTTTTTTGGTCAATAAATAAAGCAATAATTATTGCTAAATCTCATTAACTCTTTTGAGTTTTTGGGATTATAAAAAAGAGGAAAATATGAAATATTTAATAAGTTTATTACTATCAATTAATTTTTTAAATGCTTCGATGCTTTTGGACGCTAAAAATATCTGTATTGATGATTTTTACTACACTTCTGGTCAATTTATTTACTTAGATACAAAAACTCAAAATTGGTTTGCTTACGATACAAACACTTTAAATCTCTCAAAATCTATCATTCCTAATTTCATTTTTGATTCTGCTACTGGTCAATGCAAACCAAATGCCGCTTATATTTTAGGTATGCAAGAAACTGAATATAACTTTTTACTTGGTATTGTCGGCTTAATCTTTGGTGCTGTGTTTATGTTCTTTACAACTCAAATTTTTACTATGGTTGGCGGTCGCAGATGATATTAATTGAGCTTACAGATATGGTTATTATCAATTACTTTGCTTCTATCTTAATAAATCTTACTGCTGTAATAGCTCCTCTCTTTGGTGCTTTAGCTTTGACTAGGCATTAAAATGAAAAAGATAATATTTTTAGTTTTGTTTTTGAATAGTTTTGTTTTTGCTGTTCCTTCGTATACTGTTCCTATTGTTACTTATACGCATATATATAATTCTTTTGTTTCTGCTTCTTGTTCGACAGATGTTTCAGGTCACTATGAAACCACTTTATTAATAAACCTTTGGGGTGATACTGAATGTTATCAAAGAACAGATAGTTATTTTATGTATTTATCATATGACACTTTAAGAGATTATGAGTGTTCTTCTAATGGTGATGGAACTTATACAGTTGCTAAATCTGATAAATCTGTTTCGGGTACGTGTAATTATGGCTGTAATTTAACTGATTCTATTTGTCAAGATAGATTAGGCGATTTAAATGCTACTGTTTCTTCTGATTGTACTTGTTTTCTCCCTCCTCCTCCTCCTTCTCCTGATACTGATGGCGACGGTACTCCTGATAAGTGTGATTTAGATTCTCTTGATATTGCAACTCTTGATTGTGATGGCGATGGTTTAGCAAATAACAGTGATGGCGATATTGACGGCGATGGTGTTCCAAACTCTTCTGATGCAAATCCTTTAGATTCTGCTAATACTTCAAGTTGTCCATCTATTCCATCGGGTTATATTCTTAATCTTTCTGTTGTTGATTCTTCTTCTTGTACTTTATTAAATCCTATTTTTACGGCTAATGATGGAGATTTATTCTATTTTAAATATGCAAATTGGGATAATTGCCGTAATCAGTGTTACACTTTTCAAACATCATGTCCTAAAGGTCAAGCTATTAAAAATGGCGAGTGTAGAAGTGTTGAGCCTGACATCTCCGATTGTGCTGGTACTTCATCATGCAGAATTATAGGTTTAGGTGTAGGCGATTTACAGTCATGTTTTAAAACTTGTAACTGTTTAACGACTTCTTCCCCTACTCCTACTACTGAAAATAACTATTTTTATGAAGAAGTCAGTTGTGCTGACAATCAAACTGACAAAGAAAAGCTTGATGATTTGAGAGATAACAGCGACGTTAATACTTCTGTTAATAATCTTGATATTAATGGCTCTGTTAACAATGATACTGCTGCTTCTTTTAAGGCGGCTCTTGATTCTTATGCAGGGGCTAAAGAAACAACTGCCTTAAGTCAATTGAAAGAGCTTTCTTTACAATCTCTTGAAGCTGTAAAAACAAACTCTATTTTAGATAATTTAAAATCACTTGCAGAGAATTTTTTTAATACTTCAACTTCTAATGATGGCGTAATTGATGGCACTTTAAAAGGTATAAAGGATAATACTGCTATTTCAAACAATTTACTTACTGATATTAAAGAAAATGGCGACAAAGTTTTAAACAATTTAGAGGGAAAAAACAGTGACGGCACTTCTGTTGACACTTCTTTTTTAAATCCTAATTTTGCTGATGTTGATAGTTTTTTTACTAGCGTTCAAGATGGATTTACAAATATTTCTAGCTCATACAGTAGTCTAACTGCAAATATTGAACAAGGTTTTAATTATTCTATCCCCGGTGGCACTTCTGTCGCTACAACTGTAAATGCTTTTGGAAAAAGTATCACTTTTGATATATCTCCTGTTTTGATTCAGCTCTCTCCAATAATTTATTATTTTACATATGTTTCTATGTTTCTTCTAGCTTTAAAAATAATCTTCTTAGGGTTTATGGTGGTTTAAAATGGGAAAAATTATATCTATTGTTGCGGCTTGGCTTACTAAAAATCTTCTTTGGGGTACTGCTCTTAAAGTTTTAGGTGTTATTTATTATTTGAGTTTGGTTGCCATGGCAACATCTTTTTTTTATATGCTTGATTTATTTATTAGAAAAATTCGTGAAATTTTTTCTTTTATTACAAATTATTCTGGCGGCGATCCGCTAGTCTTTAAAGTGTTTGCTGCTTTAAATCTCAGTGGAATTTCTCAAGCCATCAATGATGTTTCTGGTTTAATTTCTACTGCAATAGTTTTTCTTCTTTCAAGGATATTGATTGTTAATGTTAATAAGCTTTATAAGGCTTATTATAAGATTTTAGAAAGTCAAGTAAATAATAATAAGGTTTTATAATGATTACCTTTTTTACTGGCGTACCTGGAAGTGGTAAAACTTATTATGCAGTAGATAAAATCTACAATAATTTTTCTCCTGATAAAGAGGCTATAAGAGATAAAAACTCTACTTATGATATATGTTATACAAATATCAATGAATTTAATTTTGATAAAGTAATAAATGTCTATAAGCTCGATTTTGATGATTTTAAAATTAAACTTATAGAGCTTCATAAATACTATAAAGAAAAAAAAGACGATGATTTTTTGGTAGAAAAATGCAAAGAGTATGAAATATATAATGCTCTTTTTGTAATAGATGAGGCTCACAATTTTTTTGATGTAAAAGATGTTGTTCTCGTTTGGTGGCTTTCGTATCATAGACACTTATTTCACGAAATAATTTTAATAACTCAAAATCTTTCTCTTATTGAATCTAAATACAAAAGTTTTTCAGAGTTTTTTTACAAAGCCTATCCGCAATCTCTCACACTTATAAAAACTCATTTTAAATATAATGTATATTGTCAGTCTCGCATGAGTTTAAATTCAAAAAGTGGCTCTATAAAGATTAAACGCAATAAAAAAGTTTTTGAACTTTACAAATCAGGCGATAGTATAAACGCCCAAAATGTCATTTTAAAGTTTTTAATTTTTGGTTTTGTTATTTTGCTTTTATTGGTTGGTTTTTTTTATTGGTATATTTCTTCTAAAACTCCTGATACTGTTTCAACTCCTAATACTGTTCCAACTTCTGCAACTGTTGTAACTGTTCCGTCTCCACAATCAACTTTATTTCAACATTCTATTGTTTCAGCTCCTGCAACTGTTGTAACTGCGCCATCTTCACAATCTTCGGTAAATGAAAATATTTTATTTAATCTAAATTGCAGTGATGTTTCTTGCTCCAATGAAGATATAAATATCCCTCCTGACCTCATTACCTATTTTGTAAAAGAGAAAAAAATTAAAATCTTATATAGCAAAAAAGTAACTTCTAAATACTATAAATTTTATTTTGATTCTACAAAAGATTTTTACAACTATTTAAAATCTACTAAAGGGGTAAAAAATGAAGAGAATTTTAATTCTTTTGCTACTGATAAACTCACTAATCAAGGCGGATGAGCGTAATATCTCACTTATTGATTTTGCCAGTATTGTATCTTCTCAAAATAATGTAAATATTTATATTGATGAGGATTTAAAAAAGCAAAATGTATCTATATTTGTGCCATTTGAAATAGATGATCATGATTTGCTTTATGTGTTTAAAAATTCATTAAAAAAGCTAGGTTATGAACTGGAGCTATATAATAAAATCTACTACACTATAAAAAAAGAATCAGATTCTTTATATTCATATTTTATCAATTTGAAATATAACTCTTTTGACAATGTATCTAATTATCTAAAATTCAAAGAGATTAAATATCAGTACATTGACACTATTAACACTTTTGTTGTCTATGCTCCAGCAAATATAATAAACTCTGTTTCTAATGACATTCGCAAAATTGATTCTGAAAAAAAACAAGTCACTTTAAGATTTACAATAATTGAGATTAATAATGATGAACTAAATGAACAAGGTTTTACTCACTCAACTATATATACATCTGCTTCCGGAGAGGTACTGAACGTTTTAAATACTTTTGTGCTGCCATTTCAGACAAATAAGCCTATTTTTACAAGTCCTAATTTCTACGCTACTTTAAAGCTTTTTAATGAGAATAATTTTTTTAATATTTCTCAAAATCCTTATATATTAGTTCAAGACAACAAAGATTTTACATTTCAAGCTGTGAGCAATATCCCTTATCAGAGTTCTAAGACTGTTACACAAGCTTCTAACGTGTCTCAGCAGACATCTATTGAGTATAAAGATGTCGGATTGAAAATCAGCGGTAAATCTATTGTATTTGATGATTACATAAATCTTGATTTAGATTTGGTTATTGAGGATATTTTAAGCACTACTGACAACATTCCTACAACTTACAAGCGTCAGTTAAAATCAAACACTAATCTTAAATATGGCGAAGTTCTTATATTAAGCGGTATTAATCAAACCAAAGTAAACAAGACTGATTTTAATATTCCCTTTTTCTCTTCCATTCCTTATCTTGGCGAGCTGTTTAAATATAAATCTGAATCTAACATCAAGTCAAACATTTCAATAGCTATAGAGGTAATAAAATGAGTTTTTGAGCCTTGTCTCATTTGCACTTTGCGAGCTTGCGAGCAAATGCAAAAGAGGCTCTCTTGGCTATCTATAAAAAGTTATCGGACACGATTATAAAATTTAAACTAGGAAGTGACACAATGACAAACTACGGCTTGAATAAACAACAAATCAAAAATGCTAAAGATAAACTTGTAAAAAATAAAGAGTTTATGCAAAATAACGGTATCCATCTTGATAATAAAATTATTCCTTTTGCCGATTTTGTGGCAAATAGCTACATGAATGCAGATAGATATATCGCTGAGCTTCAACACAGGGCTTGGAGTATCTTTGATTACTCCAAAGAGAGAGATTTAAAAAACGTCTTTATTACTCTTACTTTGCCTTCTCATTGGCATGCTAAAAAAACTTATAAAAATAAACTTGTAAATAATAGAAAATTTGGTGGTCGTAAATATATCACTACAATTAATAAAATTAAGTTTTTAAACTGTCATGTAACTCAAAGAGTGCCTTTTATTGAGCCTATTCTTGATTTTAGCAATACGATTGATAGATATACACCTCGTAACGCTTCGATTGAGCTTACAAAAATGCTAAAAAGAATATTTGACGATAGAAGTTATAAAAATATTCAAAAAGATGACAGATGTTATCTCCGTGTAACTGAGCCTCATAAAGATGGTACGCCTCATCTGCATATCTCTCTTTTTGTTCCTGTTGATAAAGTTGATTCAATTGTTAAGGCGGTAAATAGGCTCTTTCCTGCTCCGCTTTCAAAGGTTGAAACTGATGTAAAGTCGCCTATCTCGTACTTAATGAAATATATTTTAAAAACTCTCGATGATTTAAGAGAAGATAGTGACAAAATAACAAATCTTACACTTTGGTATCTATATCACGGCATTTGTAGATTTTATACTTCACGCACTTTCGTATCTCTTGAAGTTTATCGTAAATTAAACGGCATGTACACGCTCTTGGACTTAACGGCTGCATACAATAGCGAAGATGTAAACGTTTACATTGATTCAGAATCTAAACAAGTTCGCAGAATTGATAATGAACACGGCACTATTTACAATTATAAGCCTGTAAATTGGGCTGACAAAATGGCTGATTATACATATCTTGAGGCAGAATTTGAGCCGTTATTTAAAGAAAAAATCCAAGAACCAATCGATATTACTATTAATGGCGAGCAGTTTATCGTATATCGTCATCAGGAAAAACAACTAATCATAGATAATAAAAAGCTTCGTGAAGCTGGTTTGCCTACTGTTCCTTTCTCTTCACTTCTTAAAAAACCTACACTACAACCTTATCAAATGAACTCTTTCCAGCTCTGGGAGTACTTCGAGGGCTTAGATATTGAATCGTGCGATTTGAAGCATTATGCAAATACTAAAAATATTTTGATAGATAGAGGCTTACTAGATGGACCAAAAATTAATTTAGCTGCATATCAAGATGATTTCTACAAATTTGAAGCTGAGGAGGTGTTTTGATGAAATACATAGCATCTATAAGCGGAGGGCAAGACTCAACCGCAATGACCGTAAGAATGTTAGAACTTGGAATGCCACTTGACTATATTGTCTTTTGTGATACGGGCAATGAATTTAAAGAGATGTATGCTTATCTTGATAGACTTGATATTTATCTGCAAAGTAAATTTAACATAGGCATTACACGCCTAAAAAGTAAGAGCGATTTAAAATCTCTTTGTTTTACACCTTTCACAAAAGGAAAACAAAAAGGAAAAATTAGAGGTTTACCATATTCTTCAAGTATGAGTTTTTGCACAAGAGATTTGAAAAAGAATGTTTCAGAACGTTTTATGAGAACTTTAAAAGATGATTGCATTCAATATATTGGATATGTCTCAAGAGAAAAAAATCGTGTTCATCAAAGTGATAAAAAATATATTACTTTAAAATTTCCACTTATTGAATGGGGATGGAATGAGTCAGAAGTATCCGCATTTTTGAAAGAAAAAACTCTTTTTAATGAACTTTATAATCATTTTTCTAGGACTGGTTGTAAGTTTTGTCCTAAACAAAGTCTTGATAGTTGGTACGCTTTATATGCTCATCATCCAGCAGAGTTTGAAGAAGCTAAAAGATGGGAAGATGAAACTAAAAATCAAAATGCACATATAAAAAATTTTCGTTCAGATTATTCCATGATCCAGCTAGAAAAGAGATTTGAAAAAAGATTAAATTCAGAAACAAAAGTGCCTCAATTTCAATTTGATTGGAATGAAGAAAATGTTTCTTGTATGTGTAAGTGAGGGGTTTTAAGATGAAACATAATTTAAAAATAATGGTTGATAGATATGATGACATAAAAGAATGTTTAAAAACATTTGAAATTAGATATAACGATAGAAATTATTCTGTTGGAGATATTCTTATTCTTCATCCTATTGATATAGATTGTAAGTTTTTACATGGTTTGGTTTTATGCCTATAGAAGTCGAAGTTGTTTATATTGATGATTTTCAACAAAAAGAAAATTATGTAGTTTTAGGAATTTGTTATTAATGACTAATTTTTCTCACTACTCATCTTTATATCTTGACTTTAAAAAGCATGAGTTAAAAAACTCTACTCTTGATAAATATACAAATATAGTTAAAAATAGAATAGATCCTATTTTCAAAGATATAGCTATAAATACAATAAAACCATCTGACGTAAAAAAGTGGCTCTATGGTATTGATGATGTAGGCTCAAAGAGTAAAAGACATTATCTTGGTGTTCTTAGCGGTATATTTCAAGAGGCTCTCTATGATGAAGTTATAGAAAAAAATCCAGTGAATCTTGTAAGACTTCCAAAATATGACAAACCAGATATTAAACCTTTTAACTCTGACGAAGTAAAGCTCATTATGGACAATGCCAAAGATAATAACTATAAATATTATCTAGCTATTGCTTTTTATACCGGTATGCGTTCAGGCGAAATAATCGGACTTAAAAAAGAAGATATTGACTTAAAAAATAAAACTATAAAAGTTAAAAGAAGTCGTAGCAGATTTGGAGAGAGCACACCAAAAACCAAAGGTAGTATAAGAGAGATTCCAATCATACAACTTTTAGAGCCTTTTATTAAAGAGCTTTACAATCTCCATGATAACGAATATCTTTTTATTACTCAATATAAAAAACCGTACAGAGACACAAACGTTTTTACTAATCAGTTTTGGATACCAAGTTTAAAAGAGTTAAATATTGAATATCGCAGGCCATATAACACACGTCATACATATGCTACAAATATGCTTTATAGAGATTTAGTATCTCCGGTTCAACTTGCTCAACTTTTAGGACATGCAAATACTCAAATGGTTTATGAAGTTTATGTAAATTATATAGATTCAAATTATAAAGATTTTGATAGAAGTATTTCGATTTATAAGTAGTCGGGGTAAGTAAGGGATTTTTTGTTTTTTTAAAAGGGCTTTTAAAGTCCTAAAAATAGGGCTTTGTGGTGGACAGAGAGGGATTTGAACCCTCGGTACAGTTACCCGTACGCATCCTTAGCAGGGATGTGGTTTCAGCCGCTCACCCATCTATCCTTTGAAGATTGCAATTATAGTCATATATAAATAATATGTAGCTTAAAACCTTAATTTGTTGATTTTCTTCTTTTTACTGTTAGTTCCGCTAAAAATTATGGACCGTCTTATGCTTGAAAATAGTAATTAAATAAAAAAATAACTCACTACTAAGGCTATGCATTGAAAATATCTATATTTCTACTGCCTTTTTCTATTCTTTATGCTTCCAGCTACCCTGATTTTAAAAATTATGAGATAGATGACATAGAAGAAAATTTTGGCAAAATCGCCAAAAACAGGATAGTTGACTACTCTAAGACGTTAGAGACACTAAAAAAATTTCCTCAAGATGAACAACTGCTTAGAGTTAATTTCTACCTAAATCAGCTGCCGTTTAAACAGGATATAGTTAACAATAACAATAGCGACCAATGGGGAACTCCAAAAGAGTTTTTAACATGCGGCTATGGGGATTGTGAGGATTATGCAATTATAAAATATTTCACACTGCTAAAACTTGGGTTTGAAAAAGAGAAACTATTTATAACCACCTCACATGAAAAATATTCAAATCAAGCCCATATGGTACTTAGCTATTTCAAATCAAAAAATGAGCCGCCCCTGATTCTTGACAGCATAAGCTACAAAGTCCTAGGCTTGGGAAAAAGAGTAGATTTGGAAGCAAAAATATTTATAAACGAAGAGGGAAGCTATAAAATCGATAGCGACAACAATCTTGTAAAAGTAGGCGATGCGCCTGAGAAATTTAAGGAGCTGCTTGAAAAGATAAAAAAGGAGAGCTAAATCTCCTCTAAAATTTTCTCAACAACGGACGCTGGATTTTGTGTTTTATAAATCGGACGACCAACTACAATAAAATCAACATGTGCACTTTTAGCGTATGCAACATCGGCAACTCTCTGCTGGTCTCCCGCATCTTCGCCAAAAGGGCGAATTCCCGGAGTCAGTGTCATAAACTTTTCGTTTGTAATCTTTTTAATTGATTCGCTCTCGTAAGCGGAGCAGACAACACCGTCAAGTCCGCTCTCATAAGCATCTTTTGCAAACTGGTCGGCTTTTTTGGCGATTGAGCCCTCATATACCGCGGCAAACTCCTCTTCATTAAACGAGGTAAGTGCGGTAACAGCCAAAACTATCGGGCGGTTTTCATACTTTTTTAGCCTCTCCATAACCTCTTGCATAGCTCGTTTTCCTGCACTTGCATGAACATTGAACATGTCAACGCCAAGCCCCATAATAGACTCTGCGGCATCAGCCATCGTGTTTGGAATATCATAAAGCTTAAGGTCTAAAAATATCTTAAAATCTGGATTTATCTTTTTAATATCTTTTAAAAACTCTTCGCCGTCTCGGATATAGCTGCGAAGTCCGACTTTCAGCCAGACATCGTACTCTTTTATCTTATGAATAAGCTCTAAGTTCTCTTCTTTTGTTGGTAAATCGAGGGCCACGCATAATTCCATCATTTTTCTCTTTGTTTTAATGACGAAATTATAGCATTTAAAACTATTTTACCAAACTCTTAATAGTAGCAACAATGCTTGGGTCTTCAAGAGTTGAGATATCCTGCGTAATCTCCTCGCCTTTTGCGATTGAGCGAAGGATGCGTCTCATAATCTTGCCTGAGCGTGTTTTAGGAAGTCCCGGAACAAAAACGATATCATCGCAAAGAGCAATGTTTCCAATCTCTTTTTTTATCATCTCGTTTAGCTCTTTTTCTATCGCTTCATAACTCTCAAAACGGCTATCTTGAAGCGAATGCTTCATAACAACGTATGCGAAAATCCCCTCACCTTTAATTGGATGAGGCTTTCCTACGACGGCGACTTCAGCCACTTCATCATCTTTTGCGAGTGCCGCTTCAACCTCAGCTGTGCCCATTCTGTGTCCAGAGACGTTAATAACGTCATCCGTGCGACCTGTAATTGTTATATATCCGTCTTCGTCGTAGTTGGCACCGTCTCCCGTGAAGTAGACTCCTCTGCCGTTTTGTTTAACATCGCTAAAGTAAGATTTTACAAATCTATCCCTATCTCCCCAAATTCCTCTTATCATGGATGGCCAAGGGCGTGTTATACACATAAAACCGGTCTCATGAGGCTCTTTTTTATTGCCCTCTTTGTCAACTATCTCTGCAATAATTCCCGGAAGAGGAAGCGTTGCACAACCCGGTTTGATAGGTGTTGCCCCAGGAAGAGGAGAGATAACATGACCACCAGTTTCTGTTTGCCAGTAAGTATCCACGATAGGGCATCTGCTCCCGCCTACCTCTTCATAGTACCATTTCCATGCAGCAGGGTCGATAGGCTCGCCAACCGTTCCTAAAACTTTAAGGCTTGAGAGGTCATATTTTAGAGGCTCATGCTCCCCCATTTTATGAAGAACACGTATAGCAGTCGGAGCAGTGTAGAACTGATTTATCTTGTAATCTTGAACCATTTTCCATGCACGGCCTGCATCAGGATAAGTAGGAACTCCCTCAAACATCACAGTTGTCGCACCCTGTGCGAGCGGTCCGTAAACTATGTAAGTATGCCCCGTAATCCACCCAATGTCTGCAGTACACCAATATGTGTCATTCTCTTTTACGTCAAACACCCACTCCATCGTCATTTGAGCCCAGAGAATGTATCCCGCCTGATTGTGCTGAACGCCTTTTGGCTTGCCTGTACTTCCTGAAGTGTAGAGCAGGAAAAGCGGGTCTTCAGCATCCATCGGCTCTGCATCACACTGATTTGACTGATTTTTGATTAGTGCGTTATAAGAAAAATCTCTCCCCTCGTTCCACTCAATCTCTTCGTTGTTTCTCTCAACTACCAAAACTTTCTCTACCGGCGTCTCGCCTTTTATTGCCTCATCGACTGCAGGTTTTAACATATAAGGTTTATCTTTTCTGTATGCTCCATCAGCCGTAATAACCACTTTTGCGTTGGCGTCATGGATTCTGTCTCTTAGAGCCTCTGCCGAAAAGCCGCCAAATACAATAGAGTGGATTGCCCCAATACGGGTACATGCAAGCATCGCGTAGGCAGCTTCAGGAATCATCGGCATATAGATAACAACACGGTCTCCTTTTTTTACACCAAACTCATTTTTAAGCAGGTTTGCAAAGCGATTTACGTTATTGTACAAATCAAGATATGTAATAGTCTGCTTGTCGCCTCTGTCGCCCTCAAATAAAATAGCCGCTTTGTTTTTTCTTGTACCCAAATGGCGGTCTATACACTGTGAAGAAACGTTTAGTTTTCCACCCTCGAACCACTTCACAAACGGAAAATCGCTCTCATCCAACACATTTGTAAAAGGCTCTATCCAATCAAGCTTCTCTTTTGCATATCTTTCCCAAAAACCCTCATAATCCCTTATTGCTTCATCTTGCAACTCCTGATACTCACACATATTTTTTATTCTTGCATCTTTTGCAAACTCTGGGTTTGGCTTAAAAATCTCTTTTATCACTGCTATTCCTTTGTTAATTTTTAATATAGTATAAGCTTAATAATTGCATCATCAATAACACAATTTTTTAAAATTGTATCAAATGGCAAATCAATATTTCCTTGTGAAATTAATGAAATCAATTTACAAAAGTATATTTTAGTTTGTTAAATTATTATCAACAAGATCAGTCGCTTGTTCCCCATTGTTCTGCAATTTAACACTCTCCACTTCAGGCTCAATTGAGCTATTCTCCTCCATTGGCTCTGCTACAACTGCCTCATCTTCTTTTTTAGGAGTCATTACCTCTTGATAAACAGACTGAATCGCTCCTCTTTTTTCCATAGTTTTATAAATTACATTAACACGGTTTTTTACATATTTTTGATTGCCGTTAGGGTTGTATCTAATAGGGTTTGGAAGAACCGATGCAAGTCTTGATGCCTCAAGGGCAGTTAGGTTTTTGGCACTTTTACCATAGTGGTGACGCGATGCGGCTTCTATACCGAAAATCCCGTCTCCCCACTCGGCAATATTTAGATAAATCTCTAAAATACGGCGTTTTGACAAGGTTTTCTCAATTCTGTATGTAATAATTGCTTCTTTGATTTTTCGTATCGGGTTTTTGCTAGGAGAGAGATATAGATTTTTTGAGAGCTGTTGAGAGATGGTACTCCCACCCGCCAAAGTTCCTTTTTTAATACTTCTCTCAATAGCATTTTCCATCCCCTTTATATCAAATCCGTCATGATTGTAAAAACCGTCATCTTCTGCGATTAAAACTGCTTTTATAATATTTGTAGAGATGTTGCCTATTTTAACCCAAGTGTGATTCATCTTTATTTTGCGATTTTCATCTGCCCACTGCTCCTTGCGAAACTCCATAAAAGCGGTGGGAATCGGGTTTGTCTCTTTAAGCGCATCGACATCTGGATAGAGAAAATAGCGACCGATATCGACTGCTCCCAGTGCTAAAATAATGAGAGTAAATTTAAAAAATTTGTTCATATAAAGTACCGTTTCAATATTAAATGCGACATTATATCAGCGCTGCGACAACTTAGATTTACTCTTTGGGCAAAAGTTTGATTATAATTAGGAAAATTATTTAAAAAGGTAAATAAATGTTTGGAAAAAAATTAAGAAAGTACGAGTTAAGCGTTGAGGAGCTAAACAAACTTAAGTGGGCAAAAATAACAACAAGCAAAGGCGATATCTGGGTAAAACTA
Source organism: Sulfurimonas sp. (assembly GCA_041654255.1). Classification (GTDB taxonomy): domain Bacteria; phylum Campylobacterota; class Campylobacteria; order Campylobacterales; family Sulfurimonadaceae; genus Sulfurimonas. The sequence goes on from JBAZDX010000002.1 coordinate 165,227, forward strand.
CTCCCAGAGGAAGCTCCAAATACAGTTGCAAACTTTGCGCACCTTGCAGAGTCTGGCTTTTACAACGATCTTAATTTTCACCGCGTAATCCCAGGTTTTATGGCTCAAGGCGGCTGTCCGCACGGAACAGGAACAGGCGGGCCTGACTGGGCTATTCCATGCGAGACAAAAACAAACGTAACAAAACACAGAAGAGGAGTTCTTTCAATGGCTCACGCCGGACCAAATACGGGCGGAAGCCAGTTTTTCATCACTTTTGTTGCTACTCCTCACTTAGACGGCGTCCACACTGTTTTTGGAGCGATTGAAAAAGACGACGCTGATAGTTTTGCTGTTCTTGATTCTATCAAAGGTCAAGACGCTATCAACTCTATCGAGATTTTTGAAAACCGCTAAAAATAAATGCTAGTCCATATCTGCTGCAGCGTTGATTCACACTTTTTCTTAGAAAAACTGCAACGCGACTATCCGCAGGAGAAGCTTATAGGCTTCTTCTACGACCCAAACATTCATCCATATTCAGAGTATCAGCTTCGACTTCTTGATGTTAAACGCTCATGCAAAAAGCTCGGCATTGAACTGCTTGAGGGAGAGTATGATTTTCTTGCTTGGATGGAGGCAGTAAGAGGGTTGGAAAACGAGCCTGAAAAAGGCAAAAGATGCGAAGTCTGCTTTGACAGACGGTTTGAAGTAAGCGCAAAAAAAGCACTCTCCCTCGGCGAAAAAAGCATAACTACCACACTGCTTGTCAGTCCGCTAAAATCACAGGAACAACTTAAACGCAGCGGCGACATATTTTTTAAAAAGTACGGCGTTGAGTTTATTGCTTACGATTATCGAACAAATGGCGGAACTCAGGAGCAGAGCCGTGTGACAAAAGAGGAGCAGCTCTACCGTCAAGACTACTGCGGCTGCATCTACGGACTTACCATGCAGCGTGAGCAGCAAGAGCGCCTTATGGATGAGATGTTCTCTCCAATTTCAAACAAAATATTGCCCGCTTCCATCGAAGAGAGACTTGAGATGTACAATTATCGCAACGAACTTGAAGATCAAAATATCGCCTACAAAATTATTAGAGAGAAATTTTTAAACTACCGCCAATTAAATTTTAAACTTCTTTCCGACAAAAGCGATGTCGTTCCTGCTTACGCTCTCTCTTACTCTACCCTGCCAAGAAAAAAAGCACAGGGAACGGTAGAGTTTTCAGACAATAACATAGGTTATTTTGTACGCGAAGAGATAAAATTTGTCACCTTGGAGTTTTTTAACTCTACATGTAATTTTAAATACAGAACCGTAAATGAGCTGATATTTAATCCGCCGAGTTTTGATGAAGAGCTAAAGTTTAGAACTATTTTAACATCTTCAAATTACGATTTAAGCCCGATTATTATTGTTGATAAAATCCCGCAAACAAAGCTTACGATAGAGCTTGATGCAAAAATCTATGAAGATATCAGAGAAAAACTAATCATTCTATAATCTTTTTTTTGATAGAATAGCCGAAATTATTATAAAGGCTTTTGTATTATGATTATGGATGTTATGGAAATTCAAAAAATTATACCTCACCGTTACCCTTTTTTACTTTTAGACAGAGTTACCGAGATTAAAGAGAACGAATCTCTAATCGGGTTTAAAAATGTAACAATCGGCGATAACGTTTTTCAAGGTCACTTTCCAGGTCACCCAATCTATCCAGGAGTTATGATACTAGAAGGCATGGCTCAAGCCGGCGGAATATTGGCATTTAAAAGCATGGGAACCATGACGGAAGAAGAGGCTGCAAATAAAGTTGTATATTTTATGAGTATCGACAAAGCAAAATTTCGCGCTCCCGTAAAACCGGGCGACAGACTTGAATACCGCATAAGCGTCATTAAAAACAAAGGTCAAATCTGGGTACTTGACGGCAAAGCTTACGTTGATAATGTTTTAGTTTCAGAAGCTGAACTAAAAGCAATGATTGTAGACAAATAATGAGCAAAATTTCTCCTTTAGCAATCATTGAAGACGGTGCGGTTATAGGCAAAAATGTTGAGATTGGCGCGTACTGCTTTATCTCCGCAGACTCTACTATCGGTGACGGAACCAAAATAGAGCAGAACAGTTGCATCTACGGAAAAACAACCATAGGCAAAAAAAACCATATATTTTCACATGCCGTAATCGGTTCGGCTCCGCAAGATTTGAAGTTTGCCGGAGAAGATGTAGAGCTGATAATAGGTGATAACAACAAGATTAGAGAGTTTACTCTTTTTAATCCCGGTACAAAAGGCGGCGGCGGAAAAACGATTATCGGTTCACACAACCTTTTTATGGGCTATGTACATATCGGACATGACGTTATCATCGGAAATCACTGTATTTTGGCAAATGCTGCAACACTTGCCGGACATGTCGAGATGGGAGACTATGCGGTAATCGGCGGAATGACACCGATACACCAGTTTGTTCATATCGGCGAATACGCGATGATTGCAGGCGCATCTGCACTTGCACAAGATGTTCCGCCGTTTTGTATGGCGGAGGGAAATCGCGCAACACTCAGAGGATTAAACTTAACCGGACTTAGAAGAAACATAAAACGCGAAGAGATAGACGAGATAAAAGCAGCATACAAAGAACTTTTTGAAGCTGGAAAACCGCTTAAAGATGTTGCAAACGAACTTTTAGAAAAAACTACAAGTTTGCGTGTTCAATCACTTTGTAATTTTGTTCTAAAGACAAAACGAGGAATTTCTTATGAAAGAAAGAAAACTGATGACTAAAAAAGCACAAGTGCTTTGGGCTCTCTGCCAAAGAGAACCGAGTGTTAACGTAGGTAACGGAATTACTTCCGGTACCGTAATAATTAGTAAGAGGAAAAATTTATGATTTTTAGAACATGCAGCTTTTGTGACGCGCATGAGAGTGATGCAAATCCGCTAATTGCCGGAAACGGTGTATATATATGTAAAAACTGTGTTATTTCTGCCTATAAGATAATGTTTGGGGACGACAGAGCCTCTGACATCCCAAAAAAGAGTGAGTTGGTTGATGCGGTAACAAAACTGATGACACCTAAAGAGCTAAATAGTTTTTTGGCAGATTACATCATTGGTCAAGAGCGTGCTAGAAGACTCTTAAGCGTAGCCGTATATAACCATTATAAAAGAATTTTTAAAACTCAAAATGTAAAAGATGATGAAACAGAGATTGCAAAATCAAACGTTCTTCTAATAGGTCCAACGGGGAGCGGAAAAACTCTTATGGCTCAAACTATTGCCAGAGTGCTAAATGTTCCTATCGCTATTGCAGATGCTACAAGCCTAACAGAAGCGGGCTACGTCGGAGAGGATGTTGAAAACATTTTAACAAAACTTCTTCAGGCAGCTGATGGCGATGTGCAAAAAGCCGAGAGAGGAATAGTTTTTATAGATGAGATAGATAAAATTTCTCGTATGAGTGAAAATCGCTCTATTACACGTGATGTCTCCGGTGAGGGTGTTCAGCAAGCTCTTTTAAAGATTATCGAAGGCGCTATCGTCAATATTCCGCCAAAAGGTGGACGAAAACATCCAAATCAAGAGTTTATAGCAATTGACACGACGGGGATTCTGTTTATCTGCGGCGGTGCATTTGACGGTCTTGATGAGATACTAAAGAAAAAACAGGGTGAAAATGTTTTGGGCTTTGGACATGAAAAGAAGAGCAAAAAAGAGCAGAAGATGAGCTACGACATGGTTGAACCGGATGATTTGGTCAGCTATGGTCTTATTCCCGAGCTTGTCGGTCGTCTTCCGATTATTGCCTCACTAAATGAGATTACCGAGGACGATATGGTTCGCATTTTGACAGAACCGAAAAATTCAATCATTAAACAGTATAAAAAACTATTTTCAATCGACAACGTTGAGCTTAACTTTGAAGAGGACGCGCTAAGAGCAATCGCAACCAAATCTATAAAAAGAAAAACAGGTGCTCGCGGACTTCGCGCAATTTTAGAAGAGAATATGATAGATATTATGTATGAACTTCCGGAATATAGCGGATACGAAGTTTTAATAACAAAAGCAGTAATAGATGACGGAGAAGCTCCTGTCTATATCAAAAAACACTCAAAACAAATAGCATAAGGCAGCATAATGATATTTAACAAACTAATCGGGCTTTTTTCAAATGATTTATCTATAGATTTAGGAACAGCAAATACAATCGTAATAGCAAAAGGCAGAGGCATTATCATTAATGAACCCTCCGTTGTTGCCGTTAAAACAGGCAAATTTGGGCAACAGAGAGTTCTGGCGGTCGGACATGAAGCAAAAGAGATGGTCGGCAAAACTCCCGGAAATATTAAAGCGATTCGCCCAATGCGCGACGGTGTTATAGCCGACTTTGACATGACTGAAAAGATGATTAGAAAATTTATCGAAAAAGCGCATGGAAGAAGCTCCCTCATAAGCCCGAGAATTATCATCTGTGTTCCTTACGGTTTAACGCAGGTTGAGAGAAAAGCGGTTCGCGAATCGGCTCTTAGTGCCGGCGCTAGAGAGGTTTTTCTTATTGAAGAGCCGATGGCAGCGGCAATAGGAGCAGGTATTGACATTCGTGAGCCTCAGGGAAATCTAGTAGTTGACATCGGCGGCGGCACAACTGAGATAGGTGTTGTTTCACTCGGCGGACTTGTACTTTCAAAATCAATCCGTACAGCCGGAGACAAGATAGACCAAGCTATCGTCAACTATGTAAGAAGAAAATACAATCTTCTTATCGGCGAGAGAATTGCTGAAGAGATTAAGATAAATATCGGAACTGCCGTAACTCTTGATGAAGAGTTACGAATGGTTATTACGGGCAGAGACCAAGTTGAGGGGCTTTTAAGCTCTGTTGAGCTGACAAGTGAAGATGCAAGAGAGGCTATGAGAGAGCCTCTTAAAGAGATTGCGGAGGCACTTCGCGATGTACTGGAGCAGATGCCTCCAGATTTAGCCGGAGACATTGTAAACCACGGTATTATATTAACAGGAGGTGGAGCACTTATCCGTCAACTAGACAAATATCTCTCAGACATTATTAAAATACCTGTTTACGTTGCAGATGAGCCGCTTCTCGCAGTTGCTCGCGGAACCGGTCGTGCGTTAGAAGAGATAGATTTACTACAAGAACTATTTGAAAATGAATAAGGGGCTATTTGGCTTTTTTTCAATATTTATTGCACTCTTAATGGGTGCATTATATTATACCGATATTATTCAATCCCCTTTTATCTCTGTTTTAAACAGTGTAAAATCAAGCTATCATGCCTCAACGGAATTTATTGACAACCAAATAAACAAATATTTTTTTCAGGCTAGACATATCCAAGAGCTAGAAAAAAAACTTCAAAAATATGAAAATAACCATTTAGTTATGCAGCAGTTGGCTTCTGAAATAAATGACATTTTTGTGCAAAATCACTCAAGTTTTAAAACTGACCCAAATGTAGAACTTGTAAGAACTATCTCGTATCAAAAATTTGGTGACCAAAACAGAGTGTGGCTTGAGATTGATGACTATAACTCTTCTAAAATCTATGGACTTACCTACAATGAGCTTGTTGCGGGCATTGTTGTCTCACACAACGGCAGACCGCTTGGGCTGTTAAACAGTGATACAAAAAGTTCATATGCCGTATATGTTGGAGATGAAAATGCACCTGGAATTGTGCAAGGGAATAATTCAAAACATTTGCTTGTAAAATTTATTCCTGCTTGGTTTTTAATAGAAGCTGGAGATGAAGTCATAACTTCCGGTTTAGATGAAATCTTTTTCAAAGGGCTAAAAGTCGGAACCGTTGTTTCTGTTACAAAATCGCAAGGTTATCAAACTGCAGTTATTGAGCCATTCTATAAAGCTAATGATCCAAACTATTTTCATATGATAAAAAAAGTCAGATAACTCATCAAATATTAAGTGCTTTTTACCTATAATAAACAAATTTTTTTATGTACAACTATTAAAGGTAAACTATGCCAAAACGCACCGACATTCATACTATATTACTTATTGGTTCAGGTCCAATCATCATCGGTCAAGCCTGCGAGTTTGACTACTCCGGAACCCAAGCCGTTAAAACACTAAAAGAGCTCGGATACCGCGTAGTTCTAATAAACTCTAATCCTGCTACCATTATGACAGACCCTGAGTTTGCCGACAGAACATATATTGAACCTATCAGAGAAGATGTAATTGCTAAAATTATAAGAGATGAAAAAGTAGATGCTATTCTTCCGACGATGGGTGGGCAAACTGCTCTAAATGTGGCTACTAAAATGTATGAAAAAGGTATGCTAGAGGGTGTTGAGTTTTTAGGTGCATCCCCTGAAGCTATCCATAAAGGCGAAGACCGTTCAGCTTTTAAAGATGCTATGATCAAAATCGGAATGGACCTGCCATTCTCGATGTACGCGTACAATATGGATGATGCACTAAAAGCTGCTGAGACAATAGGTTTCCCGATAATCATCCGTGCCTCATTTACACTTGCGGGTGGGGGAAGCGGTGTTGCTTACAATATGGATGAGTTCAAGAAACTTGCTCAACGCGGACTTGATGAATCTCCTGTTAGCGAAATTTTAATAGAAGAGTCGCTTCTTGGTTGGAAAGAGTATGAGATGGAAGTTATCCGTGACAAAGCGGACAACTGCATTATCGTCTGTTCTATCGAGAACTTTGACCCGATGGGTGTTCATACGGGCGACTCTATAACCGTTGCTCCCGCTCTGACATTAACTGACAAAGAGTATCAACGCATGCGTAACGCCTCTTTTGATATCTTAAGAGAAGTCGGTGTCGACACAGGCGGAAGCAATGTTCAGTTCTCGATTGATCCGCGCACCGGAAGAATGATAGTTATCGAGATGAATCCTCGTGTTTCTCGCTCATCGGCTTTGGCTTCTAAAGCAACCGGATATCCTATCGCAAAAGTTGCAACTCTTCTAGCCGTCGGATTTACTCTTGATGAAATAACAAACGATATTACTGGAACTCCTGCATCTTTTGAACCGGTAATCGACTATGTCGTTACAAAAATCCCTCGTTTTACATTTGAAAAATTTCCTGAAGCAGAAAATACTCTTAGCACAAGCATGAAAAGTGTCGGCGAAGTTATGGCAATCGGGCGAACATTTAAAGAGTCCATCCAAAAAGCACTCTGTTCACTTGAAACAGGTCTGTGCGGATTTGATGAAATAACTTCGGATTTTGAGTTTGTAAAACATGAGATTCGTCGTCCAAATGCAGACAGGGTTCTTTATGTGGCAGAAGGATTTCGCCGTGGCATGAGCGTTTCTGAGATGTTTGATGCATGTCAGATAGACCCGTGGTTTTTATATCAATTAGAAGAGATGATAAAAACAGAGAGCATGATAACGGATAAGATTTTATCTGATGAAGAGTTTATGAGAAGTGTGAAAGTTGACGGTTTTTCTGATAAAAGAATTGCTCAACTGATAACTAAAAACTCAAATAAAAAAGTAAGCGAAGAGGATGTTTATAGAGCAAAGAAATCTCTTGGCGTAAATCTTGAATATAATGAGGTTGATACCTGTGCTGCGGAGTTTGAAGCACTTACTCCATACCTCTACTCTACGACAAACATAACAAGACTTCCAAACGTCAAAAATAGAGTAAGTGACAAGACTACGTGCCCTAGTGGTAAAAAAGTTCTTATTCTTGGCGGCGGACCAAACAGAATCGGTCAAGGCATCGAGTTTGACTACTGCTGTGTCCACGCGGCATTTGCTCTTAAAGAGATGGGTATCGAGACAATCATGTACAACTGTAATCCGGAGACTGTTTCAACAGACTACGACACTTCCGACGTACTATATTTTGAACCAATTGATTTCGAACATGTTAGAGAGGTTATAGAGAACGAAAAACCTGACGGTGTTATTGTTCACTTCGGTGGTCAAACCCCTCTTAAACTTGCAGATTCTCTTACAAAAATAGGAGCAAATATCGCAGGAACGCCTTCACGTGTAATTGACTTGGCGGAGGATAGAGAGCAGTTTTCAAACTTTGTAAACAGCCATGGATTAAAGCAGCCTGCAAACGGATTGGCAAGAACTAAAGAAGAGGCACATGACATAGCACAGAGATTAGGTTTTCCTGTTTTAGTTCGCCCCTCTTTTGTTCTTGGCGGACGTGGCATGAGAATCGTTTACTCGCAAGATGAACTTCGCCACTATATGGATTTGGCAGTATTGGTCAGCAACGATGCACCCGTGCTTGTAGATAAGTTTTTAGATCAGGCGATTGAGCTTGATGTCGATGCAATTTGTGACGGCAAAGATGTCTATATCGGCTCAGTTATGCAGCATATTGAAGAGGCTGGAATCCACTCTGGAGACAGTGCTTGTTCGCTTCCTCCCGTTAATTTATCAAAAGAGATGATTGACAAAGTTGAGCAGCAGACAAAAACAATAGCGCTTGGTCTTGGCGTTGTTGGACTTATGAATGTTCAGTATGCAATCTATCAAGATGAAATTTACCTAATCGAAGTAAATCCGAGAGCTTCAAGAACAGTTCCTTTTGTAAGTAAAGCGACAGGTATGCCGCTTGCTAAAGTTGCAACTCGCGTAATGGTCGGTGAAACTCTTAGAAGCGCGCTTGAGTACTACGACAAATACAACATTGTCATGGAAGAGAACGGTCTCTTAAAACCTCGCCTCAAGGGACATATCTCTGTTAAAGAGGCAGTTTTCCCGTTCCATAAACTCTACGGTGCAGATTTGGTTCTTGGACCTGAGATGAAATCAACAGGTGAGGTTATGGGTATTAGCTCAAACTTCGGTATCAGTTTTGCAAAAGCCCAGATAGCGGCCGGAAACAAGATAGTAACAAGCGGAACATGTTTTCTCTCTTTCGTTGACACAGACAAAAAACATGCTCCTGAGATAGCAAGCGGACTTCATAGACACGGCTTTAAACTTGTCGCGACGAAAGGTACTCAATCTATCATAGAAGAGGCCGGAATTCCATGCGAGGTAGTTTTAAAAATCTCAGAGGGTCGTCCAAACATTGAAGACAGCATGAAAAATGATGCAATTCATATGGCGATTAACACCTCTGACAACAATACTTCAAAGAAGGATGCCGTGGTTATTAGACAAGAAGTGTTAAAGCGAAATATTCCATATTTTACTACTTTAAGTGCTGCAAGAGCGCTTATTCTCGCCCTTGATGAGATGAAAGATGAGTCATGGTCAAATTCGAAAGCTCTGCAAGATTTTCTAGCTTAGAAATGAGTGTCATACTCACTCAAACCGATACTACTGTCGGTTTTTTGTCACAAGATGCGCAAAAATTGTATGGGATAAAATCCCGCCCTCAAACAAAACCTTTTATTAAGGTTTACAAAGATTTTAGAAGCTTTTTGGATTATGGAAACAGAGTTATAAAAAATAGAAAAAATCTGGTTCGACGCTCAAAAAAAACTACATTTATAATCAATAACTTTTCATTTAGAGTTGCACCGCCAACCCTGAATTCGCAAATATTAAGAGATACACCATGGTTTTACTCCACATCTGCAAACAAAAGCGGTGAAAAGTTTAGCAGAGATTTTTGTGAATTAAAAGCTGATATAATAGTAGAAAATGCAAATGAATTGTTTGAGCAGAGTTCCTCGGCTCTTATAAAAATAAACAAACAAAAGATGAGAAAATTAAGATGAAAGGGATAAATCATATGAAACATATTTACTCGATTGCAAGCGGTGTCGCACTGGGAAGTGCCGGTGTATTTATGATGAGCGTTCTTAGCGGATGCGAATCGTCACAGCAGGAACAAAAAGCTACACAAAATAAATTTTTAGTAATTGAGCAGCAGACAAACGGAAAATATCTCGTAGTTGAAGAGATGCCGACGGAAGGTCCAAGCAGGGCAATTATTCGCGAAAAAGATGAAAACAACAACACTGTTGAGCGTTTTATGAATGAAGATGAGATGAGAGCCATGGCAGAGCAGGAGTTTTTAAAGACGCAAGACGGTACTTCAGAAACACTAAAAAGTGGTGAGGGCAGTGCCGGAATGGGACTTGCAGGAACCATTTTAGCCGTTGCGGCAGGTTCACTTTTGGGCAATATGATTGGCAACGCTTTAATGAATAACAAAAATTTTGCCTCCCGTTCATCTACCGTAAACAAGAGTGCATACAGCCGTTCAGCTGCAGGGAGTACTCCAAACAGCGGCACATCAACAAAAAAAAGTTTTTTTGGCGGTACAAAAACTGCAACATCATCAACTAGCTCAACATATGGCGGATAACATTGGTTAAATTAAGCAAAATCAGACCTCTAAAGAATGAGCAGCTCGAAGAGCTGGGATTTACTTGGCACACAGACAGCGACAGCAGCGGATATATAAGTGATACCCTGGTAAAAATAACGCAAAATGAAGCAGAAGCATATTATGAAACGGTTAATGAGCTCTACGACATGTATACGGAAGCTGCCCAGTATGTTGTAGAAAACAATCTTTTTTTTGAGCTTGGAATCCCTTTTAATCTTATAGATGCAATAAAAAAGAGTTGGGAGAATGATGTCCACTGGCATGTTTACGGCAGATTTGATTTAGCCGGAGGGATGGACTCCAAACAGATAAAACTTATTGAGTTTAATGCCGACACTCCGACATCTCTTTTTGAAACTGCCCTGCTTCAGTGGGCTTTGCTCAAAGAGAATGGCATGGACGAGGATAAACAGTTCAATAATGTTTATGAATCTATAAAACAAAATTTCAGACGTTTGATTACTCTCTTTGATGAGACTGAGCTCTTTGATGAGAGATATGAGGGATGGAAAATACTATTCTCTTCAATACACGGCAACGACGAAGAGGAGGCAACAACAAGACTGCTTCAGCAGATTGCAACAGATGCCGGTTTTAACACAGGCTTTGAGTATCTTGAAAATGTAAAATTTGATGAAGAGGGGATATACGACAGGGACGACAACAAATATGAGTACTGGTTTAAGCTCTATCCATGGGAAGATATAGCCGTTGATGAACCTGAGCTTGCAACAACTTTGACAAATATTATGCAAAACCAAAACGCAATTATATTAAATCCTGCATACACTCTTCTTTTCCAATCAAAAGGGATGCTAAAGATTCTATATGACCTATTTCCTGATTCGCCATATCTTCTAAAAACATCTTTTGAACCGCTAAAAGGGATAAAGCATGTAGAGAAGAGTGTTTTTGGCAGAGAGGGAGCAAATATTAAAATAGTTGATGCTGATGGAACCATTTTAAATGAACAAGAGGGACCTTATGGAAACTACAAAAAAGTTTATCAAGAGTATGTAGATTTTAACAAAGATGAAGATGGTTCAAAGTATCAAGCCGGTGTTTTTTTCGCCTATGAAGCGTGCGGAATGGGATTTAGAAAAGGCGGAGAGATTATGAACAATATGAGCAAGTTTGTCGGGCATGTTTTAACTGGTGTTACGCACTAAAACGAACGCGTCCGTTTTAGTGGCAGGGACATCTTGTCCCTTGCAACCCCCTAAAGCTACGAAAAACAAGTTTTTCGAGATTCATAGATTATTTGATAAAATTTTTTTGCAAAAGTGCAATCAGATACTAATTTGGCTGGTGGTTAAACTCCGGAACAATTGCCTTTAGCTTTGAGAGCTTGTCTTTACATGTTAGAAGCTCCTCTATATCTCTGTTTAGCTTATCTATATCATATTTTGTTGGCTTAGCGACCGTAATAGATTCATAAGGCGTCTTTGCATCGCTCTCATCTATGAGTAGCTCTTCGTAGAGTTTTTCACCTGGGCGAAGTCCTGTAAACTCTATTTTAATATCTACTCTTCCACTTAGCTCTATCATCTTCTGCGCCAAGTCTACTATCTTTATAGGCTCGCCCATATCGAGTATAAACAGCTCTCCGCCGCTTCCAATGGCGCCTGCTTGAAGAACAAGCTCACAAGCTTCTGTGATAAGCATGAAGTACCTTGTAATATCCGGATGTGTTACCGTGATATTTTGTCCATTTTCTATCTGAGATTTAAACTTCGGTATAACGCTTCCGCTGCTCCCAAGTACATTGCCAAACCTAACAGCAACAATATCTGTACCATTTCCGTTTGAGTTCTGAGAATAAAGCTCACAAATACGTTTTGTAGTCCCCATAACATTTGTAGGTCTAACCGCTTTATCCGTTGAAATCATAACAAACTTTTTTACACCATATTTTATTGACATGTCAATTACATTTTTAGTACCAACGACATTATTTAAAATTGCTTCTTGTATATTATCTTCTACAAGCGGGACATGTTTATAGGCGGCTGCATGTATAACAATTTCCGGCTTATACTTTTTAAATGTATCTTCTAAAAACTCTCTGTTAACAACACTTTGCATCACAAGAGCGGTATCTGCTTTTTGTATCTCTGAAGCGATTGCATAAAGATTATATTCACTGTGATCTAGAAGTATCAATTTTTTAGCGCCGTATCTCTCGCACTGTCTGCTTATCTCGCTTCCTATGCTTCCTCCTGCACCGGTTATTAAAATAATCTTATCTTTTATAAAAGATGATATTTTGTTCCTATCCAAATCTTTTGGATAACGCGCGAGCAGATCCTCAACAGATATATTTTTAAGCTGTGCGGTAAAATCTCCGCCCTCTAAAATCTCGTCTAGTGATGGCAATATCTGAATATGTACAAAATATTTTGACAAGTCACCATATATCTCTTTTATTCTATCTTGAGTAGCAGATGGGATTGCGATAACAAGTAAATCAAATTTATCATTACCGATTTTCTCTTTTAATTCCTCTTTTGAAATTACTTGTATCGAATCAATTGAGCGGTTTTGGATTATTTTGTCATCATCTATAAAATATTTAACTCTGTACTGGGTGTTTGCAAACTCAGACTCCAGCTTAATCCCAGCTCTTCCCGCGCCGTATATTACGACTGATTTTGTTTTTGCCACACGGCTTCTATTCATAATATAATAGTACATGTACATTATAAAATTAATTGCGAAGAGGTATAAAAAGAGTTCAGAAATGAAAAATGCAATTTTTATTTTTCCATAAAACAGAGGCATATAAACCAAAAATGCTGCGATATACACAAAACTTTTTATTAGAAACGTTTTTTGAGAAGCTTTTGACCAAGAGAGAGAGTAGTCGCTGAAAATTACAAAAGATGAAACCATTCTGATTAAAATAACACTAAGGACTATATCAAGTTCAAATGAAGCGTGAAAAATAAAAAATGTCCACCAAAACGTAGCAAAAGAGAGAGTAACTATTACTAAAAAGTTTAATGCTCTCTTATCTATGCCCATATAATATCTCTCTTTTATAATTTTATTTCTCTAACGTTTTTAACTTCTGCTTTAAAATAATTTTTCCTGCCTCAACACCCGGTTGATTGTAAGCATCTATATACATAAATTTAGCACACACTGAAGTTAAAAGTTCATACTCATACATCAAACTGGCAAAGCTTTTCTCATTTATACTATCTATTGTTATCACATCGCACGGGATATCATGTAGATTATTTATTGACTCTATCGTAGCGTCTGCCTGCTTATTTATTAATGAAGAGAACTCAACATTGTCAAGATAATCCAACTCGCCAAGACCCTCTAGTTTAACCTGTGGTATTTTTAAATCATTGTCAAAATCATCAACTTTTATAACTGTTACCGTCTTATCTCTTCTTCCTTCTACAATAAGCTGTAAAAAGGAGTGCTGATCAATAGGTCCGATTATTCCTATTGGAGTAAGTCCTTGTCTTGTGCTGTTTATATCTACTTTACCTAGACTCTCTCCCCAAAGCTGTATATACCACTTGTTAAAGCCCTCCAATCTTGATGAGTATGAAAAAACAACGTTTATATTGAAGCTGTTTTTATACTCTACAAAAAATCTGGCTTTCTTAACTACTCTCTCGTACGTTTCGCCTTTGCTAAAGAATGAGTTATAAACCTCTTTTGCACCGCCTAAGAGCTTGTCTATATCTATTCCGACTATTGCCAATGGCAAAAGACCTACTGCGCTGAAAACTGAAAATCTTCCGCCTACATTTTTTGGTATCTCAAAATTCATAATTTCGTTTGCTTTTGCATACTCGTTTAATTTAGAGTCGCTCTCCGTAACTACAAGAGTATTGTGCTTGTCACACTTAACCAAAGAGTGAATGTATTTAAAAATAGAGACTGTTTCAATAGTGGTGCCTGATTTTGATATAACTATAAAAAGAGTGTCATCCAAATCAATATTTTTTACTTTTGATTTTATATCTATCGGGTCGGTAGTTTCCAAAAAGTATAGTTTTTTGGTTAAATTTTTTGAGTATTTTAAAAATTTATATATAGCATAAGTGCCAAGCGTGCTTCCGCCTATACCGATAACTATGATATTTTTCTGCTTAACTGTTGCAGCATACTCTTTAAAGATGGAAGTGTCTTGATTCACAAGGTTGTAGTAACCTATCTGCTCCCTCTCTTTTACTATCTCTGCGAAGATATCCTCATCCGATATTGTCGGATTGAAATTATGCTGATATTTCATCTTCAGATACTTTTTTTATTATAAAAATAGTTTGTCGCTTCTACAAACCCATCTACGCTTCCGCAATCAAATCTTCTGCCATTAAACTTATATGCTACAACTTTTCCCTGTTTTGCTTGCTCTAAAAGTGCATCTGTTATCTGAATCTCTCCGCCTTTTCCGGGTTTTGTCTCTCTAATAATATCAAAAATATCGGGCGTTAATATATATCTGCCGATTATCGCCAAATTTGAAGGTGCATCTTTAGATTCAGGTTTTTCAACCATGTGCGTGACACGCATCACATCATCTGCGATAAACTCACCCGCTACTACACCGTACCTATTTGTATCTTCAAGAGGCACTTCTTCCACAGCTACAATAGAACACTGATATTTTTCATATAGTTTTACCATTTGCGTTAAAACGGATTCACCCTCATTATCACACAAGTCATCTGCCAAAACAACTGCAAAGGGCTCATCTCCGATAAGCGTCTGCCCCGTCAAAATAGCATGACCCAAACCTTTCATCTCGACTTGTCTCGTATAACTGATAGTACAATTTTTAACGATATCGCGTATCTCTTTCATCAGCAACTCTTTAGGAGTCCCGTTTATCTGATGTTCAAGCTCATAAGAGCGGTCAAAGTGGTCTTCAATCGCACGTTTTCCACGACCTGTTACTATTGCCATAGTGCTTATTCCTGCTTCTCTAGCTTCTTCTACGCCATACTGCAAAAGCGGTTTTGTTAAAATCGGAAGCATCTCTTTTGGTATTGCCTTTGTAGCTGGAAGAAATCTCGTTCCGTATCCGGCAGCCGGAAAAAGACATTTTCCTATCTTTGTTTTGTCTATTGGCATCTTCTAATCCTGATAAATTATAATTTTCTAGATTCTATCTAATAACACCATAAAAAAAGTTAAATTTTTAACTTATATACTTTTGCCTGCGGGCTAGTAATAACCTCTTCAAACAATGTTCTGTCATACTCCTCTAAAACCAAAAGCTGAATATAGAGAGAGTTATATGTTTTTTCATCAAGAACTAAAAAAGTATTATAACTCGACATATATATAAGATTTACATTAGCGGTAGGATTTGCTATCTGTATATTTTTTAAAAATTTCATGTTCTTATCATACGATGTCTGAACAAATCTATTTATTGGCATTTTTTGATTGTTAATAGTTATGGTTGCATTTTGCATGTCAAAAGAAATTCCCTGCCCGAGCTGGATAATATTTTGCTCCTGTTTAAAACTTTTGCTTGCATAAAAAAGTGAGCGGTTTTTCATCTCTCCGTTCATTAAGTTTATGCTTGAGAACATCTCAACAGTCTGGTAGATATCCATCATTCTATACGGCAGATAAAAGTAGATATCTCTGGTTTTCTCCGGCAGTTTCAGATCAGTTTGAAGTGAGAGCAAGAAATCATTTGTATCGCTGAAACCATACTCTTTTGTCATCTGCTCTATGTTTGAGAATAGTGTTAAATTTTTATCTTTAATTGACTCCTCATTTTCCTTAATAAACTTAAATCTCTTCTCCGTATATTCGACATCAAGTCTTGCCATTTTTGCCGACATATCTTGAGGATTTGTAAGCATAAAACTAATAGGAAAATTTACCTCTCCGCTATGCTTTCCGCCGTCTATCAATGTCTTAACATCGCTGTAATACCTAAGCGGATAGCCATAATCCCACCATGCAACAACATAATCTTCTCTCGCAGCTATATCTTTTAGTTTCTCTAAAACTGCAACCTCATCCGCATTAAACACCGTCGGAACTCTGTAATCTTGTACATGAGCAACATTCGGGTATAAAATAGCTAAAGAGAGTGCTGCTATTGTTAAAAATTTTAACCTTTTTGTCGGCATAAAGCGTGCGATTTCAGTAATTAAAAAAGCAACGCCAAAAGCCAAAACAGGAACCGCGTAGATTGTAAATCTAAGCCCACCGACGCTTGCCAAGAAGCCAAGTCCGATAAGAGGAAGAGCAAGTAGCATGATTTTGTGTCTGTATGCCAAATATATAAATCCTGCAACAGAAGCTATAAATGTAACCACATGCCCGCTAATGCGATCTGCAAAGACGTTAAACGGAATATGCCCAGCTTCCCTGACGGTCTGCATAACAGAGTAGAAGTGAAGCTTCAGCCCCTCTTCGCCTGCAGTCACGGCATCTTTAAAAACATAACCCTTTAATTGGTCCCAGATAGGATTAAAGCCGCCCGAAACAAAAAACGCTATTACAGAGATTGCTAAAATGTGATAGCTGTATTTTTGAAACTTCTCCTGCCTAAAGATATAAAACAGGGCTATAACTAAAGGAAATCTTATAAAACCGTCAATATTAAGCATTGCAAACATCATAATTGCCAAAAGTTTATAGTTGTAGAGGTTTTTTCTATCAAACACCAATGCATAAAGAAGTATAAGTCCAAAAAATGAGAACTCTAACGAGTAACTTTGAGGATACCACCATCTGTAAACCAAAATATCAAGCGCCGTAATTATGAGATACTTATCTTCATTTGTTTTAATAGCCCAGATAATAGACCAAAGAAGAAACATCGGCAATACTATGTTTAGCATATCGGTATCGTAGTAACCAATCATGGTGCGGTTGTAGTAACTGTGTCCTATGCTTGCCAAAAGAGCAGCAACAAGCCCTAGCTCCAAATTATCCAAGCTTTTTGCAATCAATATTATGGGAATAACTATCAGCGAGCTTAAAACTATCGGCATAAACAGAATCACGCTCTCAAAAGAGAATGGCAAGATGTAAGCAAAAAGAGCTGTCAGTTGTGAAGCAGCTAGGTTAATAGGTGATAAATCATTCTCTTGATGAACTCCGGCTAAAATATCTCTAGCACCCTCTGCCCAAAAGTAGCCGTCATTTGTATTTATCATAAACTGACCGTTAAACTTAAACGGCTCATAGTCCGCAAACTGATAATACCAAATCATTCTAACGGCAATTGAAAATAAAAATGCCACCGCTATATAAAGCAGCGTTAACTTTGTCTCTTTTGTCAGTGTGCCCATTTTTGTCCTTTAGTTATATCTCATTATACAGACTATCTCTCTCAACGGGAATAAATCCGCTGTTTTTTATAAGTGCGGTAAAATCTTCGAGTTTTACGCCGTTTGCGCTCTTTGCACCGGCTGCTGAGTTTATAGACTCTTTTTCTATCGTTCCGTCTAAGTCGTTTGCGCCGAACTCTTGTGCGACTAAAGCCAGATTTACAGTAGAAGTCACCCAGTAAGCTTTTAAATTTGGCACATTATCCAAAACAATACGGCTAACCGCCATAGTTTTTAAAATCTCATTTGCAGTTATCGGCTCTTTTATATTTAAGTAGTTATTTTCAGTCTGATAGACAAGCGGGATAAAGCAGTTGAAACCGTGTGTTTTATCTTGAAGCTCTCTTATACGCATCATATGGTCTATGCGGTTTGCACGGCTTTCAACATGTCCAAAAAGCATGGTTACATTGCTCTTTTTGCCCCTAGAGTGCCATTTCTCATGTATTTCCAACCATTGTGACGATGTAACTTTGCCTTTGCAGATATAGTCACGAACTTTCTCGTCAAATATCTCGGCACCGCCTCCGGGCATAGAGTCAACTCCGTTTTGGATCATCAAATCTAGTATCTCATCATAGCTTTTGCCATACTCTCGTGAGAGAAAATCAACCTCAGCGGCAGTCAGTGCTTTTACATGCAGTTGAGGATAAGCAGTTTTTATCTTTCTAAAAATATCAAGATACCACTCCAAACCTGTGTTTGGATTGTGGGCTGAGACAATATGAACCTCTTTAATATCTCGGGAGACTGCATCTTTTACAATCTCTATTATCTGCTCATGCGTCATCGTATACTGGTTTGGATTTTTTCTAGTGGCGCTGTAGGCACAAAATTTGCAGACATCCGCACACACATTTGTCGGATTTATATGGCGGTTGATGTTGTAGTATGTTTTTTTGCCGTGAAGCTTTTTTCTTATGTTGTCTGCCAACTCACCAAGTTCAAAAAAATCCATATTATAAAGAGATAGAGCCTCATCGAAGCTCACTCTATGACCTGATAAAATTTTTTCTCTTAAATTCATAAATTACTTTAAAGCCTCGAATTTTTCAACTTCGTCTAACTGCTCCCAAGGATAGTCACTCTGTCCAACTTGACCTCTAGCTGCCACATCTGCGTACAAAAATGTCTCTTTTGACGGGTAATCCAAATTGAATTTTCGTGTAATCCAGTTTGGAGTAAGCGGAAAACTCTCCTGCACAAACGTTGAGAGTTTGTCGTCATCCAAACCATCAATTACCGTTCCGTAAGTGTCCACTGCAACAGATGTCGGTCTTGCTACACCGATAGCGTAAGAGATTTGAACTAATGCTTTTTTAGCAAGTCCCGCCGCAACAATATGTTTTGCGATGTAGCGAGCTGCATAAAGTCCGCTTCTATCAACTTTCGTATAATCTTTAGAACTCTGCGCTCCGCCCCCGATAGGTGCGTAACCGCCGAAACTATCGACGATGAGTTTTCTCCCCGTCAATCCCGAATCGTGCAGTGAAGAGTGAGATACATATTTTCCAGTCGGGTTTATATGGATGATACAGTCGTTTTTATCATAAAGCTCGCTTGGAAGCCCTGCATCGTCTATCAACTCGCCAATAAGTTTTCTAACAGTGTTGATGTCCATCGTGTTTACACATGGAGCAGATACCACGATAGTGTGAATTTTTTGCGGTTGGCACTTCTCAAAGTTCTCTTTTTTGCCGTAATCCATAGTAACCTGAGTCTTGATATCAACGCCAAGTTTTGAAGGGTTTGCCTTAGCATAACTGTAAACCTTCTCCATTAAAACTCTTGCGTAAGTGATAGCACTCGGCATATAGTTTTTTGTCTCAATATCTGCGTAACCAAACATAATTCCCTGATCACCCGCACCGGTCTCGCCGTCTTCTTGGTCAACGCCTTGGTTGATGTCTGGAGATTGGGAGTTTAGAAGGACTTGGAGCTCTACCTCTTCTGGGTGAAGACACTCCTCTTTTGTGAAGTACGGATTCCCGTCATAACCTATGTTTACAAGTGCATCATGAACAATTTTTTTATAATCTTCAGTCGTAACTCTGGTTTTTGAGGTTACCTCTCCACCGATTATTATATGTTTTCCTGCAACAAAAACTTCTGATGCAACTCTTGATTTTGGGTCTCCGATAATTAACTTATCAACTATACTGTCTGCGATAATATCCGCACACTTGTCCGGATGTCCCGGACTAACTACTTCACTCGTAAATAAATACATACATTCCCTTGAATTATTATCAGCTTATAAAGATGTCTCTTTGATAAACTAGTTTGCAAAGAACCATTTAGTTTTGGCTTATATTACTAAACCAGGCGCTTTCCACATCGAAGTCGTAATATTATCATCTACTAACTTTAATTGTACTTCGTAAGCTTTTTGAAACTTTATTTTTATTTCATCATATATTTTTTTGTTCTCAAAATTCGGCTCATAAACTCTGTCCCAAATTATCAACTTTTTTGTCGCTTCAGCTATACTTTCATACACTCCCGCACCCACACCTGCTGCCATTGCAGCCCCCAGTGCTGTAGCTTCGGTAACTTTAGGGATTTTAATCACGCATCCTGTCACGTCTGCAACAATTTGAGGCCAAAGCCTGCCTTTGCTAGCACCGCCGGCAAAAACTATTGTCTCTATTTTTACGCCCGTAAAATCTCTTATTTTATCGAGATTTATGCTTGAGACTATAGCAGCATTTTCTTGCAAACTTCTAAACATTGACGCGCGGTTGCAAATATCTGGGTTTATGCTAAGGTTTAAAAAACTCGGAGCCGCATGGTACCATTTGGAATACTTCATACTGTCTGAGAAGATGGGCAAAATACCGTATGAACCAGCAGGAACTTTCGAGGCTTTTTCCTCCAAGAGTGCGTAAACATCGATGCCCTGCTCTTTAGCTTTAAGCTTCTCCATATCGCAAAAAGCGTCTCTGAACCAGCGCATAACAAGTCCGCTGAAAAAAGTGATCCCCTCCGCTTGAGACCGGTTTGGGATGACATGCGGATTTACTCTTATATTCATGTCAAGCGGTGGAGGCGTATTTTTGTCTATATTTACAACCTGTTGCCAAAAAGAGCCGCCAAGAATTGCCACCTGTCCAACCTCAACAACTCCAAGTCCCGCGCTTCCTAGCTGAACATCTCCACCGCCCATTACTACTTTAGTCTCTGTTGACAAGCCTGTGACAACAGAAGCCTCTTTTGTGACATTACCCATAAGAGTTCCGACTTCCAAGACTTTAGGAAAAATATCATCTTTTAGACCTACTCTTGCAGCCATTTCGCCCATCCAGTCACGGTTTTTTAAAGAAAATATCCCCGTTGTTCCGCCGTTGCTCGGGTCAGTGGCAATAATTCCGCTGAGTTTTGCCAAGATCCAGTCGCCTATCATAGAGATTTTCGCCACTCTCTCATAAAGTTCTGCTCTATTATTTTTTAGCCATAAAATCCGTGGAATTGCCCCAAGTGCGAAAGTCTGCCCCGACTCTTTGTAGAACTCCTCTTCAATCCCTTTAAAGTTCTCTTTTAAGTATCTTACCTCTTTGCCTGCCCTTGCATCAACATTTGCAACCGCCCAAAGCTCTCTGCCCACATTGTCGTAAAGAACTATACCCTCACGCATACTTGTTGCACTAAGAGCTGATATATCTTCGCCGCTTAGGTTTGCACTCTTTAGAGCTCCCATTATACACTCACAAACCAAAAGCCAGTTTGCAGTAAAATCAAAGCTCATTGAGTTTGGTACGCCCTCTTCCTCAAGGTGTGTCCACTCTTTTTGAGCAACGCTTATCTGATTACCCAAAGTGTCAAATATTACGGCTCGTACACTCCCGGTTCCTGCGTCTATCGCCATTAAGTAACTCATTTTTACCCCTACTCTCTTTTATAGCCCAACTATGAGTTGGACTATTTTATTTTTATCGTACTAAATCTTCCCAACATTTAAATCCCGTATTCGCTCAAAGTGTTTTAGATTATTGGTTATTAAAGTGCACTCGTTTCTTATAGCAATGCTTGCAATCATCAAATCCATATCGGCTATGATATTTCCGGTTTTTTTAAGTCTTGATTTCTCTTTTGCAAATAGCGTGGCAGAGTCTTCATCGAACTCCAACACTTGAAAGTTTTTTAAAAAAGGCACTATGATTTTTAAATTTTCTTCAACTCTTGCCGAGTTGTAAGCACCGTAAAGAAGTTCTGCATGGTTGATTCTGGAGATGTAAAGCTCGCTTGGAGATATGCCAGAGAGTGTTGTTACTGCTTCTTGCTTGCCTTTTAGAAAATATATCAGTACATCACTGTCAATTAAAAATTTTTTCATCTCTATAAATCTAACTCAAAATCTTTGCTATTTTTGTCGCTTGAAATACGTTCTAACATAGCATCCGCATCAGCACTTTTTAATTTGCCTGCAAATTGTAGCAGTCCGTTTTGTTTGAGACGATTTTCTTTAGAAAAAAACTCAATAGCTTTTTCTATAACATCTGTTTTAGTAGTATGCAGTTCGCTACTTAATTGATTTAAAATAATAATAACGCTCTCATCTAATCTTAAATTAATCGCTCTTTTCATCTCTGGCTCCTCTGTCTTTACAATATTGTACAATTTTTTAGTAT
This sequence comes from Sulfurimonas sp., assembly GCA_041654255.1. Taxonomy (GTDB): domain Bacteria; phylum Campylobacterota; class Campylobacteria; order Campylobacterales; family Sulfurimonadaceae; genus Sulfurimonas. The sequence continues at coordinate 187,503 of JBAZDX010000002.1, forward strand.
TTTTGTAAAGAACTTCACAATTCAACTTACACCAAAACCTCTAACTCATCGCTGTATTTGTCTTCGCAGTATTGCTCGTAGCTTGATTTGTAAATTTTATAGTGCTCAGTTGCTTTGTGCCCATCAAGTGCCGCCTCATCTCTCCAAGTCTCTACTGCAAAAAACTTCTCAGGTCTATCCTTGCACTGAAAAATATCGTAAAAAATACATCCGTCCTCTGCTTTGCTTGGTGCCACCATTGCAGTTAAAAGCTCTTTCATCTTCTCTACACCATCTTTTTTTGCAATAAATGTCACTTTTTTTGTTATCTGCATGTTTATGTCTTCCTCGAAGTGGTTAAATTTTAATCGGATGATTATATCTAATTAGAATATAATATTAAAAAAAATAGGATGTCTGCCTTGGATTTAGTTCTAAATATTGAAGATATTATAGAGAAAAACGGAAGCAATTTTGAACTCTCCAAACTCTTTAAAGCCTATATAAACGAGTACAAAACCTCTCTTAGCGAGCTGTTTCAAAAAAGCCAAGGCAAAGATTTTTTAGTCCGCCACACAAAGCAGCTTGACTCCATAATATCTCTCATGTACAAAACTGTTTTAAGACGCATGTTTGGGAACTATCTTCCGATGAGAAGCTCCATCCCGATAGCCATTGTCGCGCTTGGTAGCTACGGCAGGGAGCAGCTCTGCGTTTACAGCGATATAGATCTGCTCATAGTTTATGAAAAAATTGAGGGTTTTAACAGTGAGCTTATTATTGAAAAACTGTTCTACCTAGCTTTAGATGCCGGTCTCAAACTTGGGCATAGAGTCCATGAAGTAAATGATCTCTTTCGTGCAAGCGGCGAGGATATTACAATCAGAACTTCACTTATGGAAGCCAGATTTGTAACCGGCTCAACTCTAACGTGGCATGCAACAGGCAAAGAGTTAAGCAGGATAAGGCTTTATAATCAAAAAGAGTTTATTCTTGCAAAAATTGAAGAGGCTCAAGCAAGACGCAAGAAGTATCCAAACTCGATGCAGCCAAATATCAAGGAGAGTGTCGGCGGGCTTCGCGACTCCAACCTTATATTTTGGATTGCCCAAACCATCTATGGCGTTACAACTCTAAAAGATTTAACCGGAGTTCTTTTTTCCGATGAGGAGTATAAAGAGTACAGAATGGCGCTAGAGCTGCTTTTTCGCCTCAGAAGCGCTCTGCACCTAATCGCGAAAAAGCAAGAGGATAGACTTCTTTTGGAGTTTATCCCAGAAGTCAGTCTTCTTCTTGGCTTTAATAACCAGCAAAAAATGGTAACAAAAGTCCTTGAAGCACAGTGGCGGATAAGCAACTTCACTCAAATTTTTGTCAAGAAGATGACCAGAGCGTACATTATTGACATGTCAAATATTGCCAAGTTCAGAAAAAGCCGTCTCTGCCGTGGCATTTATGAGCTTGATAGCAGAGTTTACGCTTCCTACAACCTCGAGGTTCAGCCTCTAAACAGACTTTTGGAGATTTTGGTATCGCTGCCGGATAAATCGTACCATTTTGACGCAGGATTTTTACGTCAATTTACATACACAAAAATATCGCACCCGCTCCAAGCCAAAACGCACATGCTTTTAAAAGAGCTATTTAAGAAAAACTACATGTACTCTTTTTTAAAGCTCTTTTATGATGCCGGAGTGCTTCACCATCTTTTCGGCGCATTTAAAAAAGTGCTTCATATGCCGCAGTTTGACGGCTACCATCACTATCCCGTGGATATCCACTCCATAAAATGCGTTGAAGCGTTAGAAGATATCAAAGAACCCTTTATCAAAAAGCTTTATGATGAGTTTAGCGAAGATGAAAGAGTGCTCTTAAAAATAGTAACTCTCTTTCACGACAGCGGAAAAGGGAGAGTTCAGGACCACAGCGAAGTCGGTGCAAAACTGATAGTTCCGTTTGTAAAAAAGATGAAATTAAAAGATGAAGATATACAAAGATGCGTAACTTTAGTCAAGCAGCATGTAACTATGAGCAACGTCGCTTTTAAAGAGAACATCCATAACGAAAAAACTCTCTATAAATTCATGTCTGCCGTTGAAGACGTTAAAAACCTAAAGCTACTATATGTGCTGACATATGCAGATATAAATGGTGTCGGAGAGGGTGTATTTAACTCATTTAGCTCAAATCTTCTTTATGAACTCTACGCAAGCACACTTGAAGTTGCCCAAAACGCGGGAAGAATAAACGATGCAACAAAAAGAATAAATATAGAAAAACGCGTTGCAAAACTTCCGGAATTTTTAGAACTGCCAAAACTGCTTCAAAACAAACTTCTGCGGGTAGAGTCAAATCTCTTCTTTTTTAAACATACCCCGACAGATATAATAGAAATTGCAAAAAAAGCCAAAGAGACACAAGAGTATATCTACTCCATAAATGCAGACAGATCCCTCAGCATTGAGATTTACAGAAAAATTCCGCTCAACATCGGCTATCTGCTTGCAATGCTTAGCCACCTTGATGTCGCGTCAATGGAGATTTTTACACTATTTGACGGTGTGAAGTATTTTAAGATAGAGTTTATTGAGCATGTTGACGAAAATGAGGCACTTCGCATAGAGGATATTGTCAATAATGCTTTTGATATGAACAAACACATAAAACTAAAAGATGTAACTATACACAAAGATGAGATAAGCATCGATTGTGAACACTCACTCACATATGCGGAGGTAAACGTAAACACGCAAAACCAAAAGGGTCTGTTGGCTTATATCATGGAGTGTTTTGAGGAACTTAAGATAAATATAGTAACCGCAAAGATTCACAGCACCAAACATAAGGTAAGAGACAGCTTCTTAATTGAAAAACAAAACGATATATGCAATAATGTCGAGAAAATATATGCGTTATTAACTTTACGCAGCGGCGAACAAAGTCCTCCGCTACTACGCTAGCCGCTAAGGCACTAAAGCTAGCCGCCTAACGGCGTCAGAGTAAGCTGTTAAATACAGCTAATTATAAAAGGAAATATATATATGTGCGGGATTGTTGGATATATAGGTAAAAAAAATACAAAACAGATTTTATTAGATGGACTTAAAGAGCTTGAATACCGCGGTTATGACTCGGCAGGAATCGCTGTTTTGGAAGACGGTGCGTTTTCAAACTTTAAAGCGGTCGGGAAGCTAGTCAACCTTGAAGAAAAAACAAAAGATTTTATAACTTCGGGTTTTGCAATCGGTATCGGCCACACAAGATGGGCAACGCACGGAAAGCCTACCGAACTAAATGCTCATCCGCATTTGGGTGAAAACTCTTACGTCGTTCACAACGGAATCATTGAAAACTATGCAACTCTAAAAAAAGAGCTCCAAACAAGCGGTGTGACATTTTTAAGCCAGACAGATACCGAGGTTATAGTTCATCAGTTTGAAAAAAACCAAAAAAACACAAAAAACTCTCTTGAAGCTTTTGCAAAAACAGTATCTCAGCTTCACGGTGCCTATGCTATTTTACTAGTCACAAAGACAGAGCCTGATACAATCTTTTTTGCAAAACACGGCTCACCGATGCTTGTTGGAATTAACGCCGAAGGAGAGAAATATTTTGCATCTTCAGACACTCCGTTAATTGGGCACTGCCAAAGCGTAAACTATTTTGAAGACGGTGATTACGGATATGTAACACCAAAAGAGATAGCTATCTTTGACAAAAACAAAACAAAAAAAGAGGCTAAGTTTTCACCACTTTCACAAAACAAACTTCTGGCTCAAAAAGATGGTTTTAGATTTTTTATGGAAAAAGAGATTTACGAGCAGAGCGTCGTAATGTCTGACACAATGATGGGAAGACTAGGCGAGAGTGAGATTCTCTTTGACGAACTCGACAAAAATCTTTTTGATGGCATAAATGAGATAAAACTTTGCGCATGCGGAACCTCATACCACTCTGCCATGAGCGCATCATACCTGCTTGAGCGCTACTCTAAAATAAGAACTTCGCTAGAGATTGCAAGTGAGTTTAGATATAGAGAGCCGATTATGAGCAAAGATACTCTTTTTGTAGTAATCTCTCAAAGCGGCGAAACTGCGGATACGCTTGAAACGCTAAAAATGGCAAAAGCAGCAGGACTGAAAACTTTGGTTATCTGCAATGTTGATAACTCTTCAATGGTAAGATTAGCCGATGCCTGTATATTGACAAGAGCCGGAATTGAAAAAGGTGTGGCTTCAACCAAAGCTTTTGCAACGCAGGTTACAGTTTTTTGGATGCTTTCTTTATATATAGCAAAACTAAAAAATTCTCTTAACGCAGACGAAATAACCAAACATATTTCACTGCTTCGTGAAGTTCCCTCACATGTAAAAGTTACGGATGATATGCATGAGCGTATAAAAAGATTGTCAAAAAGATATCTTCACGGTCACGGCTTTTTCTTTATCGGCAGAGATATTTTTTATCCTCTTGCACTTGAAGGTGCACTAAAACTAAAAGAGATTTCATACCTTCACGCAGAGGGATATCCGGCGGGAGAGATGAAACACGGTCCTATTGCACTGGCAGACCCTGAACTCTTTACAATAGCACTTTTGCCAAAACATCTCCACTATGAAAAATCAAAAAGCAACGTTGAAGAGCTAAGTGCGAGAGATTCCACTATCTGCGCTATCAGTCAAATAGAGTTTGACAAAGCTGATGATTTTATACAAATCAACGAATGCAGCCACTACATGTTAGAATTTTTTGAGATGATGGTTGTCTTGCAGTTGTTGTCTTTAGAGATATCCGTGAGACTAGGAAACGATGTCGATATGCCTAGAAATTTGGCAAAAAGCGTAACTGTTGAATAACAAATTGTAATTTCAAACTAAATTTATATTTTCTTAGATACTATTAACAAAAAATTACCATAAAGTGATTTCATATGACAACAAAATCTAGACTCTTACTTATAGTTACTTTTATGCTTCTTGGATTAACGGCAGCAACAATCGTCAATATATCTCTTAACTTTAGAGAATACAGCATTAACAGCGCAGTTGAGAAATCACAAATGGCAGCAAATATTGTCAAAGACGGATTGACCGCTCATATGGTTAACGGCATAATGGATAAAAGACAATACTTTTTAGACAAAATCGCAACAAACAACAATATAAAATCGCTATGGATTGCAAGAGGGGAGAAGGTTATTGCTCAATACGGTGAAGGTTTATACACAGAAACAATCAGAGACGCTATAGACAAAGAGGTTTTAAAAACCGGAGAGAGTGTACAAAAAATCACTGAAAATGCGAAAAGCAGCACTCTAAGGGTTACTATCCCTTATAAAGCTTCAACCCCTATTGACAACACAAACTGTATATCTTGCCACAATGTAAACAGGGGCGACACGCTGGGCATCATCAGCATGGAGTTTGACATTAGCGAAATGAGAAGCAGCGGGATGATGACTATCCTTAAAATTTTAGGAATAAATCTGCTCTTTATAGTTGTTGTACTTCTGTTAATAAACTACTATGTGACGCCATATCTGAACCTATTCTCAAATCTGCAAAGCGGTATTAAAAAAGCTTACAGCGGCGACTTTTCGCACCAGTTTGTCTCTAAAGTAGGCGGCGACGCCAGAAATGTTGTAGAGCAGATGAACTCTCTATTTAGAAAGATGCAAGAGACGTTTGGCGATATAAAATACAACCTCGCAACATTTATACCTCAAGGATGCGTCTCTTCTAGCGATCCGCTTCATGAAGCAAAAACGATTATCAGTGAACTCTCAGATATATATAAATTCAAAAAAACCATAGAGCTTGATGCTTCAAAAGATGAAGTTTACAGAAGAATTATTGATATATTAAAATTAAAATACCATGTCGGACACTTTGCTTTTTATGAAGTAAACAATGTGACTTCTGAGAGAAAACTGATTTACAGCACCGAAGAAGATACTATCTGCTTTGAAAAAACGAACAAAAACGCTCTGGAGTGCAGAGCATATAGAACAAACAGTGTAACTATCTCGACAGAGTTTCCAAATCTATGTCAAGCGTGTATTGCACTGGATATAGACTATGTTTGTATCCCGTTTAACATCAATCATGATATTTCTCTGACCGTTTCCATGACGTCTGAAAATAGAGATGAAGTAGAACTTATGAAGAAAAATATCTCAAGCATCAGGCACTACCTTGAAGCAGCCAAACCTGTTATAGAGAGCCAGATTTTAATGGAAAAACTAAAAGACACCTCACTTCGCGACGGAATGACAGGTCTTTATAACAGAAGATTTTTAGAAGAGATAATAGATAAAATAATGAGTCAGGCAGACAGAAAAAAAGATACATACAGTGTTATGATGCTCGACGTTGACTTCTTTAAAATGGTAAATGACACTTATGGGCATGACATTGGAGACAAGGTTATTGTTGCACTCTCAAAAGTCCTAAAAGACAATATTCGTGAATCTGATTTGGCAATTCGTTACGGAGGAGAAGAGTTTATAATTATGCTATGCAATGCAACAGACGAAGGGGCAATGGCAGTTGCTAAAAAAATTCACTCTGCGTTTGGCGCTCTATCTTTTGACGTTGGCAACACTGAAGCCCTGAAAAAAACAATAAGTATAGGTATGGCAAAATTTCCAAGCGATGGTGACACTATTTGGAAATGTATCAAATATGCCGATACGGCTCTATATGTTGCAAAAGATACAGGAAGAAATAAGATAGTTGAATTTAAACCTGATATGTTTAAAAGCGGTGATGAGTTTTAATATGTTTTCCTTGGTACTTTTTTAAAAAAGTACCCAAAAATAAGGACTTTTCTCATAAATTTCTAAAAACTAAAAACTCACTTCGTTCAGACAGTTTAGTTTTTTTAACGAAATTTACTCAAAAAATCTATCTCTTAAAAAATCAAAGTGCCACATAAAAGAGAGAAACCATAAAAAATTAAAAGAGTGATGTAATTGCAAGGCGCGAACGAGGAAGCGTTTATTTGATAGTCCGTAAAAGGAACAAGTCCCTTTTACTTCGCTTAGACCGCTGTGGTCACTAAAGTTAATTTCTTTGAAATTAAAAAAGAAGTGAAGCAAGAACGCAGCAAGTGCGTTACTACTTTAATTTTTAGACTAGTGTTTAGTACTGCAAGCAGAAACACCCGGAGGTGTAGTCGGCTGAACAGACTCATTGCTTGCTCCGCCCTTTGCATTAACCTCTTCGATTGTAGCCCAGACAGAAGCTGCGGCAGCCATATAACGCTTTGCGCTCTCGCTTGTAGGATTTACAAAAGTAATAGGTTTACCCTCATCTCCGCCGGTTCTTATGCTTTGCTCAATCGGAATCTCTGCAATTATTTTAGTATTGAACTCATCCGCCATAGGTTGAGATGTGCCTTTTCCAAAGATGTCATACTCTACACCGGTGTCTGGCGCTATAAATCCGCTCATATTCTCAACAATTCCAGCTATTGGAATGTTTAATTTTTTAAACATATCAAGTGAACGACGAGAGTCATCAAGAGATACCGCTTGAGGAGTTGTAACTGTTAGTCCCGCAGTTACAGGCACGCTTTGAGCCAATGTAAGCTGAGCATCACCTGTTCCCGGAGGCATATCGATAACTAAAACATCTAAGTCACTCCATAAAATATCTCTTAAAAACTGCTCGATTGCTTTCATAATCATAGCGCCGCGCCACATAAGCGACTGACCGTCTTCCATAAGCGAACCCATAGACATAACCTCTAGTCCATAAGCTTTAATCGGAAGAACTTTGTTTCCGGTAACCTCAGGCTTAACATTTGCTATGCCCAACATACGAGGGATATTTGGTCCGTAAATGTCGGCATCAAGCAGTCCCACTTTTTTGCCTTGAGCAGCAAGAGCGATAGCAATATTTACAGATGTTGTTGATTTACCAACACCGCCCTTACCAGAGCTAACCATTAAAAAGTTTTTAATGTGAGGCGCTATATTTTTGCTTTTTGGCTTTGGAGCTTCCGGCATTTTTGGAGCCTTGATGTTTACGGTAACATTACCTGCACCAACTGCTTTTAACTCTTGCGTTGCATCGTCTTTTATCTGCTGTGCAACTTCAGGCGCACTTGATGTAATATCCACATTAAAACTGACATCACTGCCGCTAATTTCTATACTATTGACAAAACCAAAAGTTACGATATCCTTAGTAAAACCCGGATACAAAACTTTTGATAGTGCTGAATTTACAATTTCTTTAGTCATTTATCTATATTTCCTTCATAAATTTTATTTTTTGTAACTCTACCATAATTAAATAAGACAAAAATTATCCTATATCAATTAATTATCTTTTTTAAGCTCCAAGAGCCTCTTTAGCTTTAGCGTCTTCTATGATTTTTTGAATTCCCTCTGGATTATTCATAAGATTTTGCGTTATCTTATATGAACAAAATTTAGGTCCGCACATTGAACAAAACTCCGCCTCTTTGAAGACGTCCTGAGGTAGTGTTTCGTCATGGTATTCACGAGCTCTCTCGCTGTCGAGTGCCAGCTCAAACTGTCTCTCCCAGTTAAAACTATATCTTGCGTCACTCATCTCATCGTCAATATCTCTGGCGCCCTTGCGACCTCTTGCAATATCTGCCGCATGAGCCGCTATCTTGTAGGCGATAATTCCCTCTCTTACATCGTTCGCATTTGGAAGTCCAAGATGCTCTTTTGGCGTAACATAGCAGAGCATGCTGGCACCGTGCCATCCGCCGACCGCCGCACCGATAGCTGAACTTATATGGTCATACCCAGCGGCAATATCCGTAACCAAAGGTCCTAGTATATAAAAAGGAGCCTCATGACAAAGTTCACGTTGAAGCTTCATATTGCGCTCAACTTGATTTAGCGGAACATGTCCGGGACCCTCTATCATAACCTGAACATTTTTCTCCCAAGCACGAAGAGTCAAATCACCCAAAACTTTTAGCTCTCCGAGTTGCGCATCATCGCTTGCATCAGCCAAGCATCCCGGACGAAGCGAATCACCAAGAGAGAGTGCAACATCATACTTTGCACAAATGTCTAAAATCTCATCAAATGCCGTATAAAACGGGTTTTCTCTATGGTAGTGCATCATCCATGCAGCCATTAAACTTCCGCCGCGGCTAACGATTCCCATCTTTCTTTTGGCAATTTTTGGCATAGTCTCAAGCAAGAAACCGGCATGAATAGTAAAGTAACTAACGCCCTGCTTTGCCTGACGCTCCAAAACTTCAAGCATAACATCTATACTTAAATCCTCAATCTTGTTTCCTACGTCATGAAGGATTTGGTATATAGGTACCGTTCCGATTGGAATTTTCGAAGATGCGATTACAGCTTTGCGGATTTCATCTAAATCGCCGCCGGTTGATAAGTCCATTGCCGTATCAGCTTTATAGTGTTGAGACACCTGCATCTTCTCGACCTCGCCTTGAACGTCTGATGCTATTGCAGATGAGCCGATATTTGCATTTATTTTACATCTCGCTGCGATTCCGATTGCCATAGGCTCTAATGAAGTATGGTTTATATTTGCAGGAATAATCAATCTTCCTCTTGCAATCTCACTGCGAATCAGCTCTGCAGAGAGCTCTTCTATTTTTGCGACATACTCCATCTCTTCGGTAATTATGCCATTTTTAGCGTAATACATCTGTGTTCTAACAGGATCGTTTTGTCGCTTTTTTACCCATGATGTCCTCATTACTCTCTCCTATAAAAATTATATATATTATATATATTAAAGCACTGGAAATATAATCAAATAAAGTTAATATAATATTAAGTTGATTGTTTGATTTAATAATTTACGCCAATTCAAGATAAAAAAAAGCTTTTGCCGTGTATAATTTCGTAACACTTAAAGATTTCAGGAGTCTGATTGTCTAATTTGACACTTATTTTACTCGCAGCAGGTAGTTCATCGCGCTTTGGACTAGGTGTTAAAAAGCAGTGGCTCAGAGTTGGAAGTTACCCATTGTGGCAATTTGTAGCAGCCAAATGTGAAAAAACTAGCCATTTTAATAAAATAATTATTACTTCATCTGCCGATGATATAGCGTTTATGAAAAACTATGCAGATTATACATTTGTTGAGGGCGGCACCACAAGACAGCAATCTCTTAAAAACTCCCTTATACACGTAAATACGGAATATGTTTTAGTCAGCGATATTGCTCGTTCTTGCATAAGCGATGAGTTTTTGAAAAACATTATCTCTCACATAGGAGAGAGTGACTGCATAGTTCCTTATCTCAAAGTTACAGACACCGTTGTTTACGAGGGTAAAACCATAGACAGAGAGAAGGTTATGCGCATTCAAACTCCACAGCTCTCACGCACATCTGCACTAAAAGATGCTCTTCTTTTAGATGAGGAGTTTACGGATGAGAGCAGCGCAATAGTTGCAAACGGAGGAAAAAGAGAGTTTATTTTGGGCGAAGAGAGTGCTCACAAGATAACCCACATAGAGGACTTAAAAAAACTCATATGTCTTGCTCCGCCCTCAAATGACACTCTTAGCGGAGTAGGATTTGATGTTCACGCTTTTGATACAAAAGGCGATATGTATCTTGGCGGAGTGAAGATAGAGTCTGATTACGGCTTTATTGCCCACAGCGACGGGGACGTAGCAATTCATGCGCTTATAGACGCCCTGCTCGGTGCTGCCGGAATGGGAGACATCGGCATGATGTTTCCGGATAGCAGTGAGATGTACAAAGGTATAGACTCAAAAGAGCTCCTAAAAAGAGTTGTTACAAAACTTAACGATTTTGGTTTTGTTATTGTAAATGTAGATTTAACTATAGCAGCAGAGAAGCCAAAACTGGGCGACTATAAACTTGCTATGAGAAAGACCCTTAGCACTATTTTAAAAATAGACGCCGGCAGAGTAAACATAAAAGCGACTACAACCGAGAAACTTGGTTTTATCGGCAGAGGCGAAGGTGTCGGCGTAATTGCAAATGCAAATTTAAAATATTTTGATTGGACAAAAATTTGAAGATATTAATTATTGAAAACGAAGTTTATTTAGCCCAGAGTATCGCTACGAAATTGAGCGAACTAGGTCATATTTGTGAAATGTGCACATCAACAAGGGATGCAATAAAAAGCAATAACTATGACGTTGTTTTACTCTCAACGAATATTAACGGTCAAGACTTTAATCCGGTTATTGAAACATTTAAAAAATCAATCATTATTCTAATGGTTTCATACATCAGCAACGACACGGTTTCCAAACCTCTCTCAGCCGGTGCTAAAGACTACATACTAAAACCTTTTATGATTGAAGAGCTCATTAGAAAAATAAACCATTATCAAGATTATGAAAAGTTAAAAAAGAGAAATGCCGCGTATGACAAATATCTTACACACACCTTTGCTTCTCTTTCAAGTGAGCATAACTTTGAAAATATAGAGCTTCCGCTTTTTATATCCTCAGCTTATCAAAAACATGCCGACTCCTTTGCGTTTGAGTATGCAAAAAAGAAAAATCTCCCGCTTCATTTTATAACTCTTAGCGACCCAAAAGCAATGAGCGAGGTAGAGTCTATTACAGGAAATTCACTTATATACATTATAGATTTCCAAACTCTCAAAAAGGGCGATAGAAAAGCTCTATACTCGCTTATTGAGAACAAAAAAGTCATAATCTCTAGCACGGACAAGATAGAAGATGACGAATATGAAGTCATAGAGATTAAGAGTGAGAGCAATATCTTTGACCAGGGAGAAATTCTTCCTATAGAAGATTATGTAAAATTCGTGGTTTTAAATTATCAGCATAAGTTTCCAGATACCGAGTTGTCTAAAAAACTGGGAATCAGCCGTAAAAGTTTATGGGAAAAGCGGAAGAAATATGACATCGTCAAGAAAAAATAAAACTCTTCTTATTGATAAAGAGGCTGCGTACGCACTTGAGCTTTTAAAAGATGGGCTTCTCTCTCCTGTAAAATCATTGATGGGCGAAAAAGAGAGCAAAAGTGTTTTAAAGACAGGTCTAATTGATGGCAAATCATTTCCTTTTCCTTTTCTACTCGCACCTGCGGGAAAGATGAATGCAGAGGTTCTTGCTTCACTTACGAAAGGCGAAGAGATTACAATTCTTTTTGAAGAAAAACCATTTGCAACGCTAATAGTCGATGAAGTTTTTCATGTTGATCCGAGCGAGAGAATAAAGCAAATTTACGGAACTGACGACATATCTCATCCAGGTGTTATGACAACGATTAGAAGGTTGGGTTCTTTGGCGGTGAGCGGAGAGTACACACTGCTACGCGAGTCAAGCAATACAAATAAAAAAGTAATAGAAGATGCAAAAAAACTCATTAACGCAAAGCACACAACTGCTCTTGTAATGGCTGCAAATCCTCTTCACAGGGCGCATGAGAGATTGATTCGCCAAACTCTTGAAAATACTGACTTACTTGTTATATTTTTACTAAAACCATATACAGAATCAAATCTCTCATATGATATAAGAAAAAAAGCGCTTGACTTTTTTATAAACAACTTTCTGACGAAAAATCATGTTGTAGTGGTTCCTCTGGAAAACAGCTATATTTTTGCAGGATACAATGAGATAATACTTGACGCAATAGTTGCAAAAAATTACGACTGCAACAAGCTGACAATCGGGCGAAACCATGCAGGTCTTGGTATGTTCTACGACTGCAACTCAAACAAATCAATCATTGACAAAGTTATCGGCATAGATATAGAGATCACAGTGGCAAGCGAGTATGTCTACTGTGATAAATGCACGACACTTGTGAGTAAAAACACATGTCCGCATGGTCAACATCACCAAATATCATATCATTCAAACTCCATTTTAGAGCTTCTTGAACTTGGCATTTTGCCACCTACAATACTTATGAGAAAAGAGATTTCAGCGGTAATTTTATCGAAGCTGCATCCAAACAGATTTAAAAATCTTGAGAAACTCTACTATGACATACTCCCCACAGAGGGGCTTTTAGAAGAGCATACTGAGAATGATTTCTATCTGGAGCTTATGAAGCTTTACCAGACTACATCGCTGACTTAAGTTGAAACCTTTATAAACTCATCTTCATCTTATACTCTTGCACGAAAGTGCAAAGCTTTAGTCGCCGTAGCGGCGTGAGCGTAGCCAAAGGAACGAGTTCCTTTGGCGTAATAAATTAGAATGAAGGTTTTCCTTCATTTTGTAAAACAAAATTAAGGAATTAAATGAATTGGTTTTTTATAACACTAGGCTACAGTGGGCTCTCTCCAAAAGCTCCGGGAACAGTCGGAACTCTTGTGTCACTTCCTCTTGGGATGCTGATACTTATCTACTTTGATGTCCAAACTCTATTTTTGGCAACTGTTTTAATCTCCATAATCGCTATTCGCGAGATAAACAAGTATGAGGCAAAAAGCGGCATTCATGATGACAAGCGAATTGTAATAGACGAGCTTGCGGGTATGTGGTTTGCTCTTAGCGTTGCACCTGCTATGGGCATAAGTATAGGCGAAGTTGGGGATTTGCAAAACGGCTTTTTAGTTCAAAGCCTGCTCTCTTTTGTGCTCTTTAGATATTTTGATATTACAAAGCCGTCAATCATAGGCAGACTTGACCGTGAAGCCAAAGGCGGAGTCGGCGTCGTGGCTGACGACATTGTTGCCGGATTTGTTGCAGGAATTTTGAGCGCCGTTATTTGGCAGGGATGGCTGCAGATTCAAAATATACTTTAGAAACACTCTTTAGTTTTGTAATTTTTCCAAAGAATCAAAAGAACTCCTGTAAGAATTAAAAGAGTGATGCAGTTGCGAGGCGCATAATGAGGAAGCATACTTAAAGTATGTGACGAATGTAGCAACGAAGCAAATGCTTCGCTATTTTAATTCTAGTTACTTACGTAGAAGAATTTAGATAAATAGGGGGTCGGATGACGGTTCAATCTCTTCAAAATCTTCAATTATCTGCTCAAACATCTTCATAGTTTTTTTCGCTTTACTTTCATGTAGATCAAATATCGCCTTTGAAGCCGGAAATGCTTCACTAAGCTCTTGATAGATTAAGATACGGCCGTTTATATGTCTGCTAATCTCATCAAAAGCGCCTCTTAGGTAATCTTTGGAGTTTGTATGTCTAAAGAGAGACCTAACCATTCTAATACGCTCTTTTATCGGAAGAGACTCATCTATAGCCTCGGCAATCCTCTTTATATCAAGTCTTGAGAGATAAACTCCGCTAATTGCAGGAGCCAAAAGTTTAGACGTCAGTGCATCTACAAACTGAGGAACAGGCTCTTCATCCTCTTTATCTCCGGTGTTTTGGTCTATTTGTTCCATCTCGCCTGATGGGCAACTATTGTTTACAAACTTGTCAAACTCTGCTCTTAAATCACTTAAATCATGTGTGTTCATTTTTTATATTCCTCGTATTTTTTAAAATCTCATATCGCTTTTATCGTGCTCTAAATGTCTCTTCTCTTTTAAAAACTCAAAAACAGCGCTGCTTAACTCATTCAACATATCATCAAAACCGAGATAAGAGGCTCCAAGTTCATTTGCTCTCACCTTGAGCGGAGAAAACTCTTTTTTTTGCTTCATATCAGCATTTATACTGCTAAGTTTAGTTGCCATATTTAGAGCGTTAAAATCAGAAAAATCTACTACCGCATCATAAGCAGAGAGGTCTATATCCATCCCCTCTGCTATGCGGTTTATATCTGCATTTAGAACACCCATCTCTTTAGTAAAACTCATAAGTTTCTCTAAGTCGTCATAGAAATAGCTTACATCAAAACCATTGACAAAAAAACTAAATGCCTTTGCTCTTGAGCCAACCCCAATGAGGGCCACTTTTTTAACACCTTTATCTTTTAAAAAATCTACCAGCACTCTCATACCCAAAACATCGCCGATTAACCTCTGCTCATCTCTTATCAAGATGTCGCACATTCCGGAACGCCTAACAGCTTCACTCGCCTCATCAACTATATCAACTACATTTTTTACATACTCGTTAGATATCAGCGCGCCGTTTACATGTGATTTTTTCATATTTACTACCGTAAAATAGAAATCATCTTCGCGTATATTCATCGGTATCATCATAGCATCTCTATTTTTTGCTTTAAAGAGCTTATTTAGCGTAGCCGACATACTGCTCTGTCCTGCATATTCGCCTATAAAACCGTAAAGTTTTGTGTGATGAGATATCTCATTACCGTTGTTCATCATGTTACATATCTCCTCTTATACCCCAAAGTTCCCTAGCTTCTTCATCTTCTGCCTTGCATCTGTAACAGAGCTTTTCGCTAGAGTTTGTACTAAAAATCACACTGCATTCGTTACATCTTCTCACATTAAAAGAGATAAGATTTTGGACTTCAGGCTCAAAGAACTCTTTTACTCTGTAAGTTGGCGAGAGCGTAATAGCTTCAGGTTCACACACATCATGACAAATATGGCATTTTATGCACAAAAACGGGTCAAAATCTATCTTGGAGTTTTTAACGTCTGAACTGAGAGCACCGGTAGGGCAGACTCTATAGCACATCTGACATGCCGTACATGTATCGCTATTTAGCAGCTTCATTGAGGTAAACGAGAGTTCACCTGCTTCTATTATGTGATACACGGATGGCTTTTTAATCCTCTTTAGTGCCGTAAAAAAGAGCTTTCTTCTATCTGTTATACGCTTTTGCTTCAGAAGCGCTATATCGCTTTTTTGAAGAGTATGTTCAACCAGTTCATCCGTTGCTTTTTGTATCTCTTTTTCAAACTCTATTTTTGTCTTAACCATATTTTTTAGATTTATTTTGCTAAAAAACTCTCTTCTGTTTGCCACATTCTCTTCGCCTGTATCTGCTTTTTCATACTTGATATTTTCAAGTTTTACAACGGCTTCACTCTCCATAGCTTCTAACATGTAAGAAGCCTCTTCGTAGTTCTTCTCTATCTCAGGTTTGCATTTATGGGCTATCGCACACCCATCGCAGTGTCCCATATCAAAAACTATCTCTTTTTTAAGCAGTGCCATTGAGATAATATTTTCTATGTTCAGAGCTGCAATGCAGGGAACATTTTTTCTGCATGAGATAAGATTCTCTTTATCTTCCATAAAGCTAAAAAAGAAGTCAGTCGGACTAAAATCATCCAGAGAAAGTGCCTCATTTGGGCATACAGCATCGCAAGCGCCGCACGCAACACATGCAGAAAAGTTTATGCTTGGCAGCGGATTGTTAGCCACTACGATAGCCTCTGTCGGGCAGATGAGTTCACACTTGTTGCATTCACTCTCCTTTGAGAGCGAGCGGACACAACGGCTAGCTTTTAGTTGTATCATTTAAATATTCAGCTCTTTAATCAGATATTCATTATCGCTGAGGATAAACTCTAAAGCCATATCCGCAACATCATAATAGAGCGGCGTTCTAGCCTCATATTTTACATTTATAAGATAGAGCGGTGCCCACTGTAAAAGGTGTTTGTTTAAAAACTCTTTCTCTATCTCCTGAAGTGCTTTAACGGCATCTTTGTCGCCATCTTCTAAAGCTTTTAATTCAGCAGCAACTAAATGGTGCATAAACTCAAGCTCTATCCCGATGTGATCAGCGGCAACGGTACGGGCCGCTTCATAATCAACCATAAAATTATATGCGCTGTACATATCTGTTACTGGATTTGCTCCGCCTGTTTCAATCTTTTGGTCTTCTCTTGTATAAAACGTCTCATAAGGTATGAGGTGCAAAAGAGATAAGTTTACAAAATCAGGATTTAAATGCTCTTCCAAAAGTTTGCTATTTTCAATCTCATTTAAAGGTTTCCACTCTTTTAGGGTTGGGAAAAAATCTAAAATATTCTCATCATTTTTGATTGTTTGAAGCATCTTCTCATCCAACTCTTGCAGTAGTACGCGAGATAGCAGTGCGTAAATATTGGCTCTTGCTTTTGTATTTTGCATTCCATTAATTCTTTGTATTGATTTTTTTAGTTTGTGATTTTATCCAAAAAGTCTAAATTTATGGTTATGCTATTGATATAAAACAAATTTGTTTATAGCAACTTATGATAAAATCCACAAAAAAAGGATTGGCTATCACTTACACATTTATTCACACCATCCATATTTTCTCTGTCTTTATTTATGGCGGATTTCTATTTGTAGATGTTCTATTTTTATCTAAAATGAATCAAACACTTAGTGACGATGAGCATAAAAAAGCAAGAGAAGCAATAATGCAACATGTTAGAAAAGTCGTCCCTTATGCTCTGATGGTAGCCGTTGCAAGCGGGCTTTATCTAATCTCTCAGATTTTTGGCAAGATTGAAGGCACTTCATTGTCGCATTTTCAAACTCTTCTGGCAATAAAGGCGTTTTTAGGCTCTTGGCTTGGTCTTAGAGGAATCAATCAAAAACTTTTCAAGATAAATCCATGGCTCTTCAAAAGCCATTTTTTTCCTTTTAGTTTAGTAGTAATAATCATCCTCTTATCTCAATTTATGTATCTCTAAAAATTGACAATTTAGTCACATTTATAAAAAAATTACAAAATAATCACAAATAATATGTTATCATTCAGCAAAAAAAATGCTGAGGGATTCCAATGTTTAAAAGTCTAAGTATCCATAAGAAGATGAACTACTTCATTGCGATGGTAACGGTCTCCGTTTTTTCTGCTGCAATATCTATATTTTTGGCACTTGGCCACATTGAATCTAAATATGACCACCTGCACCAAAACTCAATGACGAGTGCACTGACTACGCTTGATATAGAAAAAAATCTAAACTTTATAAGCAGGTTGTCAAGAGACATTATGCTTGGCGGAAGTTATGATAAAAACATAGCAAGCCTTGCCTCTACGATTGAAGATATCAGCAAACACTTTGAGCTGCTAGAGAAGCTTATGAAGAATGACAAATCACTGGATATCGTGATTGAAGCAAAAAACTCGACAATGCTCTTTTTAAACAACTCTCTTACAATGATGAAATCTCTTAATCCGCAGGATATTAAAAATAATAAAGATGCTATATACGAAACTTACAAAAAAGATTTAACCCCTTTTGCCAATGCATCCAGAGAGTCATTCAAAAAACTTGTAGATTTAAAATCTCAGGAGCTCGAAAAAGATTCTGTTAATCTCGGAAGCAAGATAATCTTTTTTAAATATTTAGCTTTGATTGCAGGAATAGTTGTCGGCATTATTGTTCTTCTGTTTGCAACAATAATTAGAAAGTCTATCACAGGCGGAATCAATGATTTTACATCTCTAATTAGTTTTGTTTCTAAGGGTGATTTCAGTCATAAAGCCGCTACAACAGACACTCGTACCGAGCTTGGTGTTATGGGACATGAACTATCGCAACTTATAAGACATACGCAAGACCTTATAAACCAAATAAACACCACAATTACCGACGCATCAAAGGGCATATTTACGCACCGTATCTCATCCGAAGGGATGAGCGGCGAGTTTGTAGATGCTATCGAGAGTGTAGGCAAAAGCATAGAGTTTATGAAAACCCAACATGCCTCTGCACAAAGAGATATGTTTAACTCCAAGATTAGTGCAAAAAGCATTAATGTTTCTGAGTCTCTTACTCTGATTATATCTGATCTTAAAACAAATATAGATTACCTTAAAGCGATTACATTCGCTACAAAACAGGCTTCAGACCTTGCTACCTACTCACGCAATGATATTACGGATATTACAAATGAGCTAAATGCACTAAATGAACAGGTAAATATAAACAACGACAGTATTGGCCAGATAGCAAGTCAGGCAAATGAAATAACTTCGGTAATTCAGCTAATCACGGACATTGCAGACCAAACAAATCTTCTTGCACTTAATGCCGCTATTGAAGCAGCACGTGCGGGTGAGCACGGCCGCGGGTTTGCCGTTGTAGCTGATGAAGTAAGAAAACTTGCAGAGAGAACACATAAGGCAACAGGGGAAATCTCCGTCTCTATAAAATCTCTGCAGCAAAATATGAGTGAGATTCAAACAAGCTCTGACAATATGAAAAGAACTGTAGAAGGCTCAACAGAGAAAATTAGCGGATTTGAGAATACGCTCGTTGAGTTAAGCGACAGCTCTTCAAAAATAGTTGATTCATCTTACAATATTGAAAACAGTGTTTTTGTTGTGCTGGCAAAACTATATCATATACTATATAAGTCGCGTACATATAACTCTATTTTATCCCTTGAAAAAGTACTAGATGAGCTGACTCATGAAAATTGCGAGCTTGGGCATTGGTATAAAAATGAAGGGGAAAAAAGATTTAAATCTATCGCTCCATCTTTTTCAAAAATTCTCTCTCCGCATACTATTTTGCATGCAGAAGCTAACAAAAATTTGAAATATCTACAAGGCAACGCAGCCATCAACACCCTTGAACATTCGGAAGAAATTATCAAAAGCTTTGATGCAATGGAAAAAGCATCTGATGAACTATTTGTTCTTCTTGATACTATATTAAAAGAGAGCGAACAGTAAAAATTACTCCCAATCATCATAGATTGACTGGGAGTGTTTATCCTTTTTATAACGCCTTGCATTTTTTGTTTTATCAAGCTGATTTGAGCCGTAAAGAATCTCCTCTTTTATCTCCTCTATATCTTTATCGCTCTCTTTATAACTGATTATTTTTTTTACCAGCTTCTGCAACTCTTGCAAATCCCCTTTATAGAGCGCTATTTCATCAACTTTTTGCAACACCTTTAGGCTGGTATCTATTTTTTTATCATACCCCTCCTTGGAAAGATTTGATGTGCTTGAGAGATATGAAATAATACTTTTGTGAAATCTCTCCAATGCTCTTATGTATCTGAGTCTAAGTGAATTGTCTATCGCTTTTTGAGATGCCATTCTTTACCTGTTGTTTATTTATTTATAGATATAATTATACCCTTAATTTAAGAGAGGGGAATATATTGAAAAAAATAGTGTTATCGCTGTTGATGGTGTCTGCTTCGCTTTTTGCTGCCATAACAAATGAGGAAGCATCGCAAAATCTGATCAACTCAAAAATACCGATAGTTGACATAAGAACACCTAGCGAATGGAAAGAAACAGGTCTTTTAAAAGGGTCTATCCCAATAATGCTTTTTGATGAAAAAGGCAACTATGATCTTAAGGTTTTTTTAGAAAAACTAAACGGTGCGGTTGATACAAAAAAACCATTTGCAATTATATGCAGAACAGGAAGCAGAACAAGCATTTTAGCACCGTTTTTATCACAAAAGCTAAACTATGATGTAATTAACATCAAAAGCGGCATAGTTTATGCAAAACAGCTAAAGCTGCCTATTTTGCCATATCAGGCACACTAAACCTCTTTTTTTGGTTCAATTTTATTTACCAGCGCATATAGTGTTGGTAAATAGATTAGATTTAAGACTGTTCCCCAAACCAGACCAAAGCCCAAAGATATAGCAATCGGTTGCAGTATCACAGCTTGACCTGAAGCATAGAAAATCAAAGTAAACAGTCCTAAAAATGTTGTCAGCGATGTTATAACAATCGGGCGAAGTCGAAGTTTTGCACGCTGCAAAAATTCTTCCAATTTATGAGTTCCATGCAAAAAATCAAGCATAATTATTCCATCATTTACAACAACTCCAGCAAGCCCCAAAATCCCTATAATGGAAGTCATAGATAGATTTGTACCAAGCAGTTTATGTCCAAGAAGCGCCCCTAAAACAGAGAGCGGTATTACACTCATAACCATAAGTGCATATTTTGCTTTTGAGAATATCAGCAAAAGAGATAAAAATATCAAAAACAGTGCCAGTAAAACAGCTTTTTGCATATCATCTTTAAGTTGCTCTTTCTTCTCTTTTTCACCCAAAAGCACAACCTCGACACCCTTGCTTCTAATCTCATTTAGTGTTGTTTCCAGCTTATCCAAGACCTCCCCGGAAGTTGTTTTTCTCTTGTCGATGCTTGCAAAAAAAGTTTTAATGATGCTTCCGTTGAGCTTATTTATCTTCTCATAATCCCTTATTTGAGTAATTTGTGCAATATCGGTCAGTTTTACATATTTCCCATCGCCAAACGCTATGCTGAAGTTCAAAAATGTCTCTATGCTATCTTTGGAACTATCCTCCGTTTTTATCTCCATAACACCACTCTCGTTAAAAGTATTTGCCTGTTTTTGCTCTAAAAAGTAGGCGCTCAATGTTTTTGCTACAGATGCTTCGCTAAGACCTAAGCTCTCCCCGTAGGAGTTTATCTTGATTTTATACTCTATTTTTCCGAGTTTTATGTTATCGCTAAAATCTCTAATGCCCTCTATTTTAGAAATCTCGCTTTCTAATTTTTTTATACTCTCTTGAAGCAGTTCGTCATCAGCCCCAGAGAGATTTATCTGAATATCACTCTTTATAAGTCCTGGCTTATCCTCTAACACGCCTAAATCTTCCATATTATATTTTTTTTCAAAAAGTGCAACAATCTCTTTTGCACGAGGAGCAAGCTCATAAGTCTGCTCCTTTCGTATTTTTTGCGGATTGTTAAAATCGAAACTAAAATTTAAAACAGGATTAATATATTTATCTACAAAGTTACTGTCTTGCCTATCGTAAAGCTCCATAGTAATCATAAAAACACCACTGTTTCTTTGAGTCTCGCCAGCCATACTTCGTCTATATCCAACAACAGATGAGATGGCTTTTAGTGAAAACTCTTCTTTATGTTTTACAAGCTCTGCTTCTATCTCTTTTGAAACTTTATAGGTATCTTCAAGAGGGGTATTTATATTTAGCTTTCCTGAAATATAGATAAAGTTTCCGTCATAATTTGGGAAAAATTGAAACTTCATAGATTTTGCCACATAGATAGTTGAGAGCGGAACCAAAATCAAGAAAAAGATAAGCGATATTTTTTTGTAGTGCAAAAAGCGTAAAATTACCCTCTCATAAAAATTTTGCAAAGGCACCCAGTTTACAATATTATTACTTTTTCTTAAAAAATCATTTGCATGAAGCGGCAAGAATAAAAAACTCTCTAAAAGTGAACCCAATAAGATAATAATTACGGTAAGAGGAATAAGCATAATAAAAAGAGCCGTCTCGCCTTGCATCATAAAAATCGGCAAAAATGCAACTACGGTTGTGACGGTTGCCAAAGTGACAGGCAAAATCATCTCTTTTGTGCCTCTTATAGTTGCACCGTAGTTATCCATTCCTTCGTCTATGTATCGCTGGATATTTTCACTGACAACTATGGCATCATCAACGACGATTCCTATCACGATAAGTGCCCCAAGCAGTGAAACAACATTTATTGAGTAGCCCAAGTTGTAGAGACAAATAATCCCAATTAAAAAAGAAAATGGTATTCCAAGTGCGACAATAATGGCAATTCTAAGGTTTATAAGAATATACATAGAGACAAAAACCAAAACAAGACCGAGCATAAGGTTTGATATGATTATGTCTAATCTGTCTTGAATCGGTTTTGAGTTGTCTTCATAAAAAGTAAACTCTACCCCTTTGTAGTTTTTTTGCAGTTTTTTGACATCTTCTTGAAGTTTTTTTGCCAAAACTATTGCATCATTGCTTGTTCCCTTTGAGATAGTTAAAGAGACGGCTTTTTTTCCGTTGTAAGTAGCTAAAGTGTCTGTTTGCGGATACTCTATGCTTACCTCCGCAATATCACCTAGTTTTACATATTTGTCGTTTATGCTTAAAATGGCATCTCTATACTCATTAGCATCTGCTTTGCCGTTTACTGTTGAGACAAATACAAAGTTTCCCCGCTGCTCAATATCTCCGATTGGAAAAATATATGATAGATTTGATATAGCTTTTTGAACAGCTGCATGTTCCAAACCATACGCTAAAATTGCTTCAGAGTTTAGTTTTACAATCACCTCCTCTTCGGAGCCGCCACGAATCAAAACCTCACTAATGCCATCCATTTTCGCTATTTTTGATTTCATCTCGTTTGCAATTATTGTTAGCTCACCGACAGAGATACTTGATGATGAAATGGCCAATTTTATAAGCGGTTTTGTTTTTTCCAAAAGTGTTGCAACCGGTTCATTCATGTCGCTTGGCAAGTTTTGCTTACTTAGTGCAACGGAATCTTTTACTCGGCCAAGCGTCAACTCTCTGCTTGCTCCATCGCTCAGAGTCAAAATTATGGCAAACGTCCCGGGTGTAATAATAGTTTCGGTCTTGTCTATACCATTTATGTTACTAAGCGAATCTTCTATGTCACGAACCGCCATTTTATCCATAATGATAGCACTTGCACCTCTATAAGAGCCAAGAACGCTTATCTGCTCAAGCTCTACATCGGGAAACATCTCTTTTGGAATCTTTATATAGGAGTAAACCCCCATAAAAATGATTAAAACCAGAAGTGCATGATTTAACCTGCTGTTTTTTATAAAATACTCTATCACTTTATTTGACTTCTTTCTTATAAAAGCGATTTTATAACGTTGCTTACACCTTGATGCAAGTTATAATTTGAGATAGGAAAGTCCAAAAACTCATCTTCAAGATTTACGCTATAACGTGCCAAATAAGCCCCTAACAGATTCAAATCTATGCTCTTATATTTTTTACATGCTGCTTCTTCAAGGCTGGTTCTGAGCAAAACTCCTGCATCATTTGATTTTTGAATTGTAAATGCAAGTGTTTTTAAGCTTACAAAATCACTCCATTTAAAAAAAAGCTCGGGAGTAAGCTCATCTGCGCTCATACCCTCAGGATTAAAAAGCATATCTGCTTCTCTTAGCGGAATCAAAACACTCAAAATTGCTTCACTAAAAGGCACGACCTTATCTCTCCAAAAAGGAGATTCGTTTCTGCACTTGAGTTCATCTTCTAGAGTTTTTAAAATTGTTTGTATGTCTGAGGTTTTAAAAAGGATATAACTCTCTTGTTTCATAAAATTTCCATTATTATTAGATTTGCATTATTATAGAATCTTTTTAGTATAATTTCGCTTTTACACTTGGAGATATATTTTGAAACTAGATAAAAGTTTTATCACTAACCTAATAGCTGCAATACTCGTTCTTTTATCTTTTTTATTAGAGAACACCTTTGGCTCTCTACTGCTATACACCGGTCTATTCGCACTCTCAGGCGCGGTTACAAATCAGCTCGCAATTCACATGCTGTTTGAAAAAGTGCCATATCTTTATGGTTCAGGCGTAATACCGCTGCAGTTTGAAGCATTTAAAAACTCTATTAAAAACCTTATGATGACTCAATTTTTCACGCAGGAGCAGCTAGAGAACTTCTTTAAAAATGAAGAGAAGAAGATAGACTTAACGCCTATTATCGAAAAAACAGACTTCTCTAGCGCTTTTGACGCCCTTAGCAAAACAGTCATGGAGTCCTCCTTTGGCGGAATGCTTGGTATGTTTGGAGGAGAGAGCATCTTAAACACTCTTCGCGAACCTTTCTCCATAAAGATGAAGAGTGCTGTTATAACTATTGTAAACAGCGAAAATTTTAATAATACTCTTCAAGACCACCTGCAAAGTTCATCTTTGAGCGAAGATATGATTAAATCAATTGAAAACATCATTGATGCAAGGCTTGGCGAACTTACTCCGCAAATAGTAAAAGAGATGGTTCAAAAAATCATACATGAACATCTCTCTTGGCTTGTGGTGTGGGGTGGAATTTTTGGCGGATTGATAGGGCTTGTGAGCTCTGTTTTATTTTAATTAATAACGCCAATCGGAACAGAGTCCCGCTTTGGCTGCGCTAACCGCTATGGCACTGAAGCTTGATACATTCGTATCAGAAAAAATGCCAAGAAGAACAATATAAAAACTAAAAAACCTCTATAACAACCTCGGCAATTTCTATAACATCGCCACGGCGGATTTTTGCTCTTTTTCTGAGCTCTGTCTCACCGTTTCTTCTTACATGTCCATCGGCTACAATCATTTTAGCTTCTGCTCCGCTATCTACTAAATCCAAAACCTTAAGAAGCTTAAAAAGTTCTATATATTCATCTTTTAACTCGTATTTCATGCTCTATTCCTTTTGTAGCTGAAATAATATCAGATTTATTAACTACTTTCTTAAAGCATCTTTTAAATTCCAAAGAAGTAGAATAAAAACCATCGAAATAGGTCTAAACTCAATTGGCATTTAAAGCCTGCTTATCTAAAACTTTTATTTTTTTGCACAAAAAGTTAAAACTTTTGCTATAATTTTTTCGATGAAAGATTTTTGTGTGCGAGCTCATCTATAGTATATTCTGCTAGACAAACGACTCTCCCTATAATTTGACTCCACTTCCAAAAGAAGTGAATTTTTACCAAGAGGTACTACACATGGCAGAATTGCTAGACGGAACAGTTAAATGGTTCAATGAAGAAAAAGGTTATGGTTTCATTCAACAAGAAAATGGCGGGAAGGATGTATTCGTACACTTTCGCCAAGTAAACAGAACAGGTCCGGGTCGTGTTTCATTATCTGAAGGTCAAAGGGTAACTTTTGAACTTGGAGAAGGTCAAAAAGGCCCTCAAGCTGAGAACGTAACTCCTTTATAAGGTTTTACTTTGCAGGCTTTGCGCCTGCAATTTTTTTTACTTCACTCTTTCTATAATCTTCCAAATCAACTTAGCTCAAACACTCTTTAAAAAAACAAAACTCTTTTTAGAAAAACCGTTTTTCTCATAAAATTTATGGGCATCTTCTCTTTGAAATCCTGAAGATAAAACTATATTTTCACACATTCCCATTTTTGCATAGTCTTTTAAATATTCAAGCATCATCGCCCCATATTTTTCACCTCTATGCTTCTCGTCTGTTACCAAATCAAAAACATATAGATGTCTTTTATGGTAAAGATTTGTTTGTATTGCAACACCGGCATAAGTTATCAGCATCTCTTTATCTATTATGCCAATCATTTTGTATTCACTTTTTCTCATCTCATATATCAAATCTTCAAATTCATCATATGTCAATGTGGTGCGAAGTTGAGAAACCACCTCGTAAGCCATCAAAAGTTCCATTAAATCCAACTCTCTAATCTGCATATACACCCGCCTAAAAAATTATAAAATATTATAATAAATTTGCTACAATACAACTAAAAAAGAGTATAAATATAGGAATTCATAATGGCTGCTAAAAATTTCGAAGTTGTAATCGTCGGAGCAGGAGTTTCAGGCACGGCTTTGGCGTATGAGCTTGCAAGATATACCGATATTAAATTTATTGGAATTATTGAGAAGTATGAAGATATCGCTACTCTAAATTCATGCGGGACAAGCAACTCTCAAACAATACATGTCGGAGATATTGAAACAAATTACACACTTCAAAAAGCTGCAGTTACGAAGCGCACCGCAAAAATGGTTGAGAAGTACTGTTTGAATCATCACTATCAAAACGAAATAATATTTTCACACCAAAAGATGGCTTTAGGCGTCGGCAAAAAAGAGGTTGAATTTTTACTTCACCGCTACGAAGAGTTTTCGGAACTGTTTCCATATTTAGAGGTCTGGAACAAAGAGAGATTAAAAGAGCTAGAGCCTCGCGTTGTGTTTGATGAAAATGGAAATGAACGCAAAGAAGAGATGGTTGGAATCGGCGCAACAGGTCAATGGACCACCGTTGATTATGGAAAATTGTCAAAATCATTTTTAGAGAATGCAAAAAAAGAGCAAGATGTCAAATTAGAACTTTTTTTAAATACCAAAGTAGAAGAGATTAAAAAAAGTAAAAAACGCGGATATGTAGTTAAAACGAAAGAGAAGACATTTTATGCCGACTTTGTAGTCGTAGATGCGGGGGCGCATTCACTCTTTTTAGCACACAAAATGGGCTTTGGGCTAAATCTGGGCTGCTTACCGGTAGCGGGAAGTTTTTATATGACAAACGAAAAGATGCTAAACGGCAAGGTCTATATGATTCAAAATCCAAAACTTCCATTTGCCGCTCTTCATGGCGACCCTGATGTTCTGGCAAACGGAAACACCCGTTTTGGTCCAACCGCACTGATGCTGCCAAAATTAGAGCGTTACAAAAGCGGGACATATATGGATTTCTGGAAGACTCTTCGCTTTGATAAAAATATTGCCGCTGCACTGTGGAAACTCCTAAAAGAGAGAGATATACGCAACTATATCTTTAGAAATTTTCTTTTTGAGATTCCTTTTATCAACAAATACCTATTTTTAAAAGATGCCAGAAAAATAGTTCCATCACTAAAACTTAGCGAATTTAAATATGCCAAAGGTTTTGGCGGTGTCCGCCCTCAGGTGCTAAATAAAGATGAACAAAAATTACTTTTAGGCGAAGCCTCCATATATACAGGTGAAGGTGTAATTTTCAATATGACGCCCTCCCCCGGAGCTACATCATGTTTGGGAAACGCAGAGAGGGACTTAAGATATATAGTCAAATATCTCGGGAAAAATTTTGATGAGAAAAAATTTAATGATGAGCTGACAGATGGCGAATATTGCGCTCTTCCTGAGCCTATTGCATCTCAAAAAGCAATCGTAAATCTCATTAGAGCCGAGATTCAAAGAACCGAGGAGAAGTTTCTTCAAGAGTTACATGTAGGAAAACCGGACGCTGATTTCTGGGATAAACCACACAGCAAAATATAACAGAAGAAAAGGAGACAGATGAGAACTTTATTTTTAATAGCCATTGCGATGCTAATGCTTGCAGGATGCAGCACAAAAGAGTTTAACGAAGGTGTAAACAGTATAACCGGTGATATAACCAATGCTTTTGAGAACTCAAAAGACAAATCAGCAGATTGATAATAATCAGTTTTTAAACAACAATCAGCTACAATCGCGAAAAATAATAGGCAGATATTAGTTCTGCATAAACGAGAGTAAAAACATGGTAACAGTACAAAAATTAGTTATGCGTTATGGAAACAGGGTTCTATTTCAAGATATAAATCTAAAACTTGACCGTCATAAAAGATACGGTCTAATCGGCGCAAACGGCGCGGGAAAAACAACATTTTTAAAAATACTCTGCGGTCAGATTAAAGAGTACGAGGGTGAGGTTATAATCCCAAAAGCGAACAAAGTCGGTGTTTTAGGACAGAATCAATATGCTTATGAAGATTTTACGATTGCCGATGCCGTACTATACGGAAACAAAAGACTCTATGACGCAATCAAAGAAAAAGAGGTAATCTACGCAACGGGCGACTTTGAAGATGAAGCTGTAAACAACCGCCTTGCCGAGCTTGAGACTATCTGTGTTGAAGAGGACCCAACTTATGAGTATGATGTAAATATTGCAAAAATTTTAGAGAACGTCGGTATTCCCGCAAGCAAGCATAATGATCTTATGAGCACACTTGACAGTGCCGATAAATTTAAAGTTCTTTTAGCGCAAGTTTTATATCCAAAACCTGACGTACTCTTCCTTGATGAGCCTACAAACAACCTTGATATTCAAACTATTAGCTGGTTGGAAGATGAGCTTCAACGCCACGAAGGAACTATGGTTGTAATTTCTCATGATAGACACTTCCTAAACTCGGTAGTTACAAATATTCTTGATGTTGATTATCAAAAAATCCGCGAGTTTACAGGAAACTATGATGACTGGTATATTGCCGCAAATGTTATCGCGAAACAAAATGAGCTTAGCAATGCAAAAAAAGAGAAAGAAAAAGATGAGCTTGAGGCTTTTGTTCGCCGATTTAGCGCAAATGCTTCAAAAGCAAAACAAGCAACATCAAGACAGAAAAAACTTGATAAACTTGTTATTGATGACATAAAACCATCTTCTCGCCGCGACCCTAGCATTGTTTTTAAAGCAAAAAGAGTTATGGGTGATGAGGCTTTAAATATTATCAACATAAACCACTCTTACGGCGATAACGAAGTTTTAAAAAATATAAGTTTAAAATTTGAACCGGGCGAAAAAGTTGCACTTATAGGTCCAAATGGTGCCGGCAAAACA
Organism: Sulfurimonas sp.; assembly: GCA_041654255.1. GTDB lineage: Bacteria > Campylobacterota > Campylobacteria > Campylobacterales > Sulfurimonadaceae > Sulfurimonas. Next base: position 216,428 of record JBAZDX010000002.1, read on the forward strand.
ACACTTTTAAAAATAATAATGGAAGAAATTAAGCCGACTAGCGGAGAGATTCACTGGGGTGCTACCATCGAGAACAGCTATTTTCCTCAAGATACGGCAGACATAATCAAGGGTGATGGAACTCTTTATGATTGGCTTAGAGGGTTTGACCCAAAACGCGATATTGCCGAGATTAGAAACTGTTTAGGAAGAATGTTATTTAGCGGTGAACAGCAAGAAAAATCAGTTGTAAGCATCTCGGGCGGTGAAAAACATAGAATGATGCTTTCTAAAATGATGCTTGAGGGCGGAAACTTTTTGGTTCTTGATGAACCTTCAAACCACCTTGACCTTGAAGCCATTGTAGCCCTCGGCGAAGCTCTTTACAACTTCAAAGGCAACGTAATCTGTGTATCGCATGACCGTGAACTCTTAGATGCATTTGCGAATCGCGTTATAGAACTTAGAGCAGACGGCACTTATGTAGACTTCAAAGGAAGCTATGAAGAGTTTGCAGAGGCTAAAGAAAAAGGGCTTATATAGTCATTTTCCTCCTAAGCTTTTAGTGAATTAGTTTAAAGGAAGCAATATGGATAAATATAGAGATTTTCTAGGACTTGGGATTGCAGGCAACTTTGCACTGCACCTTGCACAGGCGGGCGAAGAGGAAGATTTTAAAGATGTTATTACCGCTGATGAAGCGGCTCCAAAAGGAATGTTTCCTTTTTATCTGCCGAAGCGTGTTGAGAGCGCTAAAGAGATATTAAACACCTGCCCACTCTCAGACTTTCAAATAAAACTCCCAAACAGAGATGTCAATGTTCAAGCAGAACCGGAAGTCGGACTTATCTGCAAATTTGAGTACACAAACGGCAGAGTCTCAAAAATAATTCCTACACATTTTGGTGCCTATAACGACTGCTCAATCAGAGTTGCGGGGGCTAGTAAAATAAGCGATAAAAAAAACTGGGGTGCTTCGTCTAAGGGGCTAAGCGAGAACCTAATCAAGATAGACAAGTTCAGCAGTGGCGGAGTTATGGACGGCTACTCTATCTGCTCTTTTTTAAAAAGAGAGGGCGAGGTTCACGCTTATGGCGAAGATGTGGGGCTAGGCGGCTACAGCTACTTTTACGAGAAACTTCTTGATTGGATGATTAAGCAAATAAATGAGCAAAAAGATTTCGGTCCGCTTGAACCTTTGAGCCAATATATTTCTACATGTAATTATCCATCGAATGCAATTATCAGCATAGGTGCCACACGATATACGCACTACGGCGAAACTACATTTTTAAAAAACGGCGATGAGATAATCATAGCGGTATATAACAGAGCAAAAACAAACTTTAACGATATAGTAAAAAGTATAAAAAGCGGCATTTACAACCTAGATAACATGAGTATTTTAAGACAGAGCGTTATCTAATGAGCAGAGGCAAGAAACTGGACATCTTTATCGGTGCTGAGATAGAGGATGGATGGGCAACGATTGAGTCTCCTAGAAAAACAGAAATCTCAACTGAAATTTTAGAGCCAAACAAGCACTTTCTACTCTTTAAAAAAGAGAAAAGACGAGGCAAAACCGTAACTATTGTCGGCGAATTTCATCTAGCTCAAGAGAACTCTGAGACGATACTGAAAAACTTGAAAAAAAAGCTTGGCTGTGGCGGCACATTTAAAGATGGTTGGATGGAGTTTCAGGGTGAACTCAAAGATAAGCTAAAATCTGCTCTTTTGGAAGATGGCTTTAGATTTAAAAACGGTCATTAACACTTTTTACTAAGATAGTAAAAAAATATTTGTCAAGTCAAAATTGATTAAATTTTCATCATTTTTTTAAATATTTATAAATATTTGGCTCTATTATATAAATTTTAAATATTTTTACAGTATTATCCTCCCCTATTTTTGAAATAAAAGGAAAGATATATGCCATACGTAAAAGAAGTTTTTGAATACCTAAAGAGATCCAGCCCGTCTCAAAAAGAATTTTACCAAGCTGCCGAAGAGGTACTTGAATCGCTAAGACCTCTTATGGAAAAATACCCAAAATATAGAAAACATAAGATTATAGAGAGAATAGTCGAGCCTGAGCGCCAAATATTTTTCAGAGTAAACTGGGTTGATGATAATGGAGAAATTCAAGTCAACAAGGGATACAGAATAGAGTTCAACTCTGCTCTTGGGCCATATAAAGGGGGTCTAAGATTTCACCCGAGTGTAAATGCAGGCGTAATTAAATTTTTGGGGTTTGAGCAGATTTTCAAAAATGCTCTTACAGGCCTTCAAATTGGTGGAGGAAAGGGCGGAAGCGACTTTAATCCAAAAGGCAAATCAGACAATGAAGTCATGAGATTTTGCCAAGCATTTATGAGCGAGCTTTTCAGACACATCGGGGCAAACACTGACGTTCCCGCAGGAGACATCGGAGTTGGCGGTAGAGAAATCGGCTACATGTTCGGTATGTATAAAAAACTTGCGAACAAATATGAAGGCGTACTAACAGGAAAGTCATTAAAATGGGGCGGTTCACTCGCACGTACAGAGGCTACTGGCTACGGGGCGGTATATTTTGCGAAGTACATGTTAGAAGACAGAGGTGAAACTCTAGCGGGTAAGAAGTGTGTAGTTTCAGGAAGCGGTAACGTTTCTATCTATACAATAGAGAAGCTTTACCACCTTGGAGCAATTCCTGTTACATGTAGTGACTCAAACGGTATGATTTACGATGAGGCCGGAATTGACCTAGAACTCTTAAAAGACCTAAAAGAGGTAAGAAGAGAGAGACTAACAGAGTATGTAAAAGCAAGACCAAACGCGAAATACACTCCAATTGAAGAGTATCCAGAAGATTGCAACGGTGTTTATACAATTCCTTGTTTTGCGGCGTTTCCAAGTGCAACACAAAACGAGCTGAACCTAAATGATGCAAAAAATCTTCTTGCAAACGGTTGTATCTGTGTAAGCGAGGGTGCAAATATGCCATCAACTCTTGAAGCAGTTCACGCATTTATCGACGCAAAAATCTGCTACGGTCCAGGTAAAGCGGCAAATGCTGGCGGTGTTGCAACTAGCCAATTAGAGATGCAGCAAAACGCTTCTATGTGCAGCTGGACTTTTGAAGAAGTTGATGCGAAACTGGCTCAGATTATGAAAAATATCTACATAAACGCTAGCACAACTGCTGCTGAATTCGGCGAGCCTACAAACCTAGTTTTAGGTGCGAATATCGCAGGATTTAGAAAAGTAGCAGACGCTATGATTGAGCAGGGACTCGTTTAAGCGCTAGTCTGCTCCGCCACGTGCGGGGTAGCCACGCTTATATCGGTTGTAATTGTGTAGCCGTCTCTTCCGTTTTCTTTTGTTTTATAGAGCATCTCATCGGCACGACTTATCAAAACCTCTTCATTAAGCGCTTCGTCGGCTATACAACAAGCCACACCGATAGAAACAGTCAAAAATTTATTTACTTTTGAGCCCTCATGCTTAATCTCCCTCGCCTTTATTGCATTGCAAATATTGACAGCAACTGCCGCGCTGTTCGATTCAGGCGTCTCTGTGAGAAGAATTCCAAACTCCTCCCCCCCAAGCCTAAAAACAAAATCACTCGGACGTTTTAAAATATCTTTAAAAACTTTTGCGACACTCTTAAGAGCCGCATCTCCCTCTATATGCCCATATGTGTCGTTATACTGTTTAAAATAGTCTATGTCAAGCATCATAAAAGTTATATAACTGTGATTTCTTTTAGCTCTTTTTATCTCTCTGTCATAAATAAGGTTGAAATATCTTCTATTGTGAAGTCCCGTTAAAGTGTCGGTGTATGAAGCATTTTCTAGCTTTTTATTTGCTATTCTTAGTTTTTTTGTAGCTATTTCAAGAGCGCTCTGATCACTCTGGATACTCTTAAATACATAAAATGAGATCATCATAACACTAAAAATGACAATACCCAATATCGAACCAACTTTTAGTAAAATAGAGTCATATACGTTTAAAAAAGCTTTTCGCTCATACTTGGCAACTTCTACCTCATAATCAATTAACTTATTTACTACTTCGTGGATGTGGGTAATTTTTTTCTCTATACTACCCATTGCTAAATCTTTTGCGTCATGACCATTTTCAAGGGCTTCTAAAATATTGTAAAAATATCTGTTTGTCTCTTTTATTTCAGCTGCAACATACTCAACATAATCTGCCTCTCCATCTCTTTTAAAATGAGACTCGTAGTTTTTCCACTCTCTCTCGATTCTGTTTATTGAAAGTTTGATTTGTGACTTTACCCCATATGGAGTAATTTGCATATTTTTTGCTTTGTATATAGTACTTGCCAAATTTCCATGATATGTTTGAAGTATAGTATTTAGTTCAATTACGGGAACAAGTGAGCCAAAATAGAGCGAATCCAGATTTTTTTTCATTGAGTTTAAGTTTATTGCACCCATAATCCCAATAAAGAGAAGACCTACGGTAATAATTATGAAAATAAAAAAAAGTTTGCTTTTTAATTTTAAAGCCTCTATAAAATTCATTAAACTCCCTACAAAACATCATTTAACCAAAGCAAACACCATACCAAATGTATAAACTATTTTTATAAAAGAGCTATCTTTTATGATAAAATACAAAGCGCAGGAATTTTAACAAAGCAGTACTATAAAATATTACAAAGAAGCAAAATAACAGCTATGAATGAAAAATTAAATTTTATAAAACAGCTCTCTTTTTTTAACTCTCTCAGTAGTGAAAAATTGGATATTATAGACAGCATCTCAAAAATAACTACCTATCCAAAAAATTCAATACTCTACTATGAGAACGACTCCAGCAACAAAATCTTTTTTTTAGTCTCAGGGCTTTTAAAAGTTTATAAAATAGATAAGTTTGAAAACGAGATATTTCTCTACCACATACATAAAAATTCTCTTATTTCTGAGCTTACAACGCTAGATGATGACGCAATACACTGTTTCTCAAATGCCGAATTTATGGAAGAGAGCATTGTACTGGAAGTTAGTTTTCAGGAACTAAAAACGGAATTTTTATCAAAAAACATCCTAAACAATGAGTTTATAAACGAGATACTGCTAAAAACTCAGCAGCTTCACTGCGTTGTAAACAGAGAGCTTGTTTTTGATGCGACGGCAAAAGTTGCTTTTACTCTTTACAATGATTTAGAGATGTTTAACTCTCTAAAAAGACATGAGATCTCTTTTATGTTGCATATTCAACCTGAAACTCTCTCTAGAGTTCTAAAAAAGCTAAAAAGAAGCTCAATTATAGATATAGAAAATACAGATGTAGTTATCTTGGATAAAGAGATGCTAAAAAACACATACAGGGGTGAACTGACATGATGAAACCAAATAAAATCAGCACAAAAATAAAACTTATCGGCGCCCTGTTAATCTTTCTGATGGCTAGTGTAATAGGAACGACAATATATTTAAATCAACAAAATATTAAAGATGCTCTTGTCATAAACATTGCAGGCAAACAGAGAATGCTAACTCAAAAAATAGCAAAGAATATTTTCTATGTCTACTATAACTCTACCCAAGATTTTTATGAATTAAACGCTGCATGTGACGAATTTATTGACGGTTTAAATACTCTAAAACATGGAAACCATGATAAAGGAATATTGGTAGCGCCTACAGATGAGATATCTAATCAGCTTGTTGAAGTGAGCAAACTATGGGAAAGTTTTTATGAAGATGTTCAAAATTTCAAACTACTCTCAAATTCTGATGTTAAAAAAACTCAGGAGCTGGAGCTTATTGTCACTTCCATATACAAACACAACACGATACTGCTTAATAACGTTGATAAGTTGGTGACAATGTACACAAATCACAGTGAAGATAAAACAAACTTTATTAAAAGCTTTCAATACTCGTCCGGTGCTATACTTTTTTTGCTCTTTATATACTCTCTTATGCAATTAAAAAGCATTGAATCACACGTTGACTCTTTTATGCAGTACTCTAAAATGCTTGTGGATAACGAGGATATATCAAACCTTACCCCTATCAAGCTTGAGGCAGAGAGTGAGAGCGAGATTGTTGAAGTGAGCGATACTATAAACTGTTTTATAACTAAAATAAACTCCGCCGTTGAATACTCAAACGAGGCGCTGCTTCAATCTCAAAAAGCTTCATCAAAACTAGAAGAGCTAACAGATGAGTTTGATACTATCTTAGGCGAATTAAAAGATAAATCATTGGCATCAAAACACCTAAACAACAGCGAAGATATAGTTATAGAATCGACCGAAGAACTTATTAACTCTACAAAAAAATTAACAAATTTAAAAAAAGAGCTGGATAGGCTTATTAAAAGTTGTCAAGAGCTTAAGAATAAAGAATCGTAATTTCAAAAGCTTATTCTTATCTTAAGTGCTACTTATATATACATTTTTAAGATATTAAAATCATCTTAATAATAAAAACTACATTTATGACTTAAGTCAAAGATTTTTTCAGCTGAAAAGTGATATTATCAATCTCGTTAATGGACACCTTAACAAAAAAATTGAAATATTATAGTTTCGTACTGTTTTATTTTAAAAAATTATTAAATAGGAGAAAATATGTCACTTTCAAGAAGAGAATTTCTTAAAAGTTCAGCGGCAGCATCTGCAGCAACAGCGATTGGTATGAGTGTACCGGCGGAGCTAGAAGCAGCGGCAAACCAAGCTGAAGGGGACTGGAGATGGGACAAGGCGGCTTGTCGTTTCTGTGGTACTGGTTGTGGTATTATGATGGCTACGAAAAACGGTAAAATCGTTGCTGTCAAAGGAGACCCGGCTGCACCTGTAAATCGTGGTCTTAACTGTATTAAAGGTTACTTTAATGCTAAGATTATGTACGGTGCTGATAGACTTACTCAACCGCTGCTTAGAGTTGGCGCTGACGGTAAGTTTGACAAAAAAGGTAAATTTGTTCCAGTATCATGGCAAAGAGCTTACGATGAGATGGAAGTTCACATTAAAAAAGCGCTTAAACATGGCGGACCGGAGTCTGTTGCAGTATTTGCATCAGGTCAATACACAATTATGGAAGGTTATACAGCTCTAAAAATGATGAAAGCAGGATTTCGCTCAAATGCAATAGATCCAAATGCTCGTCACTGTATGGCATCTGCGGTTGTTGGTTTTTATCAAACATTCGGTGTTGATGAGCCTTCAGGATGTTATGACGATATAGAACTGACTGACACAATCGTGGCTTGGGGTTCAAATATGGCTGAAATGCACCCAATTCTTTGGTCTCGTGTAACTGATAGAAAACTATCAAACCCTGATAGAGTAAAAGTTATATCTATTCAAACCTATACTCATAGAACTTCAGATTTAGCTGATATTGAAATCATCTTCTCACCAAATACAGACGTTGCTTTATGGAACTATATTGCTAGAGAAATAGTTATGAGAGATGCGGCCGAGGGCATTATTGATTGGGACTTTGTTAAAAAACATATGATTTTTGCAGCCGGTCCCGTAAATATCGGATACGGTATGAGAAGAGATGGTGAAAAGTCACTTAAAGATGGTAAGTATAGTGCTAAAGAGATGGAAATCGTCTCTAAAGAGATGAAGACTATTGTTTCCAAAAAAGAGGCTCCTGCATTAGAGCCATACGGCTATAAAGCTGGTGACACTATGAATCATCAAGCGGGAACTCTGGCTCACTGGGAAATTTCATATGAGGATTATAAAAAATCACTAGAGCCTTACACATTAGAGTATACGGCTGCTATTGTAAAAGGCGATCCTGATGAAAATGTTGAAACATTTAAAGAAAAACTTCAACAATTAGCTAATCTCTATATTGAAAAAGGGAGAAAGGTCGTATCTTTTTGGACAATGGGTATGAATCAACATACTCGCGGTACTTGGGTTAATACACTTGCATATAATGTTCACTTTTTACTAAATAAACAAGCTAATCCTGGTGAGGGAGCGTTTTCATTAACCGGTCAACCTTCTGCTTGCGGTACAGCTCGTGAAGTCGGTACATTTACGCATAGATTACCGGCCGATATGATGGTTGAAAATCCTGAACACAGAAAAATTGCTGAAAACAAATGGATGATACCAGAAGGAACTCTAAACGGTGTTGGTGTACAACACATTATGAAAATCCATAGAGATATCGAAGACGGTTTAGTTAAATTTGCATGGGTAAATGTTTGTAATCCTTACCAAGATTCTGCATCTGCTCACCACTGGATTAAAGCAGCTCGTGAGATGGACAACTTTATTGTTACTTCCGATGGATACCCTGGTATTTCAGCAAAAGTTTCAGACCTTATCTTGCCTTCTGCTATGATTTATGAGAAGTGGGGAGCTTACGGTAACGCTGAGCGTCGTACACAACACTGGAGACAACAAGTTCTTCCTGTCGGTAATGCTATGAGTGATACTTGGCAATGGGTTGAGCTATCTAAGAGATTTACAGTTAAAGATTTATGGGGTGAGTGGGCTCCAAGCGGTGCAAGAAAAGAGGCACTTCCGAGTGTTATAGAAAAAGCAAAAGCAATGGGATATAGTGAAAATAGCACTATGTTCGATATACTTTTTGCCAACAAAACTGCTAAATCTTACCAACTTGATCAAAAAGATACAATCCAAAAAGGGTATGACAACTCTGAGGGGTATGGAGACAGCAGAAATGTTGTCGGAAGTGATGGAAAAGTGTTTAAAGGTTACGGCTTCTTTATTCAAAAATATCTTTTTGAAGAGTATGCTGCATTTACTCGCGGACATGGTCACGATTTGGCTCCATTTAACATGTACCATAAAGTACGCGGTCTTAAATGGCCTGTTGTTGACGGCAAAGAGACGGCATGGAGATTTAATGCTAAATATGACCCATATGCAGCAAAAGCGGCAAAAGAGAGTGGCAATACACACGCATTCTACGGAACGATTGCAAAGGCATTAAAACAAGGTAACCTTACAGGAATTACGGACAAAGACGGCAAACCGAAGCCACTACCAAATAAAGCCAAAATATTTGCTCGTCCGTACATGGATCCTCCAGAAATGCCGGATGCAACTTACGACACTTGGTTATGTACGGGGCGTGTGTTAGAGCACTGGCACTCAGGTACCATGACTATGCGTGTTCCCGAACTTTATCGTGCTGTTCCTGAAGCGCTGTGCTATATGCACCCTACTGATGCAAAAAACAAAGACATTAAACAAGGTGGTCTATGCTGGGTAGAATCGCGTCGTGGCAAAGTAAAAGCCAGAGTTGAGACTCGCGGTAGAAACAGACCTCCAAGAGGATTGGTGTTTGTGCCTTGGTTTGATGAAAAAGTATTTATCAATAAAGTGTGTTTGGATGCTACATGTCCAATGTCAAAACAGACAGACTATAAAAAATGTGCTGTAAAAATTTACAAAGCATAATTAAATATCTAAAGGATAAGGGAAGTTTTGCTCACGCAAACCACACCTAATAAAAATGGAAAATAGAGCTGTAAGTGATAGAAGAAAATTTATTCTAAAAATGGCAAGGAGTGCTGGTATTGCAGCACTTGGCGGTTTTGTGTGGAGTGCGTATGTTGATGAAGTTACGGCTTCACAGCTGCTGCTTCGCCCACCCGGAGCCATAAAAGAGGAAGATTTTTTAAAAACTTGTATAAAATGCGGGCTTTGTGTTGAAGCTTGTCCATATAACACACTGTTGCTTGCTAAGCCTGGTGACAATAAACCTATGGGTACTCCATATTTTATTCCTAGAGATATACCTTGTTATATGTGTCCAGATATTCCTTGTGTGCCTATTTGTCCATCGGGTGCACTTGATGAAGCAAGCGTTACAACCAATGGGGTTCTTGATATAAAAACGGCCAAAATGGGTCTTGCGGTTATAGACGATGAGAGCTGTATAGCTTTTTGGGGAATTCAATGTGACGCATGCTACAGAGCTTGTCCTCTGCTAGGAGAAGCAATAAGTGTTGAGTACAAAAAAAATGATAGAACAGGCAAACACGCATTTCTGACGCCGATTGTCCACTCAAATATTTGTACAGGATGCGGATTATGCGAGAAAGCTTGTGTTACAGAAAAAGCAGCGATATTTGTACTTCCTAGAGAGGTTGCGATGGGAAAAGCCGGTAATTATTATATTAAAGGTTGGGATAAAGGTGATGAGAAGCGTTTAGAAAATGCTAAAGAAATCAAAACTAAAACAGAGATAAGCAAAGATAGTGCAGTTGACTCTTTAAATAGTGCCTCGGAGGATTTCTAATGACAACTCTTTGGAATAAATACCGATATCTTATTTTAAGAAGAGCTACTCAGATTGGCTTATTACTGTTATATTTTGGAGCAAATGCGTGGGGATGGACTATCCTAATGGGAAATCTCAGTTCATCACTTTTTCTAAATATTGTTCCGCTAAGTGACCCATATGCTGCACTCCAAATGGTTGCAGCCGGTGCTATTTTAGCAACAGATATAATCATTGGTGCTTTAATAATAACTATGTTTTATTTACTTATAGGCGGTCGGGCTTTTTGTAGTTGGGTCTGCCCTATAAACTTAGTAACGGATGCGGCAGCATTTTTGCGAAGAAAGCTAAATATTGACAGTATCTCTAAAAGACAACCGGCTTCACGAAATATGAGGTATTGGGTTTTAGTGCTTAGTCTGATTATATCGCTTTTGATGGGCGTTACAGCCTTTGAATTTATATCACCGATATCTATGCTTCACAGAGGTATTATATTTGGTTTAGGTTTTGGATGGGCGAGCGCGCTCATCATTTTTCTTTTTGACCTGTTTGTTCTTAAAAACGGGTGGTGTGGGCATGTGTGTCCACTCGGTGGATTTTATTCACTTGTGGGTAAATTTAGTCTGATAAGAGTACATCACACTATGGAGAATTGTACTTCTTGTATGAAATGTAAAACTGTTTGTCCTGAGCAACAAGTTTTATACATGATTGCTAAAGAGAGCGTAGACGTTCTCTCAGGAGAATGCACAAATTGTGCTAGATGCATTGAAGTGTGTGATGACGAGGCTCTAGGTTTTTCAATCAGAAAACTAGTAAAAAATAAAAGAACGGGAGAGTAAAATGAAAACAAAGAGTAAAATAACGATTGGTTTAGTCGCTGCTGCACTGCTGATGGTTGGCTGTGTCGGCGAAAGCGTTAAAGCTACGCCACAAAAAGCTGTATCAAAGACTGTTAGCGAAGAGTCTTTAGGTTTAAGAAAAACTGACATATATACTGAAGATGCTACAATATCTGATAAAACAGAGTATAGAAGTGCGCAGGCTACAACAAGCAGTAAAATTCAAAGAGCATTTCAAGATGCTCCGCCAATGATTCCACATGATACGACCGGAATGCTTCCAATTAAGACAGATGACAACAGATGTGTTACTTGTCATATGCCTGAAATTGCTGGGTCAATGGGTGCAACGCCGATTCCGGTGTCGCACTTTACGGATTTCAGACCAAAAGGAAAAGTAGTTAACGGCAAATTTGAATTACCTACGGATGTATTGAAAAATGAAGTTGCTATCGTACAAGAAGACAAACTTCAAAATGCAAGATTCAACTGTTCAGCTTGCCATGCTCCACAATCTCAAGGCAATCTAGCTGTTGAAAATACTTTTGAGCCTGTTTTCACAAGCAAAGACGGTGCTAACAGATCTAACTGGTCAGGCGGAAAACTAACTGAATCACTAAATACTGTTGGTGATGAAAGTTTTATAACGCAGGATGATATAGCAAATAAAAATTCTCCTGCCGGCGCACTAGGCGGCTCGACCCACTAATGCAAAGAAGAGAGCTTTTTAGCTCTCTTGCTTCATCTATAAGCGGAAAAAAGAAGCAAGAGGCATTACTAAGACCACCCTATTTCGGCGATGAATCTCTTTTTCGCAATGAGTGTTACAAATGCGATGGCGCATGCGTCACTGTTTGTGAAGAAGAGATAATAAAAATAGCAGATGACAAAACTCCTTATTTAGATTTTTCATATCGCGGTTGCACATATTGTGACGAGTGTGCGATTGCCTGTAAATTTGGAGTATTAAAAGTTGAAGAAAAAAAACTTTTAAATGCGCATATCAGCATAGACAATAGCAAATGTTTAAGCTGGGGTCACACTTTGTGCTTTTCATGCAAAGACCCATGCCTAGAGAACGCAATAGATTTTAAAGCTATGTTTATGCCAAGCATAAACGACAAATGTATTTTCTGCGGATTTTGCATAAGCAAATGTCCTGCTAATGCAATAATGCTAAGGGTAGTATCATGAAACTAATTATACTTTTGACTTTTCTCCTCTCTTTGCTATTTTCATCAAATATAAATGTGCCAATGGCACGTTTTGCTTCAAGCGGCTCTGTCGTTGATTTTATCTTTCAAGACGGTAAGATTTATAGCGCTACGGATGCTGGGTGTGTGGACATTTTTGATTTTAAAAGCAGAGCAGTTGTTAAAAAAATCAAAGTACCGAAAATAGAAGATTTTTTAGGTGAAAAGGTAGATTCTAAAGTCTATTCTGTCGATAAAATTAATAACAAAATATTAATTCTTTCTCAAGCAGAGCAAGGTTTTAGAAGAGTTCATATCTATCAAAATGACAAAACTGAACTTTTGTTTGACCACGCAGAGGCGCTTACGGTTGCAAAAGCAAAATTTTTGGATGAAAACACCATTCTTTTAGCGCTTCTTAGCGATGAAATCATCTCCTATGATATAAAGAATCGCCGCAAAAATTGGACAGTTCAAGTGTCCGGTGCCAAGTTTTCAGATTTTGTTTTAAATGAATCAAAAGATGAAGTCGTAATAGCAGATGAGAGCGGAAATCTAAAAATTCATAGTACAAAAAATGGCAAACTTATAAAAACGCTCTCCGATGAAAACTTAGATAATGTTTTTCAGGTAGATTATAAAAAAGGTGTAATTGCAACCGCCGGACAAGATAGAAGAATGGTTGTATATATCCCAAAAGTAAACTCCTCTTACTATATAAAATCTGATTTTTTAGTTTATAGCGTAGGATTGTCGCCGAGTGGAAAAATTGTAGGATATTCATCTGATGAACAAAATAATGTTTCACTTATAGATAGTTCTACAAAATCTGTTATAGGTAAATTTGGCGGAAACAAAATGACGATTACAAAAATAGTTTTTATAAACGAAAATGATTTTTTAGTTTCAAGTGATGACAAAATTATTAATTTATATAGTGTAAAATAAACAAAAGGATAAAAAATGAATATATCAAGCATAGTAGTTAAAACAGTACCGAAATACTTAAAAAAGGTGGTACAAAGTCTTAAAGATTGTGAAGCTTGTGATTATCACATGCACGATGAGATGGGTAGGATTATAATCACAATTGAGGGCGAAGGCGTTGCCGAGGAGCTTGAAAAACTTCGTATTATAGAGGCTATTCCTCATGTTATTACAGCTGACATGCAGATGGCATACAGTGAAGATGAGTTAGATGCTCATATGGAAATTATTGCAAACGGTGATGCTGTGCCAAAAATATTAAATGATGATAGTGTAGATTTTACCAACATGACTTATAACGGCGACTTGAAAAAAAGAGATGACTTGGCAACATTTACTAAAAAATTCGACCAAACAAAGAGGTAGCCTTTGTCAGTAATATTTGAATCGACTATAAAAATGGTTGAAGGCAGCAATGAAGATTGGTATATTGAGCTAAGAGATACCATTAGCCAAAGCATAGAAATTTGTAAAGATTTACCTGAGTATGCTAAAAAAGTTGAAGAGCTTGGAATTCTATACGGCGGAAATATCGATGAAGTAAGATGGGGCAAAGCAGACGATGTTCGCCCCCACATTATGGATATAGTCAGGTTTGAGATGTCAAAACTCCAAAGAGAGATTGAAGAGGAGATTGGCAAGCCCTTAATAGATGAGGGGAAGAGCTAATTGGAAGCCAAAGCCATAAAAACTCTGAAATATTTAGACACAGACGAAATAGAAAAACACTTAAACAGTGTTGAGTATATCATTATGGCAGCTCCTGCGCCTGAACATTTTAAAGATACGCCTATTCACTTTACTATTTTTTTAAATACATCTTATAATTTGCCGCAAGAGATTCAGAAGGCTATTTTTGATAAATTTTTAGATGAGAATGAGATAAAAAGCCCAATAGAGGTTATGAGCCAGATTATGCCTGTCGGCTTTTCAGAAGGTTCTCAAGAGACTCCAATGCCTCTGCTTTTAGTAAAAGAGGAAGATATGAGGGCTATCCCAAATGTTCCTATGCTGGTTATGGATTTTCTAGCAGATTCTGAGAATTTTGGCGAGGCAAAAGAGAAAAGCTTAACCGGTTGGAGCTATAGCTACAGCGACTAAAATTTAGAAGAGATAGCCTCTATCTCCTCTATACTCTTTACAATAGCAGAAGATAGATTTTCATACCCATCTTTTATAACCAATATATCATCTTCTATTCTTATGCCGATTCCGCGATACGCTTCCGGTACGCTTTTATCATCCTTATCGATATAAATACCGGGCTCTATAGTTAAAACCATCCCTTTTTGAAGCGCTATCTCCTGATGTTTATCATCTTTATAGGGTGCTGGGTCATGAACATCTATCCCCATCCAGTGTCCTATGCCATGCGGATAGTACTTCTTATGCTTTAACAGTTTAATCGCTTTTTTATAACTGCCTTTTAAAATACCAAGTTCAATCATCCCTTTTGTCAGCAACTGCTCCGCACACTCTTGCAAATGAGTTCTTTTTACATGCGGTTTAATCATACTGATGATTTTTAGCTGTGTTTCCAAAACCAAGTTGTATAGCTCTTTTTGCGCTTTGGTAAATTTTCCATTCACAGGGATTGTTCTTGTTATATCGCTTGCATAGTAGTTATGTTCACACCCTGCGTCTATAAGTATAAGCTCACCGTCAATGAGCGGTTTGTCGTTTTTTATATAGTGAAGCGTATTCGCGCTGTTTCCGCATGCCACGATAGATGTATAGGCATCGCTGTATGCAGCGTTGATTTTAAACTCATGCTCTATTTCAGCCTGCAACTGATACTCAAACTTCCCTTTTTTATTTATACTCATAGCTCTGTGATGAGCCTTTGCTGTTATTGCGATTGACTCTCTTATCAGTCCAATCTCCGCTGCGGACTTGATAAGTCTCATTTTTTGTATAAGCGGTCTGATGTCATGCTCTGTTTTAAAATCTTTTGTTAGTTTTAAAACCTTTTTGACCTCTCTCCTTTTTGAACCAAGCTCACAAAATATATTTTTTTTATCTTTTATAAACTCTTTGAACTTCTTTTTAAACTCATCGTTTATATAAACTTCATCTACTAAAAATCTACTCTTTGCCTCTTTGGCGCCTAAACGCTCGCCGTTCCAAAGCTCCATTGTTTTATCTTTCTTTTGAACGAACAGAACTGTTTTAACTTCATTTTTGGTTTTTAAAAAAACCAAAATTGCATTATCCTCTTTAAAACCTGTTAAATAGTAAAAGTTGCTATCCTGTCTGTATGGGTGATGCGTATCATGTGAGCGGGTTGCCGGCTCGGCGCTGAAGATAACTCCCACCGAGTTATTTGGCATCTTCTTTGTGAGAATATCTCGTCTTTTTTTGTACTCGCTCTCGCTTATCACTTGCAAACTCCGCTTAGCCAATCTATATTTTGAAAGATTATCTCAGAGAGCGCATTTTGCGTTGCTTCCACCCCGCCCTCTGCATCAAGGGTTTTTGCATCAGCCTTTGAGCTGAAATATTGCGACTTGATAACGCTGTTTGTTTTTGCATCTATAAGCGTTAAGCTAAATCCTACATGTACAAATGATTTTTTCATATCCTGCGCGAAATACTGCATAAACTCATCAATGTTTGTCTCCAAAATCAAATCGCTCTTAGCCCTTGATTTTGATGGATGAACACTACCAAATAGCTTTGAATTGCTAATGCTTTTTAAAAGTTCAGAAGTTACAAGGCTGTTTGGAGACTCCCGCCACTGTGATTGAGAGTACGAAAAAACTCTATTAGTTTCTTGCGTATACTCCATATTTAGAGACATTAAAGAGTTAGAGCTAAATGCCTGCACTATTTTTAGCGATTTATTCACGCAGCCGCTCTCTACACTCTCTTTTTTAAGCTCTTTTGTTACGATGCTATACTCCGTAACAGGAGGCTTGATTGTTGTACAGCCACTAAAGAGTATTGTCAAAATTATTAAAATCGCTCTCATGTTAGTTTTCTCCCGGTCCTTTTTTTATCTCTTCTTGCATTAATATAATGTCGCTTGGACTTCTATCATGTTTATTCAGAGTCTCCTCAATCTTTATAATCAGAGTTTGCATCTCTAAAAATGTGCTATTCATCGCAGGCAAGATATCGCTACTCATCTCTTTGAGATTAAAATCTCCGCTCTGCAATGCTTCTTTGAATGTATTCATAGAGCCTGCAATTCCCGCATAGCTTTTCACAATTGAGCCAAAAGAAGCAGATATATTATTTTCCCATCCGATACTATTATCTATAAATTTCTCAACACGAGGCATCAGTCTATCAAGTTTTTCAGAAGAGCTATTTAGATTTTTCATTGTTTGTTGAAAATTATTGATTGTATCTTCATCTAATATTTGGTTCATCTTAGCCATAAATATAGCGCTGTTTTTTAAAAGTAGCGATATCTCCTGCTGATTCTCTTCTTTTAGGAGCTGACGGGTTCTATAAAGAGTTTCAGACAAATTTACAGACATATCTCCAAATGTGTTTTCAAGTTTTATAAGCAGCGATGGTATCGTTTTTATTACAGGATGCTCTTCACCTTTTTTAGCCCTAAGCGGTTCGGCTTTCTCATCCCCAAAACTCAAATTTATATAACTAAGTCCTGTGATGCCTTGCGAAGTAAGCTGTGCAACTGTTGATGATTTTATGGGAGTAGTTTTTAAAACATCGACTAAAACTTCAACCTGTTCTGAGTTATTGGGATTGATTTTGAGCGATACTACCTTGCCGACGTTTATCCCTCTGTATTTAACTGGTGCATCTAAGTTTAAACCCAGAACTGACTCATCAAAATATATAGCATACATCTTCATCTCCGCCTCTTCGGAGGGCTTTAGAAGCCAATAACCAAATCCTATCATCATTGCCAAGGAGAGAAGTACTAAAAAACCGACCAAGCTATAATTAACTCTATTATTCATATCTATTTCATTCCCTTAAAAAAAGTTCTTATAAACTCATTTTCAACGTTAAGTATATTTTTCAAATCGCCCTCATAAACAACACTCTTGTTATCAAGAACGGCAACTTTGTCAAGTGTATCATAAACTGATTGTAAATCATGTGAAACCATCACAATAGTTAAATTAAGCAGGCTGCGAAGCTTCAGCATCAAAGCATCGAACTCTCTTGCAGAGATTGGATCAAGTCCGCTTGTCGGCTCATCCAAAAAAAGGAGCTTTGGGTCCATAGCAAGTGCTCTGGCAAGAGCCGCTTTTTTCTTCATACCGCCGCTTATCTGGGATGGATAGAGGTTTGCATCTTCTGGCTTCAGCCCGACTATGCTTATCTTAAATGCTACTATCTCTTTAATCATAGCTTGTGATAAATCAGTGTACTCTACAAGCGGCAGCGCTATGTTTTCTCTTAGATTAAGCGATGAAAAGAGTGCTCCGGATTGAAACAGAACTCCCCACTCGCGTCTTAGCAACATGGACTCTTCATAACCGATATTGTTAAGATTGTGTCCCAATATTTCAATCTCTCCGCTATTAAAGTTTTGAAGCATTACCATCTCTCGAAGTAGCGTAGTTTTTCCGCATCCGCTTGGACCTAAAAGCCCATAAATAGACCCTTTTGGCACACTTAAGCTTATTTTATCATGGATAACTCTCTCATCAAAAAGCGTTTTCAGATCTCTTACTTCTATAATATTTTTCATTATATTCCCAAGTTTGTAAATATTATTGAAAAAACTGCGTCACATATAATAACTGCAAAAATTGATTCTACTACGCTTTTTGTTGTGTTGAAACCTATGCTTTGAGTATCATCTCTAACCAGCATACCTCTATATATGCCTATTGTAGCAATTAAAAAAGCAAAAAACGGCCCTTTTGCAATTCCTATAAAAAAATGTTTCACCGCTATAACTTCGCTAAATCTATCCAAAAACAGACTAGTTGTAATATTAAGCTCTATATTTGCAACAACCATTCCGCCGATAATCGCCATAATGTCGGATACAAAAATAAGTATCGGCAGGGTTATCATAAGAGCGGCTATTTTTGGCATAACCAAAAATCTATATGGGTCAAACCCCATTGTCTGCATGGCATCCAACTCTTGCGTAATCTTCATCGCACCTATTTGAGCGGTAAATGCAGAACCGCTTCTTCCTGCAATAACTATAGCGGTAATAAGCGGGGAGAGCTCTCTTAATATTGATATACCAAGCATATCGACAATAAATATATTTGCACCATAGAGTTTGAGCTGAAATGCAGATTGATAAGCTATAACCAAACCTATCAGGAAACTTGTCAGTGCAACAATGCCAAATGCCTTTATTGCACTCTCATTTATTTCAAAAGCAATCTCTTTAAACCTAATATTTCTAGGTGATATAAGATAATGAATCTTATGTACAAAAAGTTCGCCCATAAAACTCATAAAAGATAAAAAAACAAGATAGTTCTGATATGTTTTTTCGCCTATCTTTCTTAGAAAACTTCTTTTTATCTTATCTGGAATTTTTTTTGATTTTAATTTCTGCACAGTTACAAGCTCAAGCATATCTATCACTTCTTGATTATCGCAAAGCGTATCTACCTGTATTGAACTCTCAAAGCGTAACTGCTTTTGCAAGTTATGTATAAAAATTGATGCCGCAGTGTCTAAAAACTTCAGCTCCGAGAGGTCAATAACCACACTGCTCTCTTTGTTTACATCTATCTTGTCTATAATTTTTTTATATTTTGTGAGATTATAAATGGTAAGCTCTCCCTTAAATTTTAAAGAGAGCCTGTCGTCAATATGTATGATATCTAAAGATGAGTGATACATGTGAGAAGGTTAAAAATCTCTCTTTAAAAGCTTTTTAACCTTTAAAATAGTTATAATCTTGTCCGCTTGTTTTCCGACACCGTCAATCGCCGTCTCATCGCCGCTAGCTGTATCTGGAGCAGGTCCAATGTCTGACTTTTTGATTCTGATTGCCATAGTAAGTCTATCTATAACAAACCCGGCGATATCGTCTCCCTCTCTCATTACTATAAATCTTGTATCTTCGTTATGTTTTTTAGGGCTTAATCCAAACTTTGTACGTAAATCTATTAAAGGTATGACTGCCCCACGCATATTAAAAACACCGACAATATACTTGGGAACCTGAGGCACTCTAGTCCAAGGAAACGGTTTGATAATCTCTTGAATAGATAATATAGGAACCGCGTACTCTTCATCCCCGATTATAAATCCGACAAGCTGAACTACATCATCTGCGTGATCTAAGTTTTCATTCTCTTTTTGAGTCTGTTTTTTAATAATCTGTTTTAATTTGTCGCTCATTTTAAAAACTCCGATCTAAAATTAATGTTTCTCTGAACTACACTCATAAGATAATCAGAAGAGTATGGTTTAGTGATATACTCTACCATTCCCGACTCTACGCCGCGCATACGGTCAGATTTACCCGTGCGGGATGTTACGGCAATCAATGGCAGATTTTTGTAACGGTTATATTTTTTAATCTCTGTCGCCAGAGAGTATCCGTCCATTCTTGGCATCTCTATATCAACAAGCATAGCATCAAAGTTGTGGTCACCCTGCTTTAAAATTGCGAGTGCCTCTTGTCCGTCGCCTGCTTCAACCAGTGTTACCCCAAGCGGTTCAAGAGCTTTTCTCATAATGGTTCTGTCTGTTTTAGAGTCATCGACTATCATAACAGTATAGTCACTTGCCTTTGTTTTTTCATGTGTTAGCATTGCGGCATCAGACGTACTGTCTATCAACGCTTTTGATTTAACATGCTTTGCCATATCCATAATTGCAACAACATCAACAATCAGCGTAACTCCGCCATCGCCGCGGATAGTAGCTCCGGCAATTCCATCAATGCCTTTTAGGAACTCTCCAAGAGATTTGATAACTATCTCTTCCTGTCCTACAAGCGTATCGACTATAAGCCCGAGTTTGCTGGTTCCAAGACCTAAAACAACCACGTAAGCATATTCGCTTGAGTCTAAAATGCGCTCAACTTCAAAAATATCGCCGATATGCACAAGAGGGAGAACATCTTCACGAAGTCTCATTACCGAGCGGCCTTCAACAGTGTAAACTTCATCTTTGGATATTCTTACAGTTTCTAAAACAGAAGCAAGAGGGATTGCATAATGCTCCTCTTGAACTCCGACTAAGAGGGCTTGAATAATTGCCAAAGTCAATGGAATTTTTAGCTTCATTGAAGTGCCGATACCGATTTCGCTGTCAATATCGATAATTCCGTTTACCTTTTCAATATTTGTCTTTACAACATCCATACCTACACCGCGGCCTGATACGTTTGTTACGACTGCCGCTGTTGAGAAACCTGGCTTAAAGATAAGACCAAACGCCTCTTTATCACTCATATTGTCGGCTTCTTTTTCTGTAATAAGACCTTTTTCTAAAGATTTTCTCTTTAGCATCTCAACGTCAAGCCCCTTGCCATCGTCATCAATCTGAATAACAATCTGGTTTCCTTCGTTGTACGCTTTTAGTTTAATTGTTCCTGTTTCGCTTTTGCCCTGCTCAAGACGAATTGCAGGTATTTCGATTCCATGGTCACAAGAGTTTCTGATAATGTGAACAAGCGGGTCGCCAATCTCTTCAACAATCGATTTGTCAAGCTCTGTGTCTTCACCAAATATTTCAAGCTCTATTTTTTTGTTCAGTTCACGGCTTAAGTCACGAATCATTCTCGGGAATTTGTTAAATACTTTACCGATTGGAAGCATTCTCGTCTTCATAACCGCAATCTGAAGGTCCGTCGTAACAATAGAGACTATCGAAACAACTTGGTTTAACTCCTCTAAAAAGCTCTCTCCCTCGTAACGCTCTTCAACATCATCGTTGATTTTAATAAGTCTGTTTTTAGCGAGAACAAGCTCTCCGATAAGGTTCATAAGGTGGTCAAGTCTTTTAACGTCAACACGAATAGTCTGCTCAACAGCAGACTGCTTTTTCGCAGGAGCCGCCGCTCTGGCATCGTCCGTTGAATCAGAATCATCTCTCATTGAAGCCGGTTTTCTAGCAGGCGTAACAGCCACCGGAACATTTACAATCGGCTCATACTCCTGCTCGGAATCATCATCTTCTTCTTTAGATGATGCACCGCTTGAGAGCTTAGACGCTCTCTTGGCTTTATCTTCTGCCATTCTCTCATTCAGAAGTCTCTCAATCTCGGCT
Organism: Sulfurimonas sp.; assembly: GCA_041654255.1. GTDB lineage: Bacteria > Campylobacterota > Campylobacteria > Campylobacterales > Sulfurimonadaceae > Sulfurimonas. The sequence goes on from JBAZDX010000002.1 coordinate 237,860, forward strand.
TCAAGTTCGTCAGCACCCATATTGTCATAATCAAGCTCGTCGCCTGAAGAAGGCTCTTCCTCTGCAACTTCTTCCTCAACTACTTCCTCTATAACTTTCTCGGCAACTTTAGGAGCAGCAGGTTTAGCGGCAGGGGCCTCTGCATCTCCATACCCTTTTGTACATAAATCAAGTCTAACAACACAGCCGGAAACATCGATGCCGCTATCGGAGCTGGTATCACGAATAGTACTTAAAAGAGCCTTCATCAAGTCAATTGATTCTAAAATAACATCCATTATATTTGGAGATATTACCAACTCACCATGTCTTGCCCTGTTTAAAACATCTTCCATATGATGTGTCAAATGTGTCAATACATCAAAATTTAAAAACGATGAAGCACCCTTAACGGTGTGTGCCACACGAAATATTCTATTTAAAAGTTCTAAGTCATCCGGTCTAGTTTCTAACTCTACCAAATCCTGATCTAACTGCTCAATCAGCTCGAAAGATTCAACCAAAAAATCTTGTAATATCTCTTGAAATTCATCCATATTTACACTCCTACTTCATATGTGCACGAACAATTCGCGCTACTTCGTTATAAAATGAACTCGCTTTGAATTTAACCAAATAAGCTTCACCGCCAGCCTCAACACCTCTATTTTCACTGAAATGGTCACTGATTGAAGAGTTAAACACAATCGGTATCTTGCTAAATCTTCCATCCTCTTTGACGTTTGCAGCAAAATGAAAACCATCCATTCTAGGCATTTCAACGTCAGAGATGATTATCTTAAGATTTTTGGACAAATCATTACCATAAAGTTCATAAAGCTCATAAAGCTTTTCTAAGCCCTCTTTTCCGTCCATCGCCTCAAGTACATCAAAGCCCATCTTTATGAGAGCCTCTTTTACGATTTTTCTTGCTGTCGAACTATCGTCTAAAACAAGCGCCAAGCCTGAGAAATTTTCGATTTCAGAAGTTGTAAACTGCGTGTCCGGCTCATAAAGACCTAAATCTTGTATAACGCTCTCCAAATCCAAAATTAGAAGAACATTGTCTCCCTCTATTTTGGTAACGCCTGTTATCTTACTTCCCTCTATGGAAGTGCTATTGCTCATGAAAGATGCCGGTTCTATATCTGCCCAACTTATTCTTCTTATTCTTTTTGCCTCGTGAACTATAAATCCTATAAGTACATTATTAAACTCGGTAATTATCACTCTTGAGTTTTTTTCTGCACTCTCGGGCTCTTTTATTTTCATCCATTTTGCCAGATTTACAACAGGAATGACGACACTTCTCAGATCAAAAATGCCCTCTATAAACTCAGGAGTACCCGGAAGCTCTGTTAACTTTGGCAACTTTATAATTTCACGGACTTTTGAGACGTTTATCCCATAAATTCCTTCATAGACTTGGCTATCTTCTTGTTTGAAGATGCGAAAATCTACAAGCTCCATCTCATTCGAGCCAACTTTTAGTGAACTCTCTATATTCATACGCTAAATCCCTTTTGAGAAAATATTCTCTTGCAATAACTCTATATCTTGCGCTGATTTTACAACAAAGTATCTTTGATTGCAAGCAAAAGCACCTAGGTTAATGTAAATAAAATCTTTAAATTTTATGGTTCTGTTTTGATGAAAATGCCCCTCAACAAAATAGTCACATTTGTACTTTTCGCCCAATCTGTTTGACATAAATTTTTCTAAGCCTATAAACTCTCTGCAGTCATCTTTTTTGCTCAAATACAAATCCAAACGTTTTAAAATATAGTGTCTTGTGAGCGAATCAACAGCTCTTAACAGAAATAAAACAGCAGAATTTCTAATCAACGATGTATAAACTCTGTATCCAAAAGGGCTCTCTATGTCACCGTGAGCGAGCAAAACTCTTTTGCCCTCAAATCTGCATGTAACGGGCTGAGAGGAGATTGGGAAAATTTTTATATTTGGAAATATATTTTTAAGATTAAAGTCGTGATTGCCTTCGAGATATATAACCTCAATATCAAGCGCTATCTCATTTATAAGTGTAATTACTTCTTGATTTATGGTGTGGGTGTACGCAACTTCGCCAAAGAGCGCGTCAAATATGTCACCCATTAGAATTAGCTGTGTCGGATGGAGTTTTTTTGAGTGAATCTCTTTTATAAACTCTAAAAGTTCCGGTCGTTTATGCGAGTAGTGTGCGTCTGCTACGACAAACGCACCTTCTAAAATATGCAGCTCTTGAAGCATAACTTAAGGAACGTAAGCTATGTTTGGGATTCCCAAATCTTCATCAATCCCCATCATCAGATTTGCATTTACAACTGCGGCAGATGATGCGCCCCTCATAAGATTGTCTATCGCGCTTGAGATAAATAGAATATTGCCTTTTCTTTTTACATAAATATCGCAAAAGTTCGTTCCCGCAACACTCTTCATATCAACGGGATTTTTGCTAACTCTTACATGTTTTGCATCTTTGTAAAACTCCTCAAGAACTTCATAAGCGTCAAAATTGCCATCTACCTGAATGTAGATAGAGCTTATCATTCCACGGGTAACAGGCACTAAATGGGGTACAAAATGAACCTCGTCAAAATCTACATGTAATTTTTGGGCGATCTCAGGCGCATGTCTGTGCATAAGAGGATTGTATGCAAAAAGGTTGTCGTTTACATTTACAAAATGAGTAACGTCGCTAAGTTTTTTACCCGCTCCGCTAACGCCTGTTTTTGCGTCTACTATTATCGGTGTATTTTTTACTCTTCTCTCCATAAAAGGCAAAAGTCCCAAAATTGCAGAGGTTGGGAAACAGCCGGGATTTGCGACTAACGAAGCCGATTTTAACTCTTCGCGGAACAGCTCAGGCAAACCGTAAACTGCATGTTCCAAGTTTTTTGTATCGGTATGAGGGCAGTAAAACGCTTCATAAATATCTTGCGGCAATCTATAATCAGCAGACAAATCAACTACTTTTAAACCTTTTTCTATCAAAGGCTTTACATAAGCCATTGCCGTTTGATGCGGAAGTGCTAAAAAAACAAGCTCACAACTTGCTGCACACTCGTCAATATCTGCTTTTTTAACATCGCACTCATAGACTTTGTTTAGAGACGGATGAAGTTTTGAGAGAGTCGTTCCGCCATCCGTATTTGCAACATAAGAGAGGTTGAATTTTGGATGATGAACTAAAATCTTTAAAAGTTCAAGTCCCGTATAACCGCTTGCACCTATAACTCCGACATTAATTGCACTCAAAAACTATCTCCTGATATCTAACCTCAACTATTTCAAACTCTTTTGTTCCGTTTGGAAGCTGTACTTTTACATCATCTCCCTCTTCTCTTCCTAAAAGCTGTTTCGCCAAAGGGGAGTTGAAAGAGATTAGCCCCATGTCAGGATTGCTCTCACACCCACCCACTATGGTATATGTGAACTCTTCATCGCTCTTAATGTCGGTAACGACAACAGTTGAGCCAAAGCTTACTTTAGAGTGCTCAAGCTCAGTCGGATCGACAATCTTTGCGCTCCCTATAATCTCTGCTAGCTCTGCCAAACGATGATCCAGCTGTTTTTGTTGCTCTTTTGCCGCATGGTACTCAGCATTCTCTTTTAAGTCACCGTGGGAGAGCGCCTCTTCTATCGCCTTTACTACTGCAGGTCTTTTTACATTTTTTAAATCTTTTACTTCTGCTTGGAGTTTGTTGTATCCAAAGAGTGTCATTGGTTCTATTTTTTCCATAAATTATTCTCTTTTGTTATTTTTTTTCACAATTATATCAAGATTTTTTTGTCTTTTCGACAGTTGCTATCTCTTCGAGTTCTTTATGCAACTCTTTTACAAGCTCCTCTTCGCTTGGCAGATATAGTTGGTATTTACTTGCCAAAATGGTTTGATTATTTTGTGGAAGTGTATATTTTACTACGGTGTCATTTTTATCTGCACAAAGCAACACACCAATAGTTGGATTCTCGAAATCTTGTTTTTCAACCCTGTCAAAATAGTTTACATACATTTGAAGTTGCCCTATATCTTGGTGAGTAAGTTTATGCGTTTTTATCTCAAAAATTACAAAACATTGAAGCAGTCTATTGTAAAAAACCAAATCCACAAAAAAGTCATCTCCGTCTATATGAAGTCTTTTTTGACGGCTTACAAATGAAAAACCGTTGCCGAGTTCCAAAATAAACTCTTGAAGATGGGAGATGATGGCACCCTCCAAATCTTTTTCATAATAAGCACTTTTTTTCTCTAACCCTAAAAACTCCAAAACCATCGGGTCTTTAATAATCTCACTTGGATTTTGAGGCAATCTCTCATTTTTAGCAACTTCTAAAACAGATTTTTTATCACTGCTAAGAAGCAATCTTTCATAAAGAGAAGAGTTTATTTGTCTCTCAAGGTCTCTTTTACTCCATAAATTTTTTGTAGATTCTGCAATGTAAAACTCTCTTTTGACATCATCTTCTATCCGAATCAGAAGCTTATATTGACTCCAGTTCAATTGTGAATACAGTGTGTTCACAATTGGAAAAGTTTTATAAAACTGTACAAAAAGGTACAACTGCCTAAAAGAGTACCCACTCCCATAAACAGGCTCTAGCTCATTTGAGAGGTTTTTGATAATAGATTTTCCATACTCAGCCCTTGCTTCACCGCCTTGCACCTCTTCAAAAATCCTTTTTCCTATGTTCCAATAGAGCAAAACCCTTTGATAATCAACCGCTCTTATCGCCTTTTCTTGTGAAGTGGCTATAAGATTTTTGATGTCATTTGTTAAATTTGTAGTTTGCAGTTGTATGTTCATTTCTCACCCTCAACTATCCTTATCTCTTGCTCACTTTTTAAAGCCGATAAAATCATAAGATTTTTGATGTCATTTATAAATATCACCCCTGCTATCAGCCTTATACACATATATTAAAATTTCATCATCTATCACTGTAATAAAAATCGATATTTACCGACACGGAGTCTAAAATGTCCTTTTTTATTAACCATCGCTTTTGTATCTACTGCATTGGAAAAGGGATTATTACACAGTTCTTCGAATACTTCTAAAACTCTCATGCGAAGTTTCGGTACTGATTTTTCTAAAAACTTATCAACATCTTTTGATGTCTCAAGGCGATACATTTAAAGATACTTTCGTTTTAGCTCATCAAAACCAACACTCTGACCCTTTTTCTTTTCATCCATCGCTTTATTAAATGCCATTTCGTCATCTTTTGTAAATGTCGTGTCATCATCTTCATATATTTTAACCGCACTTGATGGCAACAACTTTAAAAATGCCAGTAAAGCATCCTTTAAATCATTTTGTATTTCTAAATGTATCGTTTGCATTAGTGTTCCTCTCTTATTATTTTTATCTCTTCATCGGTTAAATTATACAGTCTATAAACCATATTATAAGTTTTCCATCATCTCATAAAGTCTCTCTGGTGCAATATCGGCACCGTTTGCCCATACTATGGTGTCAATATCTTTGTTTAAAGTCACTGTTTTAAAATTGTCTAACTCCTTTAAGGGTGCAAAAATGGTGTTTTCTTGTTTTGATTTGATGTAGTCCTCCATGTCGATTACAGCTTCTTTGCCATCGTTGAACTTGACAAACAGACTAAAATTATCAATATATTTTGCATCTTCTACCCATATCATAAAAAACTCCTATACTAAAGGTTCTATTTTATTTGGTTGTTTGCCCTCTTGTGCCAACTCCCAATCTTGCATTAGCTCATCTCTATGCTCATAAGCCCACTCTAAGACCAGTGCAATAACTTTTTTTGGCAAAGAACCATCTTGAATTTTAAGCTCATTAATCAAAAAAGTCGCTCTATGTTCGTTGTACTTTACATGAAAATGTGGAGGGTTATGTTCATCGTAATAAAATGCGATGATAATCCCTAAAAATCTACAAACTTCTGGCATCTATTTTTTCTCCTTTAAAATTTTCAAGCTCGATTTTAGTTATTCTCATTGTCTTTGCCCTCTATGATTCTCACCACTTCTACACTATCGATAAAGTACATATTTTTTTTAATTGTGTGGTTTTTGTCGTTTAGCTTTTCAAATATCGCTCTTATCTCTTCAAGCTTATTATCCATATTTTGTACATCTATCAAAGACTCTTTTTGGAGTGGTTCTATGAAATATTTGTTCTCTTTGTGCAACTCATCGGCAAAATATAGCTCATACACCATACAATCAATAAGCCTCTCAAAAAACGAAACCATGAGCCTATCTTTTGCAAATTTCAAATCATCGTTTTGATTGAACTCTTGTTGTTTTAAGAAGATTATGTAGTCAACGATAAGTATAAAAATATTTTGGGCATCTAAGCTAATATCTTTGATGATAGGTATTTTAGACAATGGTTCTTGATAAAGCTCAAGCATTTCACCTTTTCTTTTGCCACGATAATAGAGCCATTTATAGATAAGTTTTGAATTAAGAATTGCGAGTATGAATTTTAAATCTAAATTCGTTCTTTTTTGTTTATAGGTCACATAATACACATCTCTACTTGAATAAAAATCACCATCAGAGTAAGCAAATATATTTTGATAGGCTCTATACTTACAAATAATATATTTTTTTCTTTCAAAAAATTGCCTTTTTGAACCTCTAATCCAGAACCAATTATTTTCATCATTATTTGCCTGCTCTCTACTGTTTAAAAGATGCCTGAAATAGCTAAGGTGTTTATAGATATTTGGGTATTGATTGATATTTATCTTGCTATCTATATAAATTAAACTTTCGTTATTATTTATTTTATATGAATATTTATCTATATCTGAACTTTTATACCATCTTTTTATAAGATTATATTCATTTGGCTGGAGCTTCAATGCATCAAGTTCTTGTTGGCTTAAAATATAAATCCCTTTGCCAATATCATATTCAAATGAATTGTTATTATCGTAAAATTTTTTTCCTTTATATTTTTTAACAATATTAGCAGTTACTTTATCAGCCCCTGTTTCCACTCCTGAATTGATATCAAACAACAATCCAAGCTCGTTACTAGCTATCTTTATTTTGTCCAATACATTATCTATACCACCAATCGTCAATTGAATATTCCCACCATTAAAAAGCTTCTCTTGCGGAATCTGATAATAGTTTGTATCTTTGTTTTTACCTTCAACGATACTTTGCAATACCTCTGTTCCCAAATACCCTTTTGCATTGACTATCGAGGTGTGGGCAGGTTTGTCAAATTTGCCTTTTTGAAGAGTTGTGATGAGATTGTGTTGCCCTAAGGCACTTTCAAAAATTTTAAGTTCATTGAAGTTGATGAGATTTAAAATCGTACTTCTTTCTTTAAAATCATTTCTAACTTTAACTGCCCCTGTGGCTGTGATGTAGTAGTTTGTAGTAATAAGAGATAAAATACCGCCATTTTTGAGATTATCAAGCCCTGTATGAAAAAAGAAATAAAATATATCCATTTTTCTTTCATAGTGTTTTAAATGTCGCAAGGTATCAAATAAATTTTTACTACCTTTTTCACCAATATACGGCGGATTACCTATCACAATATCAAATCCATCTTTGATGTTAAACATAAAATCACTATCGAAAAAACCTGCTACACTGAGTGGGTCAAATGGATTATAATCTGTGAGCTTGTTTTCTAGTGCCGATAACAGATTTGTCGCTTCTTCTTCCTCAAACATCTTTTTTTGTGTCTGCATGTACTCTTTTTTGATCTCTTTTTTTCGCTCACCGCTTGCTTCAAAATACTCATTTTTTAAGTTTAGCAAATCACCCTCAAGCATAAAATACTCTAAAGTTGCAAGTTGGTTGTTTTTTGGTTTTGGCAAAAGAGAGTTTGCGCAAACAAACTTAAACTCAAGGTTTGGCAATGGTTCAGGCTCTCCATCTTCATCGACTACTAGTGAGAGAAAAAATCTAAGTTTGCTTATTTCGATAGCGATAGGCTGGATATCTATGCCGTAAATGGTGTTTTTGATGATAGAGAGTTTTCTTATGTAGTTTTTGTTTCTGTTTTTATGTGCATCTTTAAACTCTTTGCTTTGGAGGTTAAACCAAATGGTCGCATCCTCGTCTATGAGTTCTAAAATCTTCACAATTTTTTGCAAAAGCCCCATCGGAAAAGCTCCAGAGCCACATGCTGGGTCAAGGATTTTTAGTTCAAAGATGGCAGAGAGTATTTTGGTTTTATCGTAATCATGTGAGGGTTCTTGGTTTTTAAAGATAATGGTTTTTAAAACCTCTTCGTCCATATCTGTTTTAGTTTTGATGTGCTCTAAGAGTGAGCTATTTACCATGTACTCAACTATCTCACGGGGTGTGTAGTAGCTTCCTGTGGATTTTCTTGCGTTTTGGCTGGTTTCTGGGTTTATCTCGGCAAGGAGGTTTTCAAAGATTCGCCCAAGCATTTCGGGGTCGATGGAGAGGTCGCTATCTTCTATGCTATTTTCATCTATGGTAAAATTAAACTGATTTAGATGCTCGTAAAGCTCAGTAAAAAAGTTATCATCCACTTTGAGCATATTTATATATTTACTGGAAACTCCGCTGTATTCATAATAATCTAAATGCAGAGGTTCAAAAAGTCCACCGTTTAGAAATGGGATGGAGTCATTTGCAAACTCTTTTTTTCTCTCACTTTTTTGAGTATTGAGCTGTTCAAAAAAGAGTGGTTCAAGTTTTTCATGGTAATACTCTTGACATGTGGAAAATATATCATCTGGAATTAAAGCTTTTTTATTTAAAAATTTGATAAATAAAATCCGCCCGATGAGTCTGATGGCAAACTCTTTTTTGTCATTGTCATTCTGGGTAGGATATGTCATGTACTTATCTAAAAGGTTGTTGTACTCTTTTACAAGTCCTTTGTAAAACTCTTTTGTGACGCTCTCTACGCTAAACGCTTTTTCTAGCTCGCTTATCTTTGGATATTTTAGGTTTTTTAGTTGTTCAAGGGCTGTTTTTATCTTCTCGTTGCCAAGCAAAAATGTAAATCTTTTTTGGCTTGTTGTCTCTTTTTTATGAGTTTCATCATAGCTAAATCGTATGAAAGAGAGTCGCCAAATATGTTGAAGCGGATGGTAAAACGCACCTATGGCGCCATCTAGCATGTGTTCATCTGCATAGGTTTTGAGTTCTTTATGAAAACCTACTCTTGAGTTTGCTATATCTTTGTTTTCCTTGACTTCAAAAACAAAAAATCCTATCTCGCTTTTATCATCAAGTTTTACTTTGCCAAGATACTCATTTTCTTTCAAGTTTGAAGCAAAACCGTAAAAGCGTTCTGAGATAAATTGTATAAAACTTTGTTTATTAAAAGCTGACTGTAAAAATTGTTTTAGTTCCATTGGTTGCCTTCATTTTAGTTGTTTTCACATTCTTGTATTACTTTTTCAAGCATAAAATCCATCTCTTCTAAATAATAAAATATTGCCGTACCACTTTTTATCTTTTCTATTTGAGATGCAACAAGCTCTCTATCTTTGAGGTATTGTGAATTCTCACTTAAAACAATATCCATTAAAATATTTCCCTACAAAATAGCTCTTTTAGTTGTAACAAAAACTCATTTTTAACTGAAGTCATCTTTTTATCTATTATTTTTGCATCTATTGTGAAACATTTATCATATTTAACAAAAGATTTCAGTTTTAAAGATTCATCAATGTCGTTTTGCGTTATTTCTAAAATATTGGATTGATTTTGTTTTGAGGTGATTTGAAAGCAAACTATATCACCGTATTCATTTTCATCTTTAACCACTAAAACAGGTCGTTTTTTTGAATTTGATAGATTTGTAAAAGGAAAATTTACAAGTAAAATATCGCCTTTTTTATAGCTCATTCCAAGCCTCATCTTCGCTATTGTCCCAAGTTTTAGCCATAGCAGATATTTGTAACTCTTTCAAATCAGCCTCTTTTTCTTCAAGCGGAACGATAATAACCTCTACCATGCTATCTAGTTTTTTTAATAGATTTGTTACATAAAGTATATCTTGCGGTGTTCTAATAATTTCTCTATATGCAGTCATTTTTTGCTCCTATACAAAACTCTCACTCAAAATGATATCTATTTTCAGCTCTATCTTCTCATCATTTTCATCTTTTTCGCCTAAAGAGTAGCGTTTTGAGAGTTTTTCTAGCTCAACCATTATCTCAAAAGGTTTTGCGGTTTTAGAGATTTTTGTTAATTCTTTTGAGATATTTAAAATACTTCCAACTCGTACAATCTCTAAAAACTGCTCATAATATTCACTTGAGATAAACCCTTTAGCAAACCATGATTTAAGTAGCGTAATCGCTCCTTTGTCGGTTTTGTGTTCTACTTTTATGTTGTCTGTTTGTAATTCTGTAACAGTTTTTACAAGCTCGTTGTCAAAGTAGTTGTGTGCCGCTTCTACATGTTTGTAGTGAAGTGCCTGAAGCGGGAGTTTTGGCTTTTCTTCTCTTGATGCTCTTAGGTTTGTTGCCATCTCTACAAAATTGGTAGCTTTTACTCCGTTCTCTTCTACTTTATAATAATTTTTTGAGTCGCTGTTTTTTATAAATACAAAGCTTTTTTCGCCATCTTTTTTCTCTCTTTGAACTCTTAGTTTTTGAGGAAGTTTTTGCATCTCTTTAAATGTTTTTGGATTTGCCTCTTTAAACTCTCTAAGCTCTTCTAAAAAAGTAAGCTCTTCATCTATGGCACTCTCCATGTTTTCTTCAAAAAGAGTAACAGAACCGACCTCTTCTGCTTTTGTGTAAATCTTGCTGTCTTCGCCCAAAGAGTGATGAAAAGTTTGGAGTTTTATAAATGCTTTTTTAGATAATTCTATAAGTTTTTCACTCTGTGCGGTGGGTTTAAAGTTGTAAACAAATATCTCACTATGTTTTGTGCCTATGCGGTTGATGCGCCCTATGCGCTGCATGAGCCTTGTTGAGTTCCATGGGATGTCATAGTTATACACAATATTACTTCGGTGCATATTTACACCCTCGCTTAGAGTGTCAGTGGAGATGATAGTAGAGAAATCATCTTTTTTGTTCTCATAATTTGCATCAAAATTTTCTCTTATGGTATCTTTGAGTTTATCTCTATTTCCTCCATGAACTACTAAAACTTTTTTATCGTTTATGGACTTTTCTAGGTAGAGTGCCGTCTGCTTTGACTCTGTAAAAACAACTCTTTTTTCATTTTTGTTGACTTGCAAAATCTCTTTAAATCTCTCTAATTTTGGATCTCGTGTGACACTTTGCCAAACATGTGAGAGATACTCCAAAAAGACAAAATCACTTTTGAGTTTTGGCAGATACTCTTTGCTAAACTCACTCGGAGCGAACTCTAAAATCTTCTCATCTTCAAGTAGTTTTTCTATTATCTGCTCTGCATCATCCTCGTGTTCATCCAAGATGTCAAAAAAGTTTATCTTTGTATTTGGCAGAAAAACTCTTCCATCTTCAAACATTGCTATAAACTTTTCAAGATTGCTTTTTTGCTTGTTTATGGTTGATTTGAAGGCATGAAAAGAACTCTCTAGCCTTTTTATAAGCATAGTTTGCATCATAATGGCTAAATTTTGTGAACTCATCTCCAAGAAGCCCTCTTGCATATTGCCAAATTTTTGCTGTGCTGCGCGGCTAAGATTTGCAGCTGCTTTGTACCTTGCATAGGATAGCTTTTCTGTCAAAATCTCAACTGATTCATAAAAGATTTTTGCCGTCTCATCATCTAAAAAATACTCAAGCTCTTCCACTTCGTTTATACGTGGAATGGTTAAACCTTGCTCTTTTATATCTTCACTATATCTTTTGATGGTTTGAATATCCGACCTTGTGCGACGCACCATAACTTCTCTAAGTATGTTGTCACGCACTTTTGCAGACAATGCTTTGAGCCGTGACATGTCTATGTTTTTTGCATCTTTGTCATTTTTGATAAGCTCTTTATACTCTTTGTCAATTCCAGCAAAAAAGCTCTCCAAATTTGGGAACGAATCTATCGTGCTTTTTCTTTTGCTTTGGAAAAGGTAGAGTTGATTTGCCAAATCTTGCGGTTTATTGTTAAGCGGTGTAGCAGAGATAAGAATGATTTTTTTCTTATAAATACTCTGCTCTTTACAGATGCGTTCAAGCTCTCTATATCTGCTTGTTGCAAAATTTTTAAATTTATGGGATTCGTCAATGATAACCGTTTCATACTCCGAAGTATCTTTTATCTTCTCAAGCTCGCCGTATGAGTAAAACTTAAAATGTCTAATTGAGCCTATTTGGAACTTTTTAAATGTCTCTTCCCACTCTTTGCGGATGGATGGCGGAGCGATGATAAGCACATGTCCTTTTGTGCTAAAGAGAAGTTTTTTAACTACCATAGCACATGTAACTGTTTTGCCAAGACCAACGACATCAGAGAGAAAAAAGCCGCCATGTTTTTTGATTTTGGCTAAACCCTCATTGACTGCATCTATCTGATACGCCAACTTTTTATAGCCTTTTGGCAGGTCATCTGCAACACTTGCATTAAACTCTACACGCTCTTCAAAATGCTCTATCAAAAACTTCAAATAAAGCTCATATGGCGTTATCTCCCTTAAGTAACTCTCCTCTTTTATGTTCTCTATTTCACCATGTGTTATCTCAACCGCATTTGCCCATAGCTTTTCAAATTCAGCCAAACTAAAAGCTATCTCATCGCTATCTCTAAGCTCGACATTGAACTCATAGTTTGTGCTTAAACCGTTTTGCGTGAGATTTGAGCTTCCAGTGATGACCGAACCACGATAGTCAAACGAGCCATCATGATTTGGTTTTGCCTCTTCTCTTAGTATGTAGATTTTGGAGTGGATATTTTTATCTTTTGAGATTTTGAGTTCAAGTCTATTTTGCTCTAGCATCTCTAGCAAAATTTCAACACTCTCATCAACCTCTTTTGCATAATCTGCCTGTGCCAAAACCTCTTTTTGCTCCTCTTTGAAGCTTTTTTTAAAACCATCTCCATCAAAAAGATTTGGTTTTTTACCCTTTGTTTTTGCTTCGGCTATGATGTTGTCAAGATTTATACCGACAAGAATTTTTGCTTTTTTTATGTTTGAGAGATAGGGAGCGATTTTAACAAAGCCGCTTATCCTAAAATAACCTATTAAAAATTCCAAATATTCAACTCTATAGTGAGACAAAATATCCTTTAACCTATTTTCTAAAGTATTTGTACCTTGATTTGTAAAAAATTTTGAACTCATTTTATTATCCTCTACTTTTTTTGCATCTGTGACAAATCAAACTCCATCGTCTCATCTTCGCACTTTATGGTTACAATACACCCGCTTTTACTAATCTTTTTTGCTTTTTTTATGTTTTGTAGCAGCATTCTATTCTCTTTTGAGATTGGGTCGTGGGCATAGAGAGTTTCATTTTCTATAAAAAATATTCTCCCGCCTCCGCATCCATCACCTACTATCCCCTCACAAACTAGTGGACTCTCTAAATCAAAACCATGAATCATCTGCACACTCCTCTTTAGCCTCTTTTATAAACTCTTGAAAATCAGAGCCGTTTTTATCTGCCGCTTTATACTCATCATAAGTGTACTCTTTAAAAATCTTCTCATCTACACATTTACACAAAGTTTTATTATTATCTCCTTCGCATGAAGAGATCATCTCTGCTTTTTGTTTCTCATCCCATCCGACATAACTGTTATAGTAGGGGTACAAAGTCCACACGGCAAAGCCTATGGTCAAAACTATATTTACTATATACTCTCTTTTTTTAGTTTCAATATACTTCTTTATATCATAAGAGATTAGTATGATAAAAATTACCTCTAAGGTTATGTTAAACCAGTCACTATCTAAAAAATCAAACAAATTTTTTCCTTTATTTTGAAACTATTTTTTTTACGGCTTCTGCACACATAACAAGCCCGAAAGTACCGGTAACAGCGACAAAACTGCCCTTCTCTTTTACTTTTGCATGTTCTGAGCTAAATATAACTCTGTATTTTTTGTTAAAGCCTCGTTTTTTCAGCTCATAGCGGATTTTTGAACCGAACTTATCGCCGTGGCTCTTCCAGATATCATCTACATGAACTTTTGTCGGGTCAAGCCTCTTTGCGCTCCCAAGAGAAGAGATTAGCTTTTTGTAGCACTTTTGGGCAAGGGCGAGTTTTGCTCTTATGTCGTCAATCGCATCAAGAACTGCGTCATACTCGTCAAAGTCAAAATCCCAAACCCACTGCTCATCTATTTTTGCGTTTATAATCTCTACATGCGGGTAGTGCGTCTTTAACGCCTCCACTTTTATCTCGCCCTCATGAAGCTCCGACCACATCTGGCGGTTTTGGTTTGAGAGGTCATAAGTGTCAAAATCAACAATCGTAATATGCGCAACGCCGCTTCGACTTAGACAGTCAAGACAGTGTCCGCCGACTCCGCCGACTCCTAAAAGTAAAATTTTTGCATTTTGAAGCTTGGAAAAGTCATCACCTAAAAGGGATTTTATGCGTTCATATTTCACTATTGCTCTATCCACTCTTTTAGCCTGTTTATACTCTTATATGCGCTCATATCGAGATGAATCGGGGTTATAGATATGTTTCCATCTCTAATCGCTTCATAGTCGCTTATACCCTCGTTGCCTCTGCGGGCTGAGAAGTTTAGAGGATGAAGTCCAAGCCAGTAGTACTCCTCGCCTCTAGGATTTCTGTGCAGATGCGAATCATTTGCATAAAGTCTGTATCCTGCGTAGGTTATGAGTATTTTTGCATCTTTATTGTCGGTAGAATCAATGTCAGGAGGAACATTTACGTTTAAAAACTCTCTCTCAGGCAAAGGAAAAGAACCATCTTTTATCTTTAAAACCAGCTTTTTAATGGTCTCTTGCGCCAGAGTAAAATCGCCGTCGGGGTCTGTAAAATCCATAACTTGAGAGATTGCTATCGATGGGATGTCATGCAACACTCCCTCCATGGCTCCCGCAGCCGTTCCGGAGTATGTAATATCCTCGCCCATATTTGAGCCGCGGTTTATCCCGCTAATGAGCAAATCAGGCTTTGCATCTACAAATATGGTGCTGAGTGCAAGATAGACGCAGTCACTCGGTGTTCCGTCATCAAGTTTAAAAAAGTTGTCCTCTACTCCTATGAAACGAAGCGGACGTATTATGGTAAGAGAGTGTCCGCACGCCGACTTCTCATTTGCAGGGGCTACAACAGTTACTTCAACACCATCAAGCTCTCTAAGTGCTTTTACCAGCGAAAGCAGACCTTTTGCCTCGTATCCGTCATCATTTGTTACTAAAATTTTATACCCCAAAGGCACTTCCTCACTTACGCTCAAAGCGTACTTATTTTTATGGTGCAATTTTATCATTAAAATTAAAAACTTGACATTACAACTTTTTTTAGTGTTTTTTCTCGCTCCCAAGTTTTACTTGGGAATGCATACATGTACCTGTTTTTTTACTTACCAGAACCTACAGACATTAATCAGCCCTTCAACACCTTCGTAATCTCTGGCGCTCGAATATCGCCAAAACTTAGCCTCATCTATGTAACCTCTTTTTACAGGATTTTGATGTATATAGTTAATCCTCTCAATCATCATCTTGTCATCTTGAATAAGCTTAGGCTGTATCCCCTCTTGCCAAAGCTGATAAGTTGTCTCTTTTTTGTGCGCCTTTTTGTAAAAAGCCAACTGCTCAAGTATGGTTTTTACATCTTTTTCTTGAAGCAGTTTTAAAATCTCTTTTGCGGTATGAGCTTTAAATTTTCTCATTGATTTACCTATGTCGTCACTGCTTACAACCAAATGCAAATGATTTTCAAGTATCACATATGCATATAGTTTTAGGCTATCTGCCTGTTGAAGGTGCTTTAAACTCTCAAATATGATGCTTGTAGTCTCTACTCTTGTAAATATAGGTATCCAGTGAAGAATGGTACATGTAACAAAGTGCGGATGAGTCGGTTCATATATCTTATATCTGCTTCTTCCCATAAAAGTGCCTTTTTGTTTAATAGTAGCAGAGTGTTTTATGTTATGTAAATTTTATTGCAGATTGTCATTTTTTTGTAGTGTTCTATTTGTTTATACTACTCTCGCTCCCATGCTGCGCTTGGGAGTGTGTATTTTAGTTTATTATTTTGTTTTATTTATGTATGCATTCCCAAGTGAAACTTGGGAACGAGGAAAACAACAAATTATTAATCGCTTCAAGGAGCATATCTTTCCTCTTTCAATTTTAAGTTCAGGAGAGTCTGAAATATTTGATGTAGATGTTCTTGAGCTTGATAAGGATTGTTAGAAATTTATTCCATTTCTCGCTCCCACGCTGTGCTTGGGAGTGTGTATCTTGATTTACTATTTTTGTTTTATTTATGTATGCATTCCCAAGTGAAACTTGGGAACGAGGAAAAAACTGTATAAGTTCAGAAACATATGGCACTCTTTAGAGGAGAACTAAAGAGTGAAGAATGCAAACAGATTATCTATTCAATGGGATAAGAGGATATTCCAGATTTAAAAGATTTAGCTATCTTTTCGAGA